>NZ_LT607753.1:4000273-4307986 GCF_900090295.1 Micromonospora coxensis | reverse complement strand
CTGGCAGGCGCAGGCCGCCACCGAACGGCAGTGGCGGCGGCTGTCGCTGCTCGGCGGGCACTTCCTCGACATGGTCGCCGGGCTGCCCACGCTGCGCGCCTTCGGCCGGGCCCGGGCCCAGACCGACGTGGTGCGTCGGATGGCCGACGGCCACCGGGTCGCCACCATGAAGACGCTGCGCATCGCCTTCCTCTCCGCGCTGGTGCTGGAACTGGTCGCCACCCTCTCGGTGGCGCTGGTCGCGGTGCCGGTCGGCATCCGGCTGCTCGGCGGCGGGATCACCCTCTCCACCGCGCTGCTGGTGCTGCTGCTCACGCCGGAGGCGTACCTGCCGCTGCGGGCGGCCGGCAGCCGGTTCCACGCCAGCATGGAGGGGTTGGCCGCGCTGGACGAGGCGCTCACCGTCACCGCCGCCCCGGCCGCCGCCGCCCCGGCCGCCCCGGCCGCCGCCCCGGCCGCCGCGCCCGCCGCCGCCCCGGGCGGACACGCCGAGATCCGCTTCGAGAACGTCACCGTCGAGTACGAGCGGACGACCGCGCTGCGGAACGTCACGCTGACCGTCCGGCCCGGCGAACGGATCGCCGTCGTCGGCCCCAGCGGCGCCGGCAAGAGCACCCTGCTCGGCCTGCTGCTCGGCTTCGTCCGCCCGACCGCCGGCCGGGTCACCGTGGACGGTGTCGACCTGGCCGGGGTGGACCCGGACGCCTGGCGGCGGCAGGTCGCCTGGGTCCCGCAGCGGGCCCACCTCTTCGCCGCCTCGCTGGCCGACAACATCCGCCTCGGCGCCCCCGACACCTCCGACGCGGCGCTCGCCACGGCGGTCGCCGACGCGGCGCTGGACGACGTCGTCGCGGCCCTGCCCGACGGGCTGGCCACCACGCTGGGCGAGCGCGGGCACGGGCTGTCCAGCGGGCAGCGGCAGCGGGTGGCGCTGGCCCGGGCCTTCCTCCGGGACGCCCCGCTGGTGCTCCTCGACGAGCCCACCGCCCGGCTCGACACGGCCAGCGAGGCGGTGGTGCTCGCGGCGACCCGGCGACTGGTCGCGGGGCGGACCGCGCTGCTGGTCGCCCACCGGCCCGCGCTGCTGGACGACGCCGACCGGATCCTGCGCGTGGAGGACGGGCGGGTCACCGAGCTGACCCGGGCGCCGGCCGGGGAGGCGACCCGATGAGCCGAGGTTCCGCCGAGCGGACCGTCCTGCGGCTGGCCCGCCCGTACCTGGGCCGGCTGGCCGGCGCCGGGCTGCTCGCCACGGCCACCGAACTCGCCGGGCTGGCCCTGATGGCCACCGCCACCTGGCTGCTGATGAGCGCCGCCGGCCGGCCCCCGCTGGACCGGCTGACCGTCGCCATCGTCGCCGTCCGGGCCCTGGCGATCAGCCGGGGCGTGTTCCGCTACACCGAACGCCTCGCCGGGCACGACGCGGTGCTCCGCATGATCACCGACGTACGGGCCCGGGTCTTCGCCACCCTCGCCGCCCGCCGGGGACCCGCCGGGCAGCGCACCGGCGACGCGCTGAGTCGACTCGTCTCCGACGTCGAGGCCGTCCAGGACCTGCTGCTGCGGGTCCTGGTGCCGGGCGCCGCGGCGGCCCTGGTCGGCCTGTTGGCCGTCGGTGGGGCCGCGCTGGTCTCGCCGCCCGCCGCCGGGGTGCTCGCGCTGGGGCTGCTCGTCGCCGGGGTGGCGTTGCCGGCGCTGGCCACCGCGCTGACCCGACGCGCCGCCGACGAGGTGGCGCCGCTGCGCGGGGCGCTCGCCACCGACGCGGTGGACCTCACCCACGGCGCCGCCGACCTGGCCGCCTTCGGCGCCACCGGGCGGGCGCTGCGCGCCGCCACCGAACGGGCCGACCGGCTGGCCCGGCTGGAGCGCCGGCTCGCCGCGACCGGCTTCGCGGTCGACGCGGCCGGGGTCCTCGTCGCCGGGCTGACCGCCGCCGGGGTGGTGCTCGTCGCGCTGCGCGCCGAGGTGGGCGGGGTGCTGGTCGGCGTGCTGGCCGTCGGCGCCCTCGCCGCCGTGGAGATCGCGCTGGCCCTGGTCGGCGCGGCCCGGCAACGGACCCAGCTACGGGCCGGCCTGGCCCGGGTCGCCGACCTGCTCGCCGCGCCGGTCGAGCCCGGCCCACCGCCGGCCGCCGGCCGGAGCGTCGACCCCGCCGGGTCGCACCACGTGCGCTTCGAGGGGGTACGCGTGCGCTACCGCGACGGCGCGGCGCCCGCCCTGGACGGGTTCGACCTGGACCTGCCGGCCGGCCGCCGGATCGCCGTGGTGGGGCCGAGCGGCGCCGGCAAGAGCACCCTCGCCGCCGTGCTCACCGGCGCGGTGCGCCCCGACGCCGGCCGGGTCACCCTGGACGGCGAGGACCTGTCGGCGTACCCGGCCGAGGAACTGCCCCGGGCCGTCGGCGGGCTGCTCGCCGAGGCGTACGTCTTCCACGCCTCGGTACGGGAGAACCTGCTGCTCGGCCGTCCGGGCGCGGACGAGGAGGAGCTGGCCGCCGCGACCCGCGCCGCCGGCCTGCTGGACTGGGTACGCGAACAGCCCGACGGCTGGGACACCGTGGTCGGCGAGGAGGGCGGGCAGCTCTCCGGCGGGCAGCGGCAGCGGCTCGCCCTGGCCCGGGCGCTGCTCGCCGCACCGCCGGTGCTGGTGCTCGACGAGCCGACCGAGGGGCTGGACCCGTCCGCCGCCGACGCGGTGCTCGCCTCGACGCTGGCCGCCACCCCGGCGGGGCACTCGGTGCTGCTGATCAGCCACCGGCTCAGCGGCCTCGACGGGCTGGACGAGGTCGTGGTGCTCGACGCCGGGCGGATCGTCCAGCGCGGCCGGCACGCCGACCTGGTGGCCGTCCCCGGCTGGTACCGGGACCAGTGGCGGCTCCAGGAGGCCGCCGAGCGGGGCTACCTGGCCCTGGCCCCCTGAGGCCCGGACCGGGCGCCCGTCGCCTGGACGCAATCCCTCCGGACGTCGCGCCTGGACGCGACGCCTCCGGACTCCGCAGGCCCGCCCCGACGAGCGGCCGGTCGACCGGCCGACTCCGGGGATCTCCCTGACGCCCCGGCCCGCCGACGGTGGCAGGCTGGAGCGCATGCGGGGGTGCGACGACGTGGTGGAGGAGCGACTGCGCGAGTTGGCCGGCCGGCTGCGCGGGCCAGCCCGGGCCAAGACCGAACTGATCGTCGAGCTGCGGGACGCGCTGAGCGACGCCGCCGAGGCGTACCGGGAGGGTGGGCTGCCGGCGACGGAGGCGCAGCGCCGGGCGGTGGCCGAGTTCGGCACCCCGGCGCAGCTCGCCCCCGCCTACCAGGCGGAGCTGGCGGCGGGGGCGCTGCGCGGGCTGTCGCTGCGGGCACTCGCGGTGGCGATGGTCCTGGTCGCCGCGGGCGACCTCACCTGGCGGGGGTCGAGTTGGAGCGCCGGCCCACCGCCGCCCGAGGGCTACCTGCTCCTCTCCGCGTCGTTGAACGGGATCTGGCTGGCCGTCGCCGGTCTCGCCCTGGCCGGGTTGGTGCTCGGGACGCGGGGAGCCCGCCGGGGCCGGGCCGGTGTCCCCGCGTCGGGCCGGCTGCTCGGGCTGGGGCTCACCGGCGCGCTCACGCTCGGCTCGCTCGCCGGGGTCGCCCTGTTCGCCTGGTCGCTGGGGCTCTGGGAGGCCGCGCTGACCTGGCCGCCGATGATCGTCGGAGCAGTGCTGGCCGGCGCCGCCTACGTCCTCCTGGGCCGAGCCGCCCACACCTGGCTGACCACCGTCCGTTGACCCCACCCTCATGATCCGCACCGTTTGCGGCGTGTCGCGGCGTCCGGGCGCGCGGACACCGCGACACCCCGCATGCCGTACCGCGACCATCCGGCCCGTCGGCGTGGCCGGGTGGGTCAGGCGGGGGTGGGCGGGGTGTCGGGGCCGAGGAAACGGCCGACGGTGGCGCTGAACTCGTGCCAGCCCTGCCGTTCCCCGGCCAACGCCCGGCGACCGGAGTCGGTGAGCTCGTACGTGCGCCGCTCCCGCCCGTTGACGGTGCTCCACGAGCTGGCCACGTGACCGGCCCGCTCCAGCCGCCGCAGCGCCGGGTAGATCGTGCCGGTGGGCAGATCCAGGCTGCCGTCGCTGCGGGCGCGCAGCGCCTCGATGATGGCGTAACCGTGCAGCGCGCCCTGCTCCAGCACCGCCAGCAGCAGCGCGTCGAGGTGTCCGTGCAGCGACTGGGCCTTCATACGTAGCTAGGCTACTTGTCGGCCGTACGGACCGCCAGCGGGGTGCGGGGTCGGCACCCGGCGGACGGACCACTAGGGTATGTGCCCAGAGTCACTGGCCGGCCCGAGACGCCGGCGAGTGCGCAACCCGACGCACACGGAGGTCAGCGTGGCCCGCCAGTCGCCCCAACGGCCCGACGCCGACGAGCCCGAGCTCGACGCCACCGACGGTCCGGTCGAGACCGCGCCGGAGCGCGGCACGATCGACCGCGCCCTCTGGGACGAGGTGCGCATCGACCCGGTGGAGATCGCGCTGCCCGCCGGCACCGGCTTCACGCTGCGCGCGTACCGGCCGGCCCGGGAGCTGACCCCGACCGACGTCGCCGAGCGCGACTCCGACGACCCGTTCCTGGCCCGCCGTCAGGTCGTCGAGACCGAGGACGAGGACGAGGAGGTGGTGATCCTCGACGAGGAGTTCGCCGCCCTCACCGCCGAGGAGGACGAGGACGAGGAGAAGGCCGCGCGGCGCAAGGGTGCCGGCGACGCCGCCGACTCGACCGACGACGAGGACGCCGAGGAGCAGGACGAGGCCGGCGACGAGGAGGTGCCGCTCTTCCTGACCCACAAGGGCCGGCTGCTGCTCTTCAAGTCCCCCGAGGCGCTGGTCAGTTTCGTCCGCTCCGGCGCGCCCCACGACATGTCCCAACTGGACAGCTGGAATGAACTGTCCGAACGGGTGGAACCGGCCGACGTGGTGCCCCTCGACGAGGACACCTACGAGCTGGACCTCGTCGTGGAGAACCTGCGCGGCGGGCACGACACCTGGGACCCGGCGCTGCTGATCGAGGCCGGCGAGGTCGCCCGTGACGTGGCGTACGCGCTGCGGCTACCGGCCGTGCTGGACATGCTCTCCGCCGGGTCCAGCCTGGACGATCTGGACGAGGCGCTGCGCGCGTCTGTCAATGGTGGGATCGGAGGATTCTTCGGTCGGCGGCGGCTGAAGAAAATCGGGGCACAAACCGCGAGTTTGGGTTGGCGCACCATTGTCGGCAAGATCTCTGCCGTCGTGGACTGGCGCGACTGACCCCGAGCGGGGAGCATCAGTCTCTGGCAGATAACAAGACCTGTGTCCCGGGAGGAGGACGACGCCGTGGCGCTCGTGCGCGTGTACTGCGGTCTGGCCTCGGCGGATCCGGCCGACCGACCGGCATCGACCGGTTCGGCGCTGACGTCCGCTGTGGTCGACGACGCAGGCCGTCTGCTGCATGTCTGCGAGATCGGTGACGACCCGGCGGGCTACGCCCGGCTGGTCGCGCTGCTCGTGGAGCGGTCGGGCGGGCCGAGCGGCGCGGCGATCGCGGCCGACAGCGACGACCACACGGTCACCTCGCTGCTCAGCGCCGCCGGGCGTCCACTCGCAATCGCCGACGACGACTCGGTCGACGACTTCGCCGAGCGGTTCGCCGACGACGACTCCCTGGAGGAGATGCAGTCCCCGCCGGCCGAGCGACGGGCGGTGGGCCTGGCCCGCGCCCTCCAGGCCGGCGCGCTCTCCGCGGTCACCCTCCCCGCTCCCCGCGACCTGGCCGGCTACAAGCAGGTCCTGGCGGCGCACGCCGCCCTGTCCAGCGGTCGGCACTCGGCCGCCGTGGCGCTGCGCGAGGTGCTGCGCGAGCTCTACCCGGCCGCCCTGCGGGCGTACCCGGACCCGGCCGAGCCGGTGTCGCTGGCCGTCCTGGACGCCCTGCCGGAACCCGGCATGCTGGCCGGCACGACGGCCCAGGGCCGGGAGGTCTCCGTCGCCGCCGACGCGGTGGCGGCCCACCTGGCCGCCGACGGCGTGGCCGAGGCCGCGGAGATCGACGCCGCGGTGACCGCGCTGCGGGTGGCCATCTCCGAGACGCCCCGCCGCGCCACCGTCAACCGGGCGCTCACCTCCGCCGTCGCCGAGACCGTCCGGCAGGCCGTCGCCGCCGTGCGGGCCTGCGACGCCGGCTGCGAGGCCCTGGTCGGCGCGCTCGGCGCCCGGGTCACCCCCGCCCCGGCACCCGGCCGCCGGGCCGCCGCCCGCCGCGGCGAGGCGGTCGGCGAACTGCCCGGCGCGGGCAGCCCGTCCGGGCTGCGTCCCGTCCGGCCCGCCGAGCCGGAGGCCCCCCTGCCCACCGGTCGGCGCAGCCGCCCCGAGCCGGTCTCCGGCGGTACCGTGCCGGCGTCGCCCCGGCCGCTGGGCCCGCCGCCGGTGGCCCCCAGCCCCGTCGCGCCGCCACCGGTCGCCCCGCAGCCGGTCGCCCCGGCCGCGTCCGCGCGGCCCGCCTCCGCCCCGCCGGCGCGGACCGAGCCCGCCATGCCGTTGGTGCGCCGTGGGGTGGACGCGCCCACCAACCGTCCGGTCTCCGCGCCGCCCCCGCCGCCGCCCGGCATCACGCCGATCGCGCCGGCGCAGCGCGGTGCCGTGCCGCCCGCCGAGGCCGGCGAGCCGTTCCGGCCCACCCTGACCACGGCGGCGATCAACAGCGCCCGCGCCGAGCGGCAGCGCACCGTGATCCCGCCCCGCCCGAAGCCCAGCGGCGCGCTCTCGGCACCCACCGGTGGCTTCAGCGCGACCGACCTGAACGTGCCGGTGCCGACCCCGCGCCCCGAGCCGGAGGCCGCGCCGCCCGGCTCCCGGGCCAACTGGCCACTGGTCAACAACCCGGACGAGCCGGTCGACGGTCCCGCCGACAAGCCGGCGCCGTCGTACGGCGAGCGGGCCGGCCGCCCGGCGGACGCCCCGGCCGAGCCGGGCGCCCAGCGACGGGTCACCCCGCCCTGGCTCGCCGACGACCTGCCGCAGGAGCCGCCGATGCTGCGGCTCGTGGAGCCGCCGCCGCTGGCCGACCGCGCGCTGCGCAGCGGCGCCAACCCGCCCACCGATCCGGGCCTGGAGACGCCGCCGCTGCGCCTGGTCGACCGCGAGGAGGCGGGCCGGGCCGGCCGCGCCCCCCGGGGCGAGCGGCCGGCGCCCGAGCGTCGTCCGGACCCGGTCGAGCGCCGGCCCGCGCCGATGGAGCACCGACCCCCGCCGATCTCGGACGAGGGGGACGGCGACCTGCTGATCTTCGCGCAGGCCAGGTCCGCCTGGTTCGTCGGGCACGGCGAGGAGGCCGAGTCCGAGCTGGACTGGTCGACCACCGCGGACACCGGTTGGCAGGCCGCCGAGCAGGCGGCCCGCCCGGCCGTCGGCGCGGAGACCTCCGCCGGCCTGCCCAAGCGGGTCCCGCAGGCCAACCTGGTGCCCGGCTCGCCGCTGCGCGACGAGCGTCCGCTGCGGATCGTCCGCGACGCGGCCAGCCTCGCCGAGAACACCACCGGCTACTTCCGCGGCTGGCGTCGCGGCCAGGAGATCGGCGGGTTCGCCGTGGGTGGGCGACCGGGTCGGGAGTCGGCCGGCGGCTGGGACTTCAGCCGCGACCCGGCCGAGCGCGACGACGATCGGGAGTACGAGTTCCGGTCCGCCGGCTACCGCTCCTGAACGCCTTCCACCTGCGTGTTCCTGCCCACACCCGGGCAATTTGACGCCGGGTCGCGACGGCCGGGAGCATACCGGCGGAACCGTCGGCGACAGGTGACGCCGGGGTGGGAAGGCGACTCCAATGGCGACACCGATGACCGACTCCACCGTGCTCACCCGCCGGGGTGTGCTCAGCGCGGCGGCCGGGGCCCTGCTGCTCGGCGGTTGCGCGCCGGCCGGCACGCAGGACGACACGGAGCCGGACGGCACCGCCTCCCCGGGCGGCCCGGAGCTGCTGATCGGGGTCAGCCTGGAGCTGACCGGCCGGGGCGCCGCCCTCGGTGTGCCCCAGGAACGGGCCCTGCAGATCAGCGTGGAGGACATCAACGTCGAACGCGTCCAGGTGGGCAACCTGCGTCGGCGCGTACGGCTGCTGGTGCGGGACAACCGGGGCGACGCCCGGCTCGCCGCCACGCAGACCACCGACCTGATCCGCAACGATCGCGTGCACGCCCTGCTCGGCACCACGCTGCCCGAGACCGCCATGGCCGTGGCGGGGGTGGCGCAGCGGCTGCGCACCCCGTTCGTCTCGCTCGCCCACGGCGACGGGATCGTCCTGCCGCTGGCCCAGCGGACCTACATCTACAAGCTCACCCCGGACGCGGTCGACGTGGCCCGACGGCTGGCCCAGCTCGCCCGTTCACAGGGCCTGGAGCGGGTGGCGGTGCTGGCCGCCGACGGGCTGCACGGCGACGCCGGGGTCCGGGCCCTGACGGCCGCCCTGCGGGCCGTGGGGGTCGAGCTGGACCGGACGGTACGGCTCCCCCGAGGCGGCGCCGACTTCGCCGACGCGGCCGAGGAGACGGTGGCCGACGAGCCGGACGGCGTGTTCCTCTGGGCCGCCGCCCCGGACGCCGGGGGCGCCGCCCGGGCACTGCGTCGGGCCGGCTGGCGCGGGCCGCTGTTCCTCGACGCCGCGGCGGTGACCGAGGAGACCCTGGAGGGCAGCAACGCCACCGCCGTGGAGGGCGCGTACGCGGTGCATCCCGCCTGTCTGGGTGGCTCCACCCTCACCAACACCACCACGGCGGCGCTGGCCCGTCGGGACTTCGTGTTCCGCTACATCCAGCAGCACGGCGGGTTCAGCGGCTTCGCCCCGTACGCCTCGGACGGGCTCCACCTCATCGCGGACGCCGCCCGGCTGTCCACCAGCGTCGACCGTGGCCGGATCCGGGCGTTCCTGCAGACGCTGGTCACCGACGGCATGGTCGGCCCGTACGCCTTCACCCCGATCCGGCACAGCGGGCTGGAGCGCGACTCGCTGGGCGTCTACACGGTGTCCCGGGGCAGCTGGGTCCGGATCTCCTGAGCGAGCCGCCGGGCCGGTGGCCCGGGTGGGCCCGGTCGGCGTCGCCGGCCGGGCGCTGTCGTGTGCGCCACCCCGCCCCGGCCCGGACTCGTGCCGGACGGGGACGGCCGGCCGCCCCTCCGCACCCGGCCGAGGACACGACGACGCGCCCGGTGACGGCCGGAGCCGCCAACGGGCGCGTCGGGAGCCGTCAGGCCGGCGCGACCGCGCGCGAGCGACGCATGGTCAGCACGTACTCGACCAGCGAGATCAGCACGTGCTTGGTCGACTCCCGGTTACGGGCGTCGCAGGCCACCACCGGCACGTCGTGCGAGATCGCCAGCGCGTCCCGGACGTCCTGCGGGTCGTGGTACTGCATCCCGTCGAAGCAGTTGATGGCCACCAGGTACGGCAGCCGCCGGTGCTCGAAGAAGTCGATCGCCGCGAAGCAGTCGGCCAACCGGCGGGTGTCGACCAGGACCACCGCGCCGATGGCGCCACGCACCAGTTCGTCCCACATGAACCAGAACCGCGTCTGGCCAGGCGTACCGAACAGGTACAGGATCAGGTCCCGGTCGATCGAGATACGACCGAAGTCCATCGCCACGGTGGTCGTCGTCTTGCCCGGCACCTGCCGGGTGTCGTCGACGCCCACGCCGGCGGAGGTCATGATCGCCTCGGTGGTCAGCGGCGTGATCTCCGAGACCGAACCGACCAGCGTCGTCTTGCCGACGCCGAAACCACCGGCGATAACGATCTTCGCCGACGTCACGCGCCCGCTCGGGGCCGGCGGCCGGTGCGACATGTCAGAGCCTGCGAAGTCCACTCAGCACCCTCTCCAGCAGTTCAGTGCCCACCGCGTCGTCCGAGTCGTCCAGAATGGTCGGCTCGTGGACCGCGACCAGGCCGTCCGTCGCCATGTCGGCGATGAGCACCCGGGCCACACCCAGTGGGAGCTGCATCCGCGCCGCGATCTCGGCCAACGACTGCACGCGTCCGTCACACAGCGCGGCGATGTACTGGTGCTCACGGCCCTGGCCGCCGTTGCCACTGGCAGCGGCGCGACCGCGCACCGTCGTCTCGACGAGCGCCTCCATGGCGATGTCGAGCCGGGGACGGGTACGACCACGGGTCACGGCGTATGGACGGACCAACGCTCCGGTCGGTTCGTCACGATCGGCCATGTCGCCGCTCACCTCCTTCGTACCCGGCACCGGCTCTCGCCCGGTGGCACCCGTCGTTGTTGTTGTGTCGTTGCCGCCGTGCCGACCGCCTGGTCAGCTCGGTCAGCCCATCATCCCGACAGCCGTACGCGGCTGCGGCGTCAGCGCGTCGCCCACCCGGTCGACGAGGAGCGCCATCTCGTAGCCGACCTGGCCGACGTCGCAGCTACGGGCGGCCAGCACGGCGAACGAGGAGCCGTCCGAGATGGACATCAGGAACAGGAAGCCGTTGTCCATCTCGACCACGGTCTGCAACACCGCGCCGCCCTCGAAGCAGCGGGCCGCACCCTGGGTCAGGCTGACCAGGCCGGAGGCGATGGCGGCCAACTGGTCGGCCCGGTCCCGCGGCAGGTCCCGTGACGACGCGAGGAGCAGGCCGTCCGCGGAGACGGCGACCGCGTGCGCGACACCGGGCACCCGGTCGGCGAAGTTGGCGAGCAGCCAACCGAGATCCTGCGTAGTTGTCATCCTTCTTGCTCCTTCTGCCCGCTCCCGGCCGCCGGGCCGGAGCCAGACTGCGAGGATTGCTGCCCTCCCGAAGTCGCCTCCGGGTTGGTGGGGTTGCTGTCCGAGGGGTTGCTGCGGCCGCGCTGCACGCCTCGATGGTAGGCGGAGAGCAGGCCGCGCACGGCCTCCGGCGAACGCCGCTGCACCGAGGTGGTCGGCTTCTCCACCGCACCGGGGACGAGCTGCGCCATCGGCGTCCGCTTCGGCAGGCCGGTCTGGGTGGTCGCGGCCACCGGCACCTCGGAGGCGGCCACGGCGGCACGCCAGCCGTCGTCGGCCGCGGTCTGCCAGCCCGGGGACTGCTGCGGGGCGGGCCGGCGGTGGGGCAGGCCGTCGGTGTGCCCGGGGCGGGCGCCCCCGTTCGCCGCCGAACCGTTGTCGAACGGCGTCCCTCCGGCGGTCGGAGTGTTTGCCATCGGTGCGACACCTGCCGTCCGTGGTGCGGTGTTCTGGACGGGTCGACCGGCGGCGTCGGCGGCGGGCGTCTGCTGGGCCGCGGTGCCGTTGGACGCCTTCGCGCCGGCCGCCTCCTCGGGGCCCGGCTTGCGGGTACGGAACCAGGCCGACTCCAGCTCCCGGAAGATCGGCAGCTCCATCGTCTCGTCCGCGTACCGCTGCCGGTTGGCCGTCTCCTGCGGGGTCGGCGGCCGGTTGACCGGCGCGGTCTGGCCGGCGCGCGGCTGCGGCACCGCGGGCTGCGCGGTGGGCTGCCGAACCGCCGGCGGGGCGGCCGGGGCCGGCGTCACCGGCGGGGTGGCCGGCGCCGACGGCTCGGGACGGGCCACCCGGGGCAGCTCCGTGGTCATGTCGAGCGCGGCGGCGAGCCGCTCGGGCACCGGCGGGGCGGCCGCGTCCCGCTCGGGGTTGGCCACCGGCGGCCAGGCCGGCGGCGCTCCCGCGCCGGGCGGGGTCTGCCGGGGCGGGACGGAGACCGGCGCGGCCGACACCGGCTGGCCGGAGACCGGCGCGGCGGAGACGGGGTGACCGGAGACCGGGTGACCGGAGACCGGGGCGGCGGAGACCGGGTGGCCCGAGACCGGGACGCCGGAGACCGGCGGCAGCGGCGGGGCGGAGACCGGCGGGACCACCGGGGGCCCGGAGACCGGCGGGAACGGCGGCGAGCTGTACGGACGCGCCTCGGGGCTGCTCGGCAGCTGCCGCGGGATCACCGGCTGCTGGCCGGTGACCGACGGGTCGCCGTCGGAGGAGCGCCGCTGCGGCAGCGGGTCGATCGGCTGCCCGTTGGCGGTCCGCGGGGCGAAGCTGTCGTCGCCGTTGATCCCGCTGGCGCCGGTCAGGTCCGACCAGGCCGGCATGGCGCGACCGCCACCGGCGTTGGCCGGGGCGCCGTTGCGCTGCGTCGGCTCGAACGGCCGGCCGCCGAGGGTGACCTGGTTGCCGGACTCACCGGTGCGCGGAGCCGGGCCGTTGCCGAGCGCGGGCAGCGCGCCGAAGACCGGCGTCGGACCGGGCTGCGGGGCGGGCGTGCCGGCGGGCAGCGCGGCGGCCTGCGGACCCCGGCCGGAGAGCGCCCGGGGCACCAGCACGCTGGTGGGCATGGTGACCTCGGCGACCGTGCCCCGGTCGGTGCCCGGTCGCAGCTCGACCTTGACCCCGTGCCGGGAACCCAGCCGGGCGACCACGACCAGGCCCATCATCCGGGAGACGGCGACGTCCACCTGCGGCGGCGTGGCGAGCCGCTCGTTGAGGTCGGCCAGCTGCTCGGCGCTGATGCCGATGCCGTGGTCCTCGACGTAGAGGGTGGCCCGGTCCCCGATCCGGCGCGCCTCGACCATGATGTGCGAGTCCGGCGGCGAGAAGGCGGTCGCGTTGTCGAAGAGCTCGGCGACCAGGTGCACCATGTCGTTGACCGCGTGGGCCGCGACCTCGATGTCCCGGTCGATGACCCCGAACTCGATGCGGGTGTAGTGCTCGACCTCGGACTGCGCGGCGCGCAGCACGTCGATCAGGGCGGCCGGCTCGCGCTGGACGCGGGTGGAGTCGGCGCCGGCGAGGACCAGCAGGTTCTCGTCGTTGCGGCGCATCCGGGTGGCCAGGTGGTCGAGCTGGAACAGCTCGGCCAGGCGGTCCGGGTCCTCCTCGCCGCGCTCCAGCCGGTCGAGGTGGCCGATCAGCCGGTCGACCAGGATCTGCGAACGGCGGGCGAGGTTGACGAACATCGTCGCGACGGAGGAGCGCAGCGCGGCCTGCTCGGCGGCGGTGCGGACCGCCTCCAGGTGGACCGCGTTGAACGCCTCGGTCACCTGGCCGAACTCGTCCTTGCTGCGCACCGGCAGCGGCTCGGCGATCTGGTTGGCGAGCTGGACCGGGGAGAGCTGACCGGTGACCTGCGGGTCGCGCAGCCGGGCCACCGCCTGGGGCAGGCCGTACTGGGCGATGGAGAGGGCGCCCTGACGCAGGTCGCGCAGCGAGCGCGCCATCGACCGGGCGACCAGGTACGCGAAGAGGATGGCCAGCAGCAGCATGCTCAGCAGCAGGCCGGTCTGCAGGAACACGGTGCGCTGCACGTCGGAGCGCAGCTCGTCGGCCTGGCGGACCACGTTGCCGTCGAGCTTGACCTCCACGGTGCGGATCAGCGCCGCGTTGGAGACCATGGCCGCGTCCCACTGGTCCGGACCGAAGGGCACCCCGGCGATGCTCTCGGTGGAGCGGCTGTCCATCCAGCCGCTGTAGTTGTCGGCCTGACGCCGGTCGGCGCCGGTGACGGTCTGCTCGAGGAACTCGCGCTCGGCCCGGGTGGCCACCGAGTTGAAGGTCTGCAGGGCCAGGCCCTCACCGGCCTGGCTGGCGATGTAGTCCCGGCGCAGCGGCGAGATGTACGCCTTCTGGATGAGCACCTGGTGCACCGCGACGCGGCGCAGCGACAGGAACTCCTTGGACCGGGCCACCGCGGTGGCGGCCCGCATCCGGTCGCTCAGGTCGTTGTCGCCGGCGAGCTGGGTGACCGAGTCCCGGATGCTGATGAGCTGGTCGATCAGCCCCTGGTACGACCCGACGGCGTTGCTGATGGTCAGCTTGCCGTTGTAGACCTGGCTGCGGGTGCCCGGCAGGTCGGTCAGCTCCTGGTCGATCCGGTCGAGCAGGGTCTCCAGGCTGCCCGGGAGGTCCTCCAGCTGGGCCCGCTGCTGCAGGTACGGCAGCTTGGACCGGTCGACCCGGGAGTTGACCCGGTTGTACGCCTCCTGGTACTGCTCCCGCGCCTGCCCCTTCTGCGAACCGAGCAGCAGGACCGCGGCGGTGCGCTCGTCCTGGAGGCTGTTGACCAGGTCACCGGAGTGACCGACGAGGTTCGCCAGGTCACCGGCCCGGTTGGCGTTGTTGAGCGTCTGCAGGTTGTCGACCAGGCCACTGGTGCCCACCACGACCGTGGCGATGGTCGGCACGATCATGATGAGACCGAGCTTGGACCAGATCGGCATGTCGCGGAGTCGGCCGGCCGGCCGACGCAGACGCGACAGGAAGGAGCCCGCCGTCTTTGGCCGTTTGCTCACGTCACCGCCCTCGCGATTGCAGCGTCCCCGCGTTGCCCCGGGCAACGCCCAGCGACCGACCCGGCGGGTCGGACCCCCGAGATTCCATCACGCCGTCTCAGAAAGAGAAAGCCCAGGTTGGCGGTCGCTGAGGGTGTGATGAGATGTTGATGCAATTTGATAGCAATCCGTCTGGCCGGAGTTACCGAACGTAATGGAATACCGTCACCGCGTTGTCCTCCTCGCCGGCCCTTCCGGCTCCGGAAAGTCGTACATAGCGCAGCGAACCGGACTTCCGGTGCTGTGTCTGGACGACTTCTACAAGGACGGCGATGACCCTACGTTGCCGCGCCGCGACGGGCTGGTGGACTGGGACTCGCCGGAGTCCTGGGACGCCGGAACAGCCGTGGAAACAATTGCCCGACTGGCCCATGAGGGCAAGGCCGAAGTGCCGGTTTATGCGATCGGTGCCGACCGGCGGGTGGCCACCCGGCCGTTCGAGGTGACCGGATCGCCACTCTTCATCGCCGAAGGGATCTTTGCCGCCGAGATCGTCGAGGAGTGCCGCCGTCGCGGGCTGCTGGCCGGAGCGTACGCGCTGCGCCGGCCGCGCGGGGCCACCTTCGTCCGGCGGCTGGCCCGGGACCTGGCGGAGCAGCGCAAGGCGCCGAAGGTGCTCATCCGGCGCGGAGTGGCGCTGCTGCGGGCGGAACCGGCCGTCCTGCGCCGGCAGACCGGCCTGGGGGCCGAGGCCGCCCGGGCCCGCGAGATCCTGTCGCGGGTGGCCGGCATGGTCGCCGGCCACCCACGGCAGTGATCAGCCCAGCAGCTTCGCGTACGCCGGCTTGATCACCTCGTCGATGATCTCCAGCCGCTCGTCGAACGGGATGAAGGCGCTCTTCATCGCGTTGATGGTGAACCACTGGAGCTCCTTCCAGCCGTAGCCGAAGGCCTCCACCAGCAGCGCCATCTCCCGCGACATCGAGGTGCCGCTCATCAGCCGGTTGTCGGTGTTCACCGTCACCCGGAAGCGCAGGTCACGCAGCAGACCGATCGGGTGCTCGGCGATCGACGCGGCGGCCCCGGTCTGCACGTTCGACGACGGGCAGAGCTCCAGCGGGATGCGCTTGTCCCGGACGTACGCGGCCAGCCGGCCCAGCACCGGCCGCGGGCCGGGGGTGATGTCGTCCACGATCCGTACGCCGTGACCCAGCCGGTCGGCGCCGCACCACTGGATGGCCTGCCAGATCGACGGCAGGCCGAACGCCTCGCCGGCGTGGATGGTGAAGTGGAAGTTCTCCCGCTGGAGGTACTCGAAGGCGTCCAGGTGCCGGGTGGGTGGGAAACCCGCCTCCGCGCCGGCGATGTCGAAGCCCACCACGCCGGCGTCCCGGTGCCGGACGGCCAGTTCGGCGATCTCCTGCGAGCGGGCGGCGTGCCGCATCGCGGTCAGCAGGGTGCCGACCCGGATCGGCGTGCCGGCCGCGGCGGCCTCGGCGGCGCCCTCGGTGAAGCCGGCCACCACCGCCTCCACCACCTCGTCCAGGGTGAGGTTCTGTTCGAGGTGCTGCTCCGGGGCGAACCGGACCTCGGCGTAGACCACCCCGTCGGCGGCCAGGTCCAGCGCGCACTCGCGGGCCACCCGACGCAGCGCCGGTGCGGTCTGCATGACGGCGACGGTGTGCGCGAACGTCTCCAGGTAGCGCTCCAGCGACCCCGAGTTGGCGGCCTCGACGAACCAGCGGCCGAGCGCCTCCGGATCGGTGGTGGGCAGCTCGTGGCCCACCTCGGCGGCGAGTTCGACGACCGTCGCCGGCCGCAGGCCGCCGTCGAGATGATCGTGCAGCAGCGCCTTCGGGACCTTGACGATGTCCTCGTATCGGATTGCGACCATGCTCAGACCCTAGTCAGCCGACGACCCGACCGGCGGGACGACCCTCGACGCCCCGTCACCGGCCGACGACCTACCCGGACACCCGGCCCGACCCGGGCACGTACGCTTCCCGGGTGAGCGCGCCGCACCCGTCCGAGCAGCCGGTGGCCGTGACGCACCCGCAGGTCCTCGCGCGGCTGCGCTGCCCGGTCTGCGCCGAGCCGCTGGCCGAGGCCGCCACCGGCGGCGCCGGCAGCCTGCGCTGCCCGCGCCGGCACAGCTTCGACGTGGCCCGCCAGGGGTACGTCAACCTGCTCACCGGCCGTGCCCCGCACGTCGGGGACACCGCGCAGATGGTCGCCGCCCGGGCCGACTTCCTGGCCGCCGGGCACTACGACGTCGTCTCCGCCGCCCTGGCCGAGGCGGCCCGGCCGGTGGCCGAGCGGGTCGCCGGGGCGTACCCGCTGGTGGTGGACGCCGGGGCGGGCACCGGCCGGCACCTCGCCGCGGTGCTGGCGGCGCTGCCCGACGCCGTCGGCCTGGCCCTGGACGTCTCCAAGCCGGCGCTGCGCCGCGCGGCCCGCGCCCACCCCCGGGCCGCCGCCGCGCTCGCCGACACCTGGCAGCGGCTGCCGCTGGCGGACGCCTCGACGGCCGTGCTGCTCGACGTCTTCGCGCCGCGCAACGGCGCGGAGTTCCACCGGGTGCTCGACCCGGACGGGGCGCTGCTGGTGGTCACCCCCACCGGGGCTCACCTCGCCGAACTGGTGGACGCGCTCGACCTGCTCCGGGTCGACCCGGCCAAGGCCGACCGGGTCGCCGACAGCCTCGCCGGCCACTTCACCCCGGAGCGCGACGAGACGCACGCCGCCCGGCTCACGCTGACCGGCGACGAGGTGGCGACGCTGGTCGGGATGGGACCGAGCGCGTGGCACACCGACCCGCAGCGGCTGGCCGACCGGATCGCGGCGCTCCCCCGGCCGGTCGCGGTCACCGCCGAGATCCGGCTCACCGTCTGGCGGCCCCGCTGAGTCAGGTGGAGAGGTCGACCTCTTCCCAGCCCGGCGGCTCGTCGTGGTACGGCCCGCGCAGCACCACCGCCCACTCCAGCGCCCAGCGCCGCTGCCCGATCGCGTTGGCGTCGACCAGCCCCGGCAGGCGCCGGCCGGCCCGCTCCGTCTCCAGGTACGCCCAGTCCAGGCAGTAGTGCAGGTCGAGCAGGGCAGCGGCGTCCGCCGGGTGCTGCGGCGCGGCCAGGATCCGGGCCCGCCACTGGCCGAACAGCTCCCCGCCGGCGATGTGCGGCATCCGCTCCACCAGCCGCTCGTCCACCGGGATGGTCGGGTCGAGCTGCTTGGTCAGGCCGAGCACCCAGGCCAGCGAGAAGAGCGCGTCGTGGTGCAGCACGAAGGAGCGGTGGTCGCCCTTGCCGCCCATCACGAACTCCCACTCCGGCGGCGTGACCATGTCCACCAGGTGCGAGGCGAGCAGCCACTCCATCGCCGCTCGCGGGGGCATCCCGAAGCAGCGGGCCAGGATCAGGTGCAGCACGGCGATCCGCGCCTCGATCTCGCCGGTGGGGCGCAGCTCGATCTCGTCGCCCGGCTCCCACACCAGCGGGAACTGCGCGGGCGGCAACGGCAGGCGCAGCCGGGACAGCTCGTCCAGGCTCGCCTCACGGACTTCCCGTGGATCGGGGGCGGGTACGCGCACGGCTTGCATCCCTGTCTGCTCACATCCGGCTGACGCCGGTCCATCCCCCCTGGCCAGGGAGGATAGCCGTCCGGACTGGCCGGCACCATGGCCCGGCAGGGCGGTCGGCCGACCGGCCCCGGGGGCCGACCGTTCAGCTGATCCGCTCGATGACCAGCGGCGACGCGGTGGACGGGGCCGACGCGATGCGGACCGCCCGCTCGGCCTCGGCCCGGGCCGCCGGGATCCGGGTGCCCTGGTCGGCGCGGAGTTCGTAGAGCGGGTCGCCGGCCCGCACCGGGTCACCGGGACGCTTGTGCAGCACCACGCCGGCGGCGGCGCTGACCGGGTCCTCCTTGCGGGCCCGCCCGGCGCCGAGCCGCCAGGCGGCCACCCCGATCGCGTACGCGTCGACCGACTCGACGAAGCCGTCGGCCTCGGCGCGGACCACCTCGACCTCGTTGGCGGTGGGCATCGGGGCGTCCGGGTCGCCGCCCTGGGCGCGGATCATCGTGCGCCACGAGTCCATCGCCCGCCCGTCGCGCAGCGCGGCGGCCGGGTCGGCGTCCGGCAGGCCGGCCGCGTCCAGCATCTCCCGGGCCAGCGCCAGGGTCAGCTCCACCACGTCGGCGGGCCCGCCCCCGGCCAGCACCTCCACCGACTCGGTCACCTCGACCGCGTTGCCGACGGTCAGGCCGAGCGGGGTGGACATGTCGGTGAGCAGGGCGACCGTCCGCACACCGTGCGCGCCGCCCAGCTCGACCATGGTGCGGGCCAGCTCGCGGGCGTCGTGGACGGACTTCATGAACGCGCCGGAGCCGACCTTGACGTCGAGCACCAGCGCGCCGGTCCCCTCGGCGATCTTCTTGCTCATGATCGAGCTGGCGATCAGCGGGATCGCCTCGACGGTGCCGGTGACGTCGCGCAGCGCGTACAGCTTGCGGTCGGCCGGGGCGAGCCCTTCGCCGGCCGCGCAGATCACCGCGCCGACGTCGCGCAGCTGGGCGATGAACTCGTCGTTGCTCAGCGCGGCCCGCCAGCCGGGGATCGACTCCAGCTTGTCCAGGGTGCCGCCGGTGTGGCCCAGGCCGCGCCCGGACAGCTGCGGCACCGCGGCGCCGCAGGCGGCGACGAGCGGGGTGAGCGGCAACGTGATCTTGTCACCGACGCCGCCGGTGGAGTGCTTGTCGACCGTCGGCCGGGCCACCGGCGACAGGTCCAGCCGCTCGCCGCTGGCGATCATCGCGGCGGTCCACCGGGCGATCTCCGGCGCGGACATGCCGCGCAGCAGGATCGCCATGGCCAGCGCCGACATCTGCTCGTCGGCGACGAGCCCCTTGGTGTACGCGTCGACCACCCAGTCGATCTGGGCGTCGCTCAGCACACCCCCGTCCCGCTTGGTCCGGATGACGTCAACCGCCGTGAACGCACTCACCTTTGAGTCCCATCAGATAGATCGAAAGTCGCGTCGGGCACCAGGCCGCACCGCCGCACGGGCCGGAACCGCCGGGGATCGGGCCGACGGTGACCGGCGGAGGGATCAAGCCTGACCGCCCGGAGCCGGGTCGCCGTCGGCCCGATCCCCCGAGCTCAAGAAGCAGACCAGCGGAGCGGAACCTCCATCGGTGGCTCCCCCTCACCGGCCCAGAAGATGGTGCCCGACGCGTCCACCACCACCACGCGCGGCGTCCGCGCCAGCCCCCAGGTGATCGCCTCGGCCGGGTCGTCCCAGCTGGGCCCCTCCTCCAGCACGCCGGTCTCGGCGCCCTCGTCACCGGCGGACCGCTCCCAGTACGCCGTCCACACCTGCTGCCCGGCGGACATGTCGGGGTGGACGAAGACGGTGCCCCGGCCCCGCCAGGCGGCCAGCCGGTCGGGCACCACCGGGACGGGGTGCTCCCCGGTGACCGCCTCGATGTCGGCCACGTCGAAGGCGTGCGGCAGCAGCTCGGCCATCCGCAGCGGCCGGCCCTTCGTCTCCACCAGGCACTCCGGGCCGCCGTTCTCCCAGAGCAGCTGCCGGCACCGGCCGCAGGGCATCAGCGGCTCGCCGGTGGCGTCGACGCAGGACATGGCGACCAGCCGGCCGCCCCCGGTGGCGTGCAGCGACGACACGACGCCGCACTCGGCGCAGAGAGTGACGCCGTAGCCGGCGTTCTCCACGTTGCAGCCGACCACGATCCGCCCGTCGTCGACCAGGGCGGCCGCGCCGACCGGGAACTTGGAGTACGGCACGTACGCGTGCCGCATCACCTCGGTGGCGGCGGCCCGCAGCCGCTCCCAGTCGATGTCGGTCATCCCACCATTCTGCCGAAGTCGGCCTGGTCGGACGCGGGAAGGGTCCCCTCCGGTGGCCGTCGACACCGCCGGTGGGCCGGGGCGGCCGATGGCCGGAGACGACCGTGCCCGGCGGGGAACTCCCCACCGGGCACGGATCGTCGGTACGCGTCAGCCCTTGACGTACGGCTTGCCGTCCGCCGCGGGCGCCCGGACCCGGCCGACCAGGCCGGCCACGGCCAGGATCGTCGCCAGGTAGGGCAGCATCGCCAGGAACTGGCTGGGGATGCTGCTGCCGATCGCGCCGAGGTAGGTGGCGAGCTGGTCGGCGAAGCCGAAGAAGAGCGCCGCCAGCAGCGCGCCGGTCGGGCTCCACCGGCCGAAGATCAGCGCGGCGAGGGCGATGAAGCCCTTACCGCCGATCATGTTCTTGGTGAAGCTGTACAGCGCCAGCGTGTACGAGGCGCCACCGATGCCGGCGACGACACCGGCCAGCAGCACGTTGCGGTAGCGCAGCCCCAGCACCTTGACGCCGAGGGTGTCCGCCGCGGTCGGGTGCTCGCCGACCGAGCGGGTCCGCAGACCCCACCGGGTACGGAACAGCGCGATGTGGATGACCAGCACCAGCAGCAGGCCGAGGTAGAGGAAGAGGTTGCCGCGGAACAGCGCCGGCCCGATCACCGGGATGTCCTCCAGCAGCGGGATCTCCCAGTTGGTGAAGCGGGGCGCGCTGTTGTACTTCTCCGCGTTGGTCTGCATCAGCCGCTCGTAGAGGAAGCCGGTGATGCCGACCGCCAGCAGGTTGAGCACGACGCCCATGACCACCTGGTCGACCAGGTAGCGGATGGCGAAGACGGCCAGCAGCAGCGAGATGAACGCGCCACCGATCGCCGCGGCGACCAGGCCCACCCACACGCTGTTGAACAGGCTGCCGAAGAGCGCGCCGCTGAAGGCGCCCATCAGCAGCTGGCCCTCGATCGCCACGTTCACCACGCCGGAGCGCTCGCAGAGCACGCCGGCCAGCGCGCCGAAGATCAGCGGCAGGGCCAGGATGAACGTGCCCCGCACGATGTTGACCATCGGCATGAAGTTGCGGCCCTCGGGGGCGGCGGAGACCTGCCAGCAGAGGAAGCTGAGCACGAAGGTGACCAGCCCGACGCCGAGCACCAGGGTGAACCAGCGCTTCGGCACCCCGGCCAGCAGCGCGCCGCCGGCCGCGGCGGCGATCACGCCGAACAGGATCGCGCCGATCGTGCCGTTGATCTCCAGCGCCGCGCCGCCCTCGGTCTCGCTGAGGGTGAAACGGGCCTGCTGGTCGGTGGCGAGCGCCCCGAAGAGCACCGCGGCCAGCACGCCCAGCGCCAGCAGGGCCGCGCCGACCTTGCGGTTGCGCGTCCAGAAGCCCTCGTCGACCGTGGCGGTGGCGACGTCGGGAACAGCCATGGTGGACATGCCTCACCAGCCCTTCGCGAGGCTCGTCTGCAGCCGGGCCGCGCGGGCGGCCCGGAGCTGGAAGATCGCCTTCACCAGGGCCGGTGCGGCGATGAAGATGACGATCAGCGCCTGGAGGACGGTGACCAGCTCCAACGAGATCCCGGAGTACGACTGCATCCGGTTGCCGCCGGCCTGGAGCGCGCCGAAGAGCAGCGCCGCCAGCAGCACGCCCCACGGCTTCACCCGGCCGAGCAGCGCCACCAGGATGCCGTCGAAGCCGATCTGCGCGACGACCAGCGGGGTCAGCGCGTTCGCGGTCGAACCGAGCACCATCTGGCTGCCGCCGAGGCCGGCGAGCAGACCGGCGATCGCCATCACCAGCACGTACGTCTTGGTGACGCTGATGCCGGCGGTCCGGGCGGCGTCCGGGTTGGCGCCGACCGCGCGCAGCTCGAAGCCGAGCGTGGAGCGGTTGAGCAGCCACGCGACGAACCAGGTGGCCAGCACCGCGAGCAGGATGCCGGCGTGCACCCGCAGGTCGTCACCGAGCAGCCGGGGCAGCTGGGCGGAGGAGTCGACCGGCTTGCTGATCGCGTCCGCCCGCTCCGGGTTCTGCACGCCGTTCTGGATGATCACCCAGGACAGGAAGTACACCGCGACGTAGTTGAGCATGATCGTGTTGATCACCTCGTGCGCGCCGGTGCGCGCCTTGAGGATGCCCGGGATGAAGCCCCAGACCGCGCCGCCGATCGCGCCGGCGATCAGGGCGACGATCAGGTGCACCACCGGCGGCAGCGGCAGCGCGAAGCCGGCGACGGCGGCCAGGATGACGCCCATCGTCGCCTGCCCCTGCGCGCCGATGTTGAACAGGCCGCCGCGGAAGGCGAGCGCGACCGACAGGCCGGTGAAGACCAGCGGCGCGGTGTAGGTGAGCGTCTCGGAGATCGGGCCCATCGCCGCGGAGAACCCGGAGGCGTCCGGGTCGAAGACCGCGCCCTTGAACAGGTTCGCGTACGCCTCGCTGACCACCGTCCAGCTGGCGTTGAGCGCGTCCGCCGGACGGGCGGTGATGTAGCCGTAGGTGGCCAGCACCTCCGGGTCCGACACGATGATCAGGACCGCGCCGAACAGCATCGCCAACAGCAGCGCGAGCACCGTCACGGTGACCGTGTTGGCGGCCCAGAGGTTCTCCAGGAAGAGCCGGCCCAGCGAGGGACGGGGCTCGTCGGGGCGCTTCGGGGCGGTCATGGTCGTCGCGCGGTTCGCACCGGCGGCCTCGGCCTGCGCCGCCTCGGTCGCCGGCTCCTTGTCCGGGGAGCCCGACGCCGGGTTGGAGTGGGTCATGCCTTGTCCTCGTTGCCAGGGCTCTCGGGGGTCGGGGCCGGGGTGGCGGCGTCCGTCCCGCCGGGAGCGCCGCCGGTCGGGGTCGCGCCGGCGGTGTCCGGGGTGATGCCGGCCATCAGCAGGCCGATCTCCTCGCGGGGGGTGTCCGGGCCGACGAGGCCGATGATCCGGCCGCGGTACATGACCGCGATCCGGTCGGCGAGCCCGATCACCTCGTCCAGTTCGCTGGAGACGACCATGACGGCGGTGCCGACGTCCCGCTCGCGGATCACCCGGCTGTGGATGAACTCGATGGAGCCGACGTCGACGCCCCGGGTCGGCTGGGCGGCGATGAAGAGCTTCAGCGGCCGGGACAGCTCCCGGGCCACGATCACCTTCTGCTGGTTGCCGCCGGAGAGGGTGCCCACCGCGGCGTCGGCCGACGGGGTACGGACGTCGAACTGCTCGATCCGCTCCTTGGCCGACCTGGCGATGGCGTCCGGCTTGAGGGCCAGGCCCTTGCCGAACGGCGGCCGGTCGTAGATGTCGAGGACCAGGTTCTCCGCCACGGAGAACTCCTTGACCAGCCCGTCGACGCTGCGGTCCTCGGGGACGTAGCCGACCCCGGCGTGCAGCACCTTCTTGGTGGACCAGCCGTGGATCGGCTGGCCGTCGAGGGTGACCGTGCCGGCGAGCGTCGGGCGCAGCCCCATGATCGCCTCGATCAGCTCGGTCTGGCCGTTGCCCTGTACGCCCGCGACGCCCAGCACCTCACCGGCGTGCACGGTCAGGTCGACGCCGTCGACCGCGCGCACCTGCCGGTCGTCGTCCACGACCAGGCCGCTGACCTCCAGGATCGGCTTGCCCGGGGTGGCCGGTTGCTTGTCCACGGTGAGCTTGACGCTGCGGCCGACCATCAGCGCGGCCAACTCGTCGCGGCTGGCCTCCGGGGAGGCGGTGCCGACGGTCTTCCCGCGCCGGATGACGGTGATCCGGTCGGCGATGGCCTTGACCTCGCCCAGCTTGTGGGTGATGAAGACGATGGACTTGCCGGCGGCCTTGAGCGACCGCATGACCGCGAGCAGTTCCTCGGTCTCCTGCGGGGTGAGCACGGCGGTCGGCTCGTCGAGGATGAGCAGGTCGACGTCGCGGGTGAGCGCCTTGACGATCTCCACCCGCTGCTGGATGCCGACCGGCAGGTCCTCGATCACCGCGTCCGGGTCGACGCGCAGGTTGTACCGCTCGGAGACCTCGGCGACCTCGCGCCGGGCCCGCCGCCGGTCGAGGAAGCCGACGATGCCGCCCCGGACCTGCTCGGCGCCGAGCATGATGTTCTCCGCGACGGTGAAGACCGGCACGAGCATGAAGTGCTGGTGCACCATGCCGATCCCGGCCGCGATCGCGTCCGACGGGCCCTTCAGCTTGAGCGGCTTGCCGTCGACCAGGATCTCGCCCTCGTCGGGCTGGTAGAGCCCGTAGAGGACGTTCATCAGGGTCGACTTGCCGGCGCCGTTCTCGCCGAGCAGGGCGTGGATCTCTCCAGGCTCCACCGTCAGGTCGATGTGGTCGTTGGCGACCAGATCACCGAACCGTTTGGTGATGCCGCGCAGTTCGAGTCTCAGCGCAACCTCCTGGAGTGCGAGCGATGGTGCAGCGTAGCTGCCGGTGGGCCGGCCGCCCGACGGGGTGGGCCGGCCGGTGGAGCGGATCGGCCGCCCCGGCGTCCGTGGGTTCTACCCCACGTGGGCCGAGGCGGCCGATCGTCATGCCTGGTGCCCGCCGGCCTCCGCTGCCGATGATCCCATCGCGGCGGCCGGGGAGGCGGTCACTTGGTCGGCTGGGCCTTCGAGGTGACCGTGATGGTGCCGGCGGCGATGTCGGCCTTGATCTTCTCGACCTCGGCCTTCAGCTCGGCCGGGACCTTGCTGTCGAACTCGTGGTACGGGGCGATCGAGACGCCGTTGTTCGCCAGGTTGCCGACGAAGCCCGGGGTGGCCTGCAGCTTCTCGCCACCGGCGGCCTTGAGCACGGCCTCCTTGACGGCGTCCGGGATGTTCTTCACGACGGTGGTCAGCAGCGCCGAGCAGTCCGGGGTGCTCTCGCAGCCGTCGACGTCGACCCAGATGACCGAGTACTTGCCGCCCGAGGCCTTGGCCGCGGAGGTGGTGCCCAGGCCGGCGCCGCCGGCGACCGGCATGATGATGTCCGCGCCCTGGGCGACCAGCGCGTCGGAGACCTTCTTGCCCTCGTCCTGCTTCTGGAAGTCGTTGGTGAAGGAACCCTTCTGGGTCGCCTTGTCCCAACCCAGGACCTGGACGTTCTTGCCCTTGGCCTTGTTGTAGTACGCGACGCCGTCGGCGTAGCCGTCCATGAAGATGGTCACCGGCGGGATCGGCAGGCCACCGTAGGTGCCGACCTTGCCGGTCTTGCTCATCCCGGCGGCCAGGTAGCCGGCCTGGAAGGCGGCCTGGGCGGTGTCGAACTGCATCGGGTAGACGTTCGTCTCCGGCAGCTTCGCGTCGACGATCGCGAACTGCTGGTTCGGGTTCGCCTTCGCGATCTTGCCGGTCGCGTCACCCATCAGGCCACCGACGGCCAGGATGAAGTCGCACTTCTGGTTGACGTACCCGGTCAGGTTGACCTCGTAGTCCGCCTCGGCCTTGGACGCGACGTACTTGATGTCGATGTTGTCGTTCTCCTTCTTCGCCTCCTGAAGGCCCTTCCAGGCGGAGGTGTTGAAGGACTTGTCGTCGATGCCACCGACGTCGGTCACCATGCAGGCGCTGTACTTCTTGCCGCCGGTGCCGGCGTTGTTGTCGTCCTCGGGAGCCTCACCACACGCGGCGGCGCCCAGCACGAGCCCACCCGCCACGAAGGCGGAGGCGATCCGCATCCCACGCACAGAGCGCAAGACGTCTCCTTCCATTGCTCACCGCGGTTGATGCGGTGGCAGCCTTTGACCGACGAGCGCTGTGCTGCCGGCATCCCACGTTACGGACGGGAGCGTACGCCCGCGCCCGACCACCGGCCGACAATCGTGCACGACTGTTGAGCGCCTGTTATCCGGGTGTGACCGTGGCGTGGGGCAGATCACTCACCGTACTGGCGAGTGACCCTGCGGGTGTCCCGTACGTCCCTTTCCGGCGACCCCCGGACAGCTCCGGCGGACTACCGCCAGAAGACCGCCACGGCGGCGGTGACCAGGGTCAACCCGATGATCGCGAGGAAGTGGCCGCGGGCCACCTGCTCCCGCTTACGGGAGAAGAAGACCATGACAAAGATCAGCAGGGCCAGCACCAACTTGGTAACAAGTTTCGCGGGGGCCGGCTCGTCACCGTCGCGCAGCGGCGCGGAGAGGCCGATGCCGGTGATCAGCTGGATCACCGCGCCCCAGAGCATGGCCGCGTTGATCCGCAGCCGGCCGCCGACGTACTGGGCGACGGCGCCGCCGAGCAGCAGCGCGAACCCGATCAGATGGACGTAGAGGAGTACGAGTCGAAGAGCTTCCACGGGGGCCATCCTCCCCTACCAACGACGGTTTGTAGTAGTGGGCCGGCCGGCCGTCTCCGATCCGTGATCTCGACGGCGGCCCGGCCGGCCGGGCCACGGGTCGTCCGCGACCCGGCCGGGGGCGTCTCAGACCAGGCGCCAGACCTGGAAGGTGGGGCCGTCACCCGGCAGGGTGACCACGCCGTCGGCGTCCGGGCGCAGGGCGGGCGCGCCGCCGTAGGCGTTCTCCCCGGCCGGCAGGCCGGCCAGCCGGACCGGGGCGCCCGGCGCCCGGCGGGCCAGCACCAGCACCGAGCCGGTGGGAGCCTCGCGGAGGAAGACCAGCGTGTCGGCGTCGGCGTGCACCCAGCGCAGGCCGCCGTGGCGCAGCGCCGGCTCGTCGCGGCGCAGCGCCAGCAGCCCCTGGTACGCGGCGAAGGTCGCCCGGTCCCAGCTCTGCGGCCGGTGCCACGGCATCGGGGTGCGCGAGCCCTCGCCGTTGGTGCCGGTCAGCCCCAGCTCGTCACCGGCGAAGACCACCGGGGTGCCCGGCATGGTGGCGAGCAGACCGGCGGCCACCTCCTGCCGGGCCGCGTCACCGACCACGGTGCGGATCCGGGCCGAGTCGTGCGAGCCGAGCAGCTGCCAGGAGTGCGTGTACGACCGCCAGGAGATCAGCGACCGGTAGGTGTTCATGGTCGCCAGCACCGCGTCGGCGTCCCGCCGGCACACCCCGCCGGGGGTGCCGAGGAAGTTCGGCACCGGCTCCTCGCCGTGCCGCAGCCAGGACCAGACCGGGTCGGTGAAGCCGACGTAGTTCATCGTGCCGTGCCAGCCGTCGCGGTCCAGGTCACCGGTGTGGTCGTGCCCGTGCTCGGCGAGCAGCAGCCCGTCGCGGCGGGTCTCGGCCACCACCTCGCGCAGCAGCCGGGCCACCTCGTGGGTGTACGCGTCCGCGGCGCGCCGGCCGGTCATGTTCGCCACGTCGACCCGCCAGCCGTCCAGGGCGTACGGCGGGCGCAGCCAGCGGCGCAGCAGCGAGTCCTCGGCGGTGGCGAAGCGGCGGCGCAGCTCGGCGCTGCCCCAGTTCAGCTTCGGCAGCGACTTGACCCCGTTCCAGGACTCGTAGTCCGAGCCGCCGGCCAGGTCGAAGTAGTACAGCTCCCGCTCGGGGGCGGTGACGTCGCTGACGGCGGCGGTGAACCACTGGTGGGCGTCGCCGGTGTGATTGCTGGTGATGTCACCGAGCAGCCGCCAGCCCCGGGCGTGCACCGCGTCGGCGAGCCGGGCCAGCGCGGCGTCGCCGCCGAGCAGCGGGTCGACGGTGTCGAAGCTGGCGGCGTCGTACCGGTGGTTGGAGCGGGCCGGGAAGACCGGGGTGAGGTAGAGGGTGTTGACGCCGAGCCGGGCCAGGTGGTCCAGGCGCTCGGTGATGCCGTCCAGGTCGCCGCCGTAGAACTGGTGCGGCGTCTCCGGTCCGCGCCCGATGACCGGGGTGTCCCAGTCGCAGGGGATCGCCCAGTCCGGCGCGGTGCGCGAGTCGGCGGCGGCGGAGCGGGCGAACCGGTCCGGGAAGATCTGGTAGATCACCGCGTCCCGCGCCCAGGCCGGCGGCGGGGCGTAGCTGACCAGCTTGAAGTCACCGTTGTCGGGCACGTCGTGGGCGACCAGGCCGGCGGCGTTGAGCCAGCGGTACCCCTTCGTGCCGGAGAGCATGAACCGGTAGTTGCTGACCGGGTTGCGGACCTCGACGTCGGCCCGCCACCAGACGTCACCGCCCTCGGTGCGGTCGACGACGGCCTCGGCGAAGCGGGGCTCGCCGTCCCCGGTCGTCCGGACGTGCACCTGGCGGACGTCGGCGCCGGCCGGGACGCGGACGAAGACCGGCACGGTCTGCCCGAGCGCCGGCTCCTGCTCCGGGACGTAGGTGGCGGATCCGTCGTGGTGCGGCTGCAGGGACATGGCACGAACCTTTCGGGTACGAGGTACGAGGAGGAGAGGGGACGACCACCCGGTCGGCCCGGAACTGCTCCGGTGTACGTCGTCGACGCCGACGCCCTTGCCGCAGCGTTGCTCGTCGGGGTGGGCGGCCGGACCCGTGCGGACCCGACCCGCCGGCCGGGTCGGACCCGGCCCGCCGGTCGGTGGCCGCACGTACCCGGCCACCGGTCAGTGGCCCGGACGGACCCGGACCACCGACCTCGCCCTCCGCGGAGAGCGACCACCCCTCCGATTCAGCCCTTGACGGCTCCGGCGGTGAGGCCGGAGACGATGTAGCGCTGGAGGAGCTGGAACACCAGCACCGTCGGGATGGCGGTGAGCAGGGTGCCCGCCGCGAAGATCCCGAAGTTGTTGTTGCGCTCACCGGCCACCAGGCCGAACATGCCGACCGCGAGGGTCTTCGAGTTGGTGTTGGTGAGGAACACGTTGGCGATCAGGAACTCGTTGATCGAGCCGATGAAGGCGAGCAGGCCGGTCACCGCCAGGATCGGCGCCACCAGCGGCAGCATGATCCGGAAGAAGACCTGGGCGTGCGAGGCGCCGTCCATGGTCGCGGACTCGTCCAGCTCCTTCGGCAGGGTGTCGAAGAAGCCCTTCATCAGCCAGGTGTTCGCCCCGAGCGCCGCGCCCATGTAGAGCAGGAACAGGCCCCACGGGGTGTTGAAGCCGATCGCCGGCCACAGGTCGGTGACCGTGGTGAAGATCAGGAAGATCGCCACGATCGCCAGGAACTGCGGGAACATCTGGATCAGCAGCAGCGACAGCAGCCCGACCCGGCGGCCGGCGAAGCGCATCCGGGAGAAGGCGTACGCCGCCAGCGCCGACAGGAAGATCGACGCGAAGCTGGCCACCCCGGCGAGCAGCAGCGAGTTGAGGAACCAGTGCCCGAAGGCGGTCCGCTCGAACAGGTTGGTGAAGTTCTCCATCGACGCGCCGGTCGGCACCAGCTCGGTGGAGGAGAGGGTGCCGAGCGGGTTGAGCGCCGCCGAGAGGACGAACAGGATCGGGAAGAGGCTGAACGCCACGGCCAGCACCCCGACCAGGTGCCGCCACCCCACCTGGGTGAACCAGCGGTTCCTGGATTTGCCCTTGACGTTGCGGTTGGCGACCGGGGCGTCCGCGTACGTGCTCACGAGTACACCTCCTCCTGCTTGCGGGTCCGCGAGAAGCTGATCGCCGACACCGTCGCCACGATCGTGAAGATGAAGATCGAGACGGCGGCGGCCAGGCCGTACTCGGCGCCCTGGGCGCCGAAGGCCAGCCGGTACGTGTACGTGATCAACAGGTCGGTGGCGCCGGCCGTCGGGTTGTCCGCCGGGAAGGGCCCACCCTCGGTGGTCAGGTAGATCGCGTTGAAGTTGTTGAAGTTGTACGCGAACGACGCGATCAGCAGCGGCGAGATCGCCACCAGCAGCAGCGGCAGGGTGACCGCCTTGAACGACTGGAAGGGCGACGCCCCGTCGACCGAGGTGGCCTCGGTCAGCTCCTTCGGGATGGCCTGGAGCGCGCCGGTGGCCACCAGGAACATGTACGGGTAGCCGAGCCAGAGCTGGACCAGCAGCACCGCGATCCGGGCCGACCAGGTCTCGCCGAACCAGTCCACCCCGAGCCCGAACAGGTTGTTGATCAGGCCGAAGTCGGTGTTGAACATGTCCCGCCAGACCAGCAGCATCGCGAACGACGGCATGGCGTACGGCAGGATCAGCAGCACCCGGTAGAAGTTCGTGCCCCGCATCCGGGGCGAGTGCAGCGCCAGCGCGATGCCCATGCCGAGCAGGAACGTGAAGCCGGTGGAGCCGATCGCGAAGGCGAAGTTCCACAGCAGGGTGCCGAAGAAGGGGCCGGAGATGGCCGGGTCGGTGAGCACCCGGGAGAAGTTCTCCAGGCCGACGTTGACCTTCCAGCCCTGGGCCAGCGCCTCGCCGTCGGCGGCGACGAAGGAGCCGACGGACTCGTCCGCGCTCCAGATCTTGCCGCTCTCGCTGTCCTTGATGCAGTCGCAGCCCGCGTCGTACGCCCGGACCGCCTTGCCCTCGTACGCCCGGGACAGGCCGGAGGAGCGCAGCGCGCCGCCGGAGGTCGGCACCACCAGGTCGGTGATGTCCTGGCTACGGGCGCTGGCCTGGCCGAAGTTGAGGATGGTGTAGCCCTCGGCGGCGGTGACCTTGCCGCCCGGCTGGACCGTGACGTCGGCGGCGTCGAGCTGACGCAGTCCCTCGGTGTCGCCGACGGAGACCGTGTCGGTCTTCGGGTCCGTGACCAGGAAGACCAGTGCGCCGGTGGCCGGGTCGCCCTTGGTGGCGACGGTCAGCGGGAACTGGGTGGAGCCGGGGACCTGCTTCACCGAGCCGCTCTGGATGGCGACGATCGCGTCGTCCTTGCTGCCGCGGTGGCCGTCGCCGAAGTTCGTGAAGGCGGTGCTCGCGGTGTAGAGCACCGGGAAGACCTGGAACGCCACCAGGAAGAGCGTGCCCGGGATCAGGTACTTGCCCGGGATGTGCCGGGGGGTCAGGTAGAGGTAGAACAGGCCGGCGGTGGTCGCCAGCAGGACGGCCAGGCCGACCCAGAGCTTCGCCTCGATGAGCGGGAAGGCCGCCCAGATCGCGATCCCGGCCACCAGGCCGAGCAGGACCACCTTGACGACGAGGCCGGTCAGGGTGATCGGCGCGTGGTTCCGCGCGGTACGGGACGTGCGCGGGGACCCGGAGCGGACGGGCCCCCGGCCCGGGGTCTGCTGGGCAGACCCCGGGCCGGACAGCGACGTGCTCATTACTTGATCTGACCGGCGATCGTGTTACCGGCCGAGGTGATCGTCTTGGCCGGGTCGGCGCCGCCGATGATGGCGGCCTCCGCCTTGCCGAACGGGTCCCAGATCGCGGCCATGGCCGGGATCGCCGGGAGCACCTGGCCGCTCTTGCCGGCCTCCTGGAACTTGGCCAGGTCCGGGTCGCTGCCCTTGACCTGGTCCAGGGCGGCGGTCAGCGCCGGCGGACGCGGCTCGGCGTTGTACAGGGCGACGGCCAGCTCGGGGGTGGTCACGTAGTTCGCGACGAACTCCTGGGCCAGCGCCTTGTTCTTGCCCTTCGAGGCGACGTAGAAGGACTGGACGCCCACGAACGGCGCGGCCTCCTTGCCACCGGCGAAGCCGGGGACCGGGGAGATGTCGTACTTGATGCCGGCCTTCTTGGCGTCGGCGATCGCCCACGGGCCGGAGACCAGGTAGGCGCACTTCTTGCCGGTGAAGGTGGCGATCGAGTTCTCGCCGGTGATGGAGCGCTTCAGCGCGCCGTCGCCCTTCTCACCCAGCTTGGCGATCTTCTTGAACGCCTCGATCGACTCCGGCTTGCCCACGCCCAGGTCCTTCGGGTCGTAGTCGCCGTTGGCGGCGGTGCCGAAGAGGTAGCCGCCGGCCGAGGTGTACAGCGGGTAGATGTGGTACGCGTCGCCGTTCTGGCCGGACTGGAGGCAGAGGATCTCGCTGGCCTTCTTCTCCGCCTTGAGCTTCTTACCGGCGGCGACCAGGTCCTCGATCGTCTTCGGGGCCTCGGGGGCCAGCTCGGTGTTGCGGATCAGCGCCACGTTCTCCATGGCGTAGGGCACGCCGTAGAGCTGGCCGTTGAAGGTCACGGCCTTGATGGCGGTCTCGTTGAAGGCGCTCTTCTGCTCGGCGGCGAGCTGGACCGGGTCGATGGCGCCGTTCTGGACCAGGTTGCCGATCCAGTCGTGCGCGCCGACCACGACGTCCGGGCCGCTGCCCTGCTGGGAGGCGGTGACGAAGTTGGTCTGCAGGTCCTTGGAGACGGCCTGGACCTCGACGGTGACGCCGTTCTCCTGGCCGAACTTGTCGCCGAACGGCTTGAGGGCCGCGGCCCGCTTGTCGTCGGCCCAGATGACGAGCTTGCCGCTCGCGGCCTTGGGGGATTCCTTCGCGGCCGGCTCGTCCTTGCTGTTGTCGCCGCAGCCGGACGCAGCGAGCGCCAGACCGAGAACGGCGACCACACCCGCGGTACGGATGCGCATCGGTACTCCTGTCGTTGTGGCCGACCGCCGGGGGAAGGGCGGCCCGCCAGTGGAAACCTCTGTAAGTTCTTGCCATCCGGCGCCAGAGTGCTGCGCCGCTGCTCTCGCGTGTTGCGGGGACGTTAGCAAGAGGTTGCAGAGAATGGAAGGGCTTGCAGAAGTGTACGCAAGAACTTGCCCGTGAGCTAAAGTGCCGCCATGCGCGCTCGACTGTCCGACATCGCCCAGCAGGCCGAAGTCAGCGAGGCCACGGTGTCGCGGGTGCTCAACGACCGCCCCGGAGTGGCCCCCGAGACCCGGCAGGCCGTCCTGACCGCCCTCGATGTGCTCGGTTACGAGCGCCCCGCCCGGCTGCGCAAGCGCAGCGCCGGGCTCGTCGGGCTGGTCGTACCGGAGCTGGACAACCCGATATTCCCCGCTTTCGCCCAGGTGATCGAGTCGACCCTGGCGCAGAGCGGGTTCACCCCGGTGCTCTGCACCCAGACCCCCGGCGGGGTCACCGAGGACGAGTACGTCGAGATGCTGCTGGACCGGCAGGTCTCCGGGATCGTCTTCGTCTCCGGCCTGCACGCCGACACGGCCGCCAACCACGACCGCTACCGGGCGCTGATCGCCCGCCCGCTGCCGATCGTGATGATCAACGGGTACGCGCCCGGCATCGCCGCCCCCTTCGTCTCCTGCGACGACGGCGAGGCCACCGAACTGGCCGTCGCCCACCTGGTCGCGCTCGGCCACCGCCGGATCGGCCTGATCACCGGCCCGGACCGGTTCGTGCCGGTACAGCGCCGGGTGGCCGGCTTCCGGGCCGCGATGACCCGGCTGGCCGGGGCCACCGAGGCGGACCTGACCGAGCTGGCCGAGCTCTCGCTCTTCGGCGTCGAGGGCGGCGAGGCCGCCGCCGGCCGGCTGATCGAGCGCGGCGTCACCGGCATCGTCTGCGGCTCCGACCTGATGGCGCTCGGCGCGATCCGGGCGGCCCGGCAGCGCGGCATGTCGGTCCCCGGCGACCTCTCGGTGGTCGGCTACGACGACTCGCCGCTGATGGCCTTCACCGACCCGCCGCTGACCACCATGCGGCAGCCGGTGACCGCGATGGCGGTCGCCGCGGTCCGCGCCCTGGTCGACGAGATCAACGGGCACGCCGCCCCGCACTCGGAGTACCTGTTCCGCCCGGAGCTGGTGGTGCGCGGCTCCACCGCCGTGGTCCGCCCGGCCGGCGCCGGCCCGACGACCGGCGGCCCGACCGCCGGTGGCCCCCGCCAGCAGCGCCCGGCGCCGCCGGCCCTCGCCGTCCCGGCCTGACACCCGGCCCTCCCCGCCCCGGCCTGACACCCGGCCACCACCCCGGCCCGACATCGCCCCCGGCCTTCGCCGTCCCCGGCCTGTCACCGTTCCGGCCTGCCACCGTCCCGCGGCACACGACGCGCCGCCGCCACCGGCAGCGCCGTCGGATCCGCCCGACCGAGGGTGTCGCCCGCGGTTTGCGGCGTGTCACGGTGTCCCGCCACGTCGAGACCGCGATACGCCGCAAGCGGTGGGGCCGGCCGTCCCGGGTCGGCCGTCGGACGGGGGCGGTGGAGTGGCCGGTGGGCGCGCTCCCACCTGCCGGCGGGGCGGGGCGTCCCGGAACGGTGCCCGTCGTCTCACGTGGTGGGACACGCCGGAAGGTGACGTTACGCTGGCCGGAGGGTGACGGCCGTCATTTCTTGCGCAAGGAATGCTTGACTCTTGCAGCGCTCGGCCGGCATTCTGCTCTGACACCCGCGCCCGTCCACCCACCCCCCGCGCGGGCTCACGCCGTCCCGCGCCACAGAACGGGGATCGTCACCGATGACCGACGCCACCAACCCGGCCCCGCTGACCTCCGACGACGACTGGTGGCGTTCCGCGGTCGTCTACCAGGTCTACGTCCGCAGCTTCGCCGACGCCAACGGCGACGGTGTGGGTGACCTCCAGGGCATCCGCGAGCGCCTGCCGTACCTGCGCGACCTCGGGGTCGACGCGCTCTGGCTCACCCCCTTCTACACCTCGCCGCAGGTCGACGCCGGCTACGACGTCGCCGACTACCGCGACGTCGACCCGCTCTTCGGCTCGCTCACCGACTTCGACGCGATGATCACCGACGCGCACGCCCTGGGCCTGCGGATCATCGTCGACCTGGTGCCCAACCACACCTCCAGCAAGCACCCGTGGTTCGAGGCCGCGCTCGCCGCCGCTCCCGGCTCCCCGGAGCGCGAGTTCTACCTCTTCGCCGACGGCAAGGGCGAGAACGGCGAGCTGCCGCCGAACGACTGGGAGAGCATCTTCGGCGGTCCCGCCTGGACCCGCGTGCCGGACGGCCAGTGGTACCTGCACCTCTTCGACCCGGCCCAGCCCGACCTGAACTGGCGGCACCCGCAGGTCCGCGCCGAGTTCGAGGACGTGCTGCGCTTCTGGCTCGACCGCGGCGTCGACGGGTTCCGCATCGACGTGGCGCACGGGATGATCAAGGCCGAGGGGCTGCCGGACGTCGGCTTCAACTCGATGACCACCGGCCAGCGCCAGTCCGAGCTGCTCGGCAAGGGCCGCCTGCCCTACTTCGACCAGGACGAGGTGCACGACATCTACCGCGCCTGGCGACCGATCCTGGACAGCTACCCGGGCGGCCGGATGGCGGTGGCGGAGGCGTGGGCGGAGACCCCGCAGCGACTGGCCCGCTACATCGGGCCGGACGAGCTGCACCAGGCGTTCAGCTTCGACTTCCTCGACGCCACCTGGTCGGCCGACTCGTTCCGCAAGGTCATCGACACCGCGCTGGCCGAGTCGACCATCGTCGGCGCCCCGACCACCTGGGTGCTGTCCAACCACGACCGGCAGCGGCACGTCACCCGGTACGGCGACGGCGAGGTCGGCCTGCGCCGTGCCCGCGCCGCCGCCCTGCTGATGCTGGCCCTGCCCGGCTGCGCCTACGTCTACCAGGGCGAGGAGCTGGGCCTGCCCGAGGTGCTGGACATCCCCGACGAGCTGCGCCAGGACCCGGCGTTCCTGCGTACCGGGGAGAGCCGGGACGGCTGCCGGGTGCCGATCCCGTGGAGCGGCGAGCTGGCCCCGTACGGCTTCGGCCCGCAGGGGTGCGAGCTGAGCTGGCTGCCGGCCCCGGCGACCTGGCGTGCCCTCTCGGTGGCCGCCCAGACCGGCGTGCCCGGCTCGACGCTGGAGCTGTACCGCGCGGCGCTGCGGATCCGGCGCGAGCACCCGGCCCTGGCCGGCACGACCGGCGGCGTGACCTGGCTGGAGACGGAGCCGGGCGTGCTGGCCTTCCACCGCACCGACGGCGCCACCACCCTGACCTGCGTGGTCAACATCAGCGGCGCGGCGGTCGTGGTCGAGGGGTACGGCCGGCCGCTCGTCGCCAGCGAGGAACTCACCGAGCAGGGACCGGGTCACGTCCTGCCGGTCGACGCAGCTGCGTGGTTCGAACGGCGCTGAGCCGGGTAACCCGCCATCGACCTGGTCGTCCGTTGTGCTCCGCGCCGACGGGCGACTGGGCAGCCGACCCCTTGTGGTGGGGGGTGAGGTGATGCCGGCGCTCCGGGGAGTCCGCTCCCCGGGGCGCCGGTGTCCATTCCGGACCACCGGCCGGGCCGCCCGGCGTGGCCCGCTCGACCCACGACGCCCGGTCACCGCCCGCCCACCGGCCGGGCCGGGTCCCGGACCGATCGACCCGTCAGCTGGTCGCAACGCTCCCGGTCGCCCATGTTGCGGGTGCCGATGGGCCGGTTGGCGTGGGGTTGCCGGGTCCGTTGCTTCACGGCCGCGGCTCATCTCCCGGCGGTGACGGGCACGGCCGTAGCCGGCGGACCGGCGGGTCAGCGCCCCTTGCGCCGCAACTGCTCGGCGATCCGCTCGAAGCCGGCGCGCAACTCCTCCTCGGTCGGCGCGGGCACCGGCTCCGGCGGGTGCTCCTCCTGCGCGGCCGCCCGCTCCAACTCCTCGTCGAGGACGTCGCCGAAGTCGCCGTAGAGGTCGGACTCCTCGATCCGGGCCTCCTCGTCCCGCGCGGCGATCTGCGCGGCGGCGATCTCACCCCGGACCTCGTCGGCCGAGAGCGCCGGCACCAGCGGCTCGACCACCGCCATCAGCTGCTCCTCGGCCACCACCGCCTCGGCCAGGGCGAGCGCGTGCGGCCGCTCGTACGGGCCGCAGACCACCGGCTCCCACTCCGCCGGATCGCCGAGCGGACCGAACGTGATGATCCACGGCAGGCCGAGCATCGGCGAGTCGTCCGGCAGGTCCAACGTCACGAGTGCGCCCACGGGCTCATCATGGTCGGTCGGCTCGTCGAGCCGTGCGGCATTTGCCCTATTCATCTTTTCCTTCGGCTGTCGGCGTCCTGCCTGCGGCTCACTCCACCACCGGGTCGTCACCCACGATGGCCCGCCAACGCGCGACCCAGCCGGCCCGCACCGCGGCGAGGTCCCGACCGTACCCGCTGACCACGAGGGCGGCCGGGCCCGACTCCTCGTCGGTCAGCGGCCGCTCGGCGGTGGCCGCGACGAGCAGCCCGTCGGCGTCCACCACCATGTGCAGGTACCGACTGCGGTGCCACTGTTCCTTCACGCCGGCCGATTCGAGGGCCGCGAGCAGGCCGGGGCCGTCGGCGTCGCCACTGAGCCGCACCGTACGCCGGTGACCGGCGGGAGCCTGCTCCAGCCAGAACCTGAGCTGGGCGAAGAAGAGCCGCCAGCCCTCCGCCAGCACGTCGTACGCCTCGTCGCCCTCCCCCGGCATCGTCACCCGGACGACCGTGCGCCCGCCGTCGTCGACGACCTCGATCTCCTGGCCGCCGGCGAGCACGATCCGGTCCGGCGGGACCGCCTGCGCGTGGTCGACGAAGATGTACCGGATCTCCTCGTCCAGGCCGGGATGCTCCCAGCCGAACCACTGCCGTACCTCCGCCGGCTCGGTCAACGCCGACCAGACCCGCTCGCGTGGCGCCGCCACGACCGTGCGCACCTCGAACCCCGTCATCGCCCCACCCTCCCGGCCCCGCCGCACCGGGTCAAGCACCCACCGTGCCGCGACGACAGGCCCGACACGGGCGCGGCCCGGCCACCACCGGCTGCGTCGATGACGCGGCCCGGCTGGCGGGGTGGGCCTGGCGGCAGGCACGCACGACGGTGGCACGGCCCCGGCAAGGAGCGAGCACCACGGCGACGCGTCCCGGCCAGGAGCCGGCGCGGCGACGGGCGGACACCGCGCCGAGCCGGCCCGGCAGACGCGCGGGTGCTGCCCGGTGGTGGTCAGTCGGGGCGGGCGGCGTCGAGGGCCGCGCGCACCAGCGCCAGCGCCGTCTCCGGCGGCACGCCGAGCCGGGCCGCCTCCTCGGCGTAGCGCAGCGCCGAGCGCTGCAACCGGTCCGTCGCGTCGTCCCGTCCCGGCGCGACGTACGTGCCGTGCCGACCCCGGGTCTCCACCAGCCCGGCGCCCTCCAGCTCCCGGTACGCCCGGGCCACGGTGTTCACCGCCAGTCCCAGTTCCCCGGCGAACTGCCGGACCGGGGGCAGCCGGGTGCCGACCGGCAGCCGCCCGTCCCCGATCATCGCGGCCAACTGCCCGCGCACCTGCTCGTACGGCGGCGTCGTCGCGTCCGGGTCGATCTCGATCAGCACGTCAGCCCGCCCCTCCCGGCGTACCCGGATCGCGTTCGGCGTCCAGCTCGACGTCGAGGTCCGCCGGGGCGGGCCCCTCGGCCAGGTCGACCACCCGGCCGTGCCGGCTGGTCGCGGCCAGCGCGGCGCCGAAGAGCACCAGCTGGTTGAGCACGTAGAGGTAGAGCAGCACGGCCACCGCGCCGGCCACCACCGTGTACGCCGGGTTCCGCTCGGTCCGCACGATGTAGTAGCGCCCGACGGTGTTCAGCAGCGTGATCCCCACCGCGACGAACAGCACCACGGGCCGCAGCCGGCGCCGGCTCATCCGCAGCCGGGGCACCGCCACCAGCAGCGCCGCCGCGAGCACCGCGTTGACCAGGACGCTGAGCACCGCGCTGATCGTGGTCAGCCCGACCGAGCCGGTGGCCCGCAGCAGGAACCGCAGCAGCGACTCCAGGGCGTCCACGGCCGCCACCGAGAGCCCGAGCATGACGAAGACCAGCAGCAGCACGCCCAGGTCGACCAGGCGGCGCACCACCAGGTTGCCGGGCTGCTGGTTGAACCCGTACATCAGCCGCTGCGACGAGCGGATCGCCTCCACCCAGCCGATCCCGGTGAAGACCAGGATGACCAGGCCGACCACGCCGACGGTGTTGCTGCTCTGGGCGATCTGCTGCGGGTCGAGGAAGGGTAGGTTCTGCCGCAGGAAGTCGGCCGCCGCGTCGCTGACCTCGTCGTTGTCCTCCAGGATCGCCCCGAAGATCGAGTACGCGACCAGGGCGAGCGCGAAGACGGCGAAGAACCCGTAGTACGCGATCGCCGCCGCGAGCCGGCCGCCGAGCACGTTGCCGTACAGGTCGACCGCCCGCCACAGGTGGTCGACCCGGGGCCACCGCCGCCGGGCCGTGGTGAACCGGCGGTCCATGCCGGCCGTCAGCCGGCCCCACGCGTCCACCACGTCATCCTCGCCGATCTCCCGCCCACCGGGGCGGGCTCGTGCTCACCGGGCCCGGATCAGCCGCCGAGCCGGAAGTCCCGGCGCGGCTGCCACCGGGTCTGACCGCTGTGCGAGAAGAGGGTGAACGAGTCGACCTCGAACATCGCCGAGAAGTCGGCCAGGTCCTCGTACGCCCGGTCCAGCGCCTCCGGCGCGACGTCCTGCGCCACGGTGACGTGCGGGTGGTACGGGAAGCGGGCCTCCCGGTGCAGCTCGGGCGCGGCGTTGATGGCGGCGGCGAGCAGTTCGCACTCGCTGATCCCGGCCGCCACCGCCACGAAGACCACCTGGGTGACCGGCCGGAAGGTGCCGGTGCCGCGCAGGTGCAGGGTGAACGGCAGGTGCGTGGCGGCGACCCGGGCCAGGTGTTCCTCGACCGCCGGCAGCGCGGCCACCGGGATCTCGGTCGGCCCGAGCAGCGTCACGTGCGCCGGCACCACCTGCGGATCGCCCGCCTCGACCCGGCGCCGGGTGAGCATGCCGCCCCACGGCTCCGGGATGTCCACCGCGATCCCGATCTGGATGGTGTCACCGGACCTCGGCGCCCCGTCCCTGCGATCCACGCTCCGCGCCACCCCTCCGGCCACCGACTCCACCCCTGACGACCCGGGGCCGCTACTCGAAGCGGACCGGCGGGAAGAAGCCCACCCGGTCGTACGCCGTGCGCAGCGTCGCCGAGGCGACCGCGCGGGCCTTCTCCGCGCCGGCGGCGAGCAGCTTGTCGAGCTGGGCGGGGTCGTCCAGGTAGCCGCGGGTGCGCTCCTGGATCGGGGTGACGAACTCCCGGACCACCTCGCCGAGGTCCTTCTTCAGGTCGCCGTAGCCCTTGCCGTCGTACGCGGCGACCAGGTCGTCGATGCTCCGGCCGGAGAGCGCCGAGTAGATCGTCAGCAGGTTGGACACGCCGGGCTTGGTCTCGGTGTCGAAGACGATCTCCCGGCCGGTGTCGGTGACCGCCGAACGGATCTTCTTGGCCGAGCGGGCCGGGTCCTCCAGCAGGTCGATGATGCCGGCCGGCGAGGAGGACGACTTCGACATCTTCGCCGTCGGGTCCTGCAGGTCGGTGATCTTCGCGGTGTCCTTGACGATGTGCGGCGCGGGCACCGTGAAGGTCTGCCCGAACAGCGAGTTGAACCGCTGCGCCAGGTCGCGGGAGAGCTCCAGGTGCTGGCGCTGGTCCTCGCCGACCGGCACCGCGTTGGCCTGGTAGAGCAGGATGTCGGCGGCCTGCAGGATCGGGTACGTGAACAGCCCGACGCTGGCCCGCTCGCTGCCCTGCTTCTGCGACTTGTCCTTGAACTGGGTCATCCGGCTGGCCTCGCCGAAGCCGGTGATGCAGCCGAGCACCCAGGCCAGCTGCGAGTGCTCGGGCACCTGCGACTGGACGAACAGGGTGCTGCGCTCCGGGTCGAGCCCGACCGCGAAGAGCTGGGCGGCGGCCACCCGGCTGCGCTGCTTGAGCACCTTCGGGTCGTGCCCGGCGGTGATCGCGTGCAGGTCGACCACGCAGTAGAACGCGTCGTGGCTCTCCTGCAGGGCCACCCAGTGCCGTACCGCGCCCAGGTAGTTGCCGAGGTGGAACGAGTCGGCCGTCGGCTGGATGCCGGAGAAGACGCGCGGGCGGGCGGGTACGTCGGACATGCCGGCAATTCTGTCAGCAACCCCCGGCGTACGTCATGACGGGCCGGCGGGTCGACCCACCGTCGGCCCGCCCGGGGCCGTGACCTCGCGTCGCTGCTCGGGCAGGCGCGCGGCGGAGACCGCTATGCGGGACACCCGGCGTCCCTCCAGGGCCAGCACCCGCACCAGCCAGCCGCCGCCGGGCGTCTCCGGGTCGTCGGCGTCGGGCGGGGCCACCGGCACCTCGTCGCCGGCGACCGGCAGCCGTCCCAGCGCGGCCATCACGAAACCGCCGACCGTCTCGTACGGCCCGGTCGGCAGCGCCACCCCGGTCCGCTCGGCGAAGTCGGCGAGGTTGAGCCGGCCGTCGACCACGGCGGGCAGGCCGGCGTGGGGCGGCTCGGGCACCCCGTCGTACTCGTCGTGGATCTCGCCGACCAGCTCCTCGATCAGGTCCTCCAGGGTGACGATGCCGGCGGTGCCGCCGTACTCGTCGACCACCACCGCCAGGTGGTGGCCCTCCCGGCGCATCTCGGTCAGCGCGGCGAGCACCCGCTTGCTGCCGGGCAGCTGCTTCACCTCGCGGACCAGCTCGCCGAGCGTGGCGTGCGGGTCGAGGTCGGGGCGGAACAGCACGTCGCGCAGGTGGACGAAGCCGACCACGTCGTCGTGGGTGCCGTCGACCACCGGGTAGCGGGTGTGCGTGTCGGCCCGGACCACCCGGCCGGCCTCGGCGAGGCTCATCCCGGCGGAGAGGAAGACCACCTCGGTGCGGGGCATCATCACCTCGCGCACCAGGCTCGCCCCGGCGACCAGCACCTCGTCGATGATCCGGCGCTCGTCCGGGTCGAGCACCGTGTTGGCGGCGACCAGGTCGCGCAGCTCGTCCTCGCTGATCCGTTCCCGCCCGGCGGCCGGGCTGGCGCCGAGCAGGTCGGTGACGAGCCGGGTGGCGGCGTCGGCGGCCCGGACGACGAGCCGGGCCACGCTGCGCGCCACCGGCCCGGGTGCCCGCCGTGGTCGTCCGGGCGCGCGTCTCCGGGACCCGGGACCTGCCGCTTCCCGCATGCAGGTGATGGTAGGGCCGCCGGTGTCGCCGGACGGCACATGTTCGTATCTGTTCAATCCTGAAGGTTTATGATGGAATGGCGGCTCAGGTCGACGCCGGGCGCAGGCCCCCCGTACGGCCGTAGGGTGATCACGAACGGCCGTGGCGGGACACGGCCAGGCAGGGAGGACCCCAGGTGAAACTGCTCGTCACCGGCGGCGCCGGCTTCATCGGCAGTGTGGTGACCCGGATGCTGCTGGACAACGGCCACGACGTGACGGTCCTGGACGACCTGCGCACCGGACACCGCGAAGCGCTCGCCCCGGACGCCACCCACGTCGACCTGCCGGTCCACGAGGCGGCCCGGGTGCTCACCCCGGAGGCGGGCTTCGACGGGGTGCTGCACTTCGCCGCGCTCATCGCCGCCGGCGAGTCGATGGTCAAGCCGGAGCTGTACTGGCACGCCAACACGGTCAGCTCGATCGCCCTGATCGACGCGGTCCGCGCGGCCGGCGTGCCCCGGCTGGTCTTCTCCTCCACCGCCGCCGTCTACGGCAACCCGGTCGAGCTGCCCATCCCGGAGACCGCGGTCAAGGCCCCCACCAACACGTACGGGGCCACCAAGCTCGCCGTCGACATGGCGCTCACCTCCGAGGCGGTCGCGCACGACCTGGCCGCCGTCTCGCTGCGCTACTTCAACGTCGCCGGGGCGTACCTGCGCGGCGACATGGCGATCGGCGAGCGGCACGACCCGGAGACGCACCTGATCCCGATCGCGCTGGAGGTCGCCGCCGGCCGGCGGGAGAAGCTCCAGCTCTTCGGCGACGACTACCCGACCGTCGACGGCACCTGTGTACGCGACTACATCCACGTCGAGGACCTGGCCCGCGCCCACCTGCTGGCGCTGACCGCCGCCGTGCCCGGCCGGCACCGGATCTACAACCTCGGCAACGGCAACGGCTTCACCAACCGGCAGGTGGTGGACGTGGTGCGCGAGGTCACCGGCCGGCCGCTGCCGGTGGAGATGGCGCCGCGCCGCGAGGGCGACCCCGCCGAACTGGTCGCCTCCTCCGCGCTGGCCCGCGAGGAACTGGGCTGGACGCCGGAGAAGCCGACCCTGCACGACATGGTCGGCGACGCCTGGACCTTCTACCGCACCCACATCCTGGAGCAGCGATGACCGACGTCGCGGCCCGCGCCACCGCCGGCTTCCGGTCGGCGTACGGGCAGCAGCCGGCGGGCCGCTGGGCGGCTCCCGGCCGGGCCAACCTGATCGGTGAGCACACCGACTACAACGACGGCTTCGTGCTCCCCTTCGCCCTGTCGCTGCGGACCGTCGTCGCCGCGTCCCCGCAACCGGGTGAGCGCTGGACGGCCTTCTCGGAGACGACGGACCAGCCGGTCGAGTTCGGCGCGGCCGAGGCGGACGAGCCCGGTCGGGTCACCGGCTGGGGCGCGTACGTCGCCGGGGTGGTCTGGGCGCTGCGCGAGGCCGGGTACGCCGTGCCCGGCGCGCGCCTGGCCATCGCCTCGGACGTGCCGCTCGGCTCCGGGCTCTCCTCCTCGGCCGCGCTGGAGGCGGCGGTGCTCGCCGCCCTGGTCGACCTCGGCGGGCTGGACCTGCCCGCCGAGCGCCGGCCCCGGCTGGCCCAGCGCGCCGAGAACGCCTACGTCGGCGCGCCGACCGGGATCATGGACCAGTCCGCGGTGATCCGCTGCCGGGAGGGGCACGCGCTCTTCCTGGACTGCCGTACCGAGGCCGTCGAGCACATCCCGTTCGACCTGGACGCCGCCGGCCTGGCCATGCTGGTCGTGGACAGCCGGGCCCCGCACCGGCACGCCGACGGCGAGTACGCCTCCCGGCGCAAGTCCTGCGAGGCGGCGGCGTCCGCGCTGGGCGTGCCGGCGCTGCGCGACGTGGCCGTCGCCGACCTGGACGCCGCGCTCGGCCGGCTGCCCGACGACGAGACGCGCCGTCGGGTGCGGCACGTGGTGACCGAGGACCAGCGGGTCCTCGACACCGTCGCGCTCCTGCGCGCCGGCCGGGTACGCGAGATCGGCCCGCTGCTCACCGCCTCGCACGCCTCGATGCGGGACGACTTCGAGATCACCGTGCCGGAGATCGACACCGCGGTCGAGGCGGCGCTGGCGGCCGGGGCGCTCGGCGCCCGGATGACCGGCGGCGGCTTCGGCGGCTGCGTCCTCGCCCTGGTCGAGGCGGCCTCCGCCACCACGGTCGCCGACGCCGTCACCCGCGCCTACGCCGAGCGCGGCTTCACCACCCCCCGCCACGTCACCGTCCTCCCCGCCCCCGGCGCCACCCGCCTCCCCTGACCCCACCCACCCCGCACCCCGCCCGCCAGCCCGTGCGGCCGAATACAGAGAAAGAGTGGCTATTCCTCGGTGGATAGCCACTCTTTCTCTGTATTTGCGTCTCCGGCCCCCGGCGGGGCGCGTCGGCCCCCGGCGGGGCGCGTCGGCCCCGGCGGGGGTGGGGGTGGGCGGCTACGGGGTGGGTCAGGTGGCGTCGACGATCATGGCGGCGCCGACGGTGCGGTTGGTGGTCTCGTCGATGATGACGAAGCCGCCGGTGGTGCGGTTGCGGCGGTACTCGTCGGCCAGCAGCGGGATCGTGGTGCGCAGCCGGACCCGGCCGATCTCGTTGAGCTTCAGCTCGCCGGCCGCCTCGTCCCGGTGCAGCGTGTTGATGTCCAGCCGGTAGTGCAGCGCGCGCACGATCGCCCGCGCCGAGCGGGTGGTGTGCTTGATCGCGTACTTGCCGCCGATCTGGAGCGGACGGGTCTCGTCCATCCAGCAGACCATCGCCTCGATGTCCTGCGACACGGCCGGGGCGTTGTTCGGCCGGCAGATCAGGTCGCCGCGCGAGATGTCGATCTCGTCTTCCAGCCGTACGGTCACCGACATCGGCGGGAACGCCTCGGCCACCGGGCCGTCCGCCGTCTCGACCGAGGAGATCCGGCTGGTGAAGCCGGAGGGCAGCACCATCACCTCGTCGCCCGGCTTGAGCACGCCCGAGGCCACCTGGCCGGCGTAGCCCCGGTAGTCGGTGACGGTGGTGGACTGCGGGCGGATGACGTACTGCACCGGGAAGCGGACGTCGACCAGGTTGCGGTCGCTGGCGATGTGCACCCGCTCCAGGTGGTGCAACAGCGACGGCCCCTCGTACCAGGGCATGCTCTCCGAGCGGGAGACGATGTTGTCGCCCCTGAGCGCGGAGATCGGCACCACGGTCAGGTCCGGCACGTCCAGCTTCGCGGCGAACGCGGTGAACTCGTCGGCGATCCGCTCGAAGACCTCCTGCGAGTAGTCGACCAGGTCCATCTTGTTGACGCAGAGGACCAGGTGCGGCACCCGCAGCAGCGAGCAGAGGAAGGCGTGCCGGCGGGACTGCTCCACCAGGCCCTTGCGGGCGTCGACCAGGATCAGCGCCAGGTCGGCCGTGGAGGCCCCGGTGACCATGTTCCGGGTGTACTGGATGTGCCCCGGGGTGTCGGCGATGATGAACTTCCGCCGCGGCGTGGCGAAGTAGCGGTACGCCACGTCGATGGTGATGCCCTGCTCCCGCTCGGCGCGCAGGCCGTCGGTGAGCAGCGCCAGGTTGGTGTACTCGTCGCCCCGGGCCGCGCTGACCGCCTCCACGGCGGCGAGCTGGTCGGTGAAGAGCGACTTGGTGTCGTACAGCAGCCGGCCGATCAGGGTCGACTTGCCGTCGTCCACGCTGCCGGCGGTGGCGAAGCGCAGCAGGTCCATCGGCCGCGCCTCGGCCGGGGGACCGGCCGGGGCCAGGGTCTCGGCGGTCATCAGAAGTAGCCCTCCCGCTTGCGGTCCTCCATGGCGGCCTCGCTGACCCGGTCGTCACCACGGGTCGCGCCGCGCTCGGTGATCCGCGTGGCGGCCACCTCCTCGATCACCTTCTCCACCGTGTCGGCGTCCGAGCGGACGGCCGCCGTGCAGGAGGCGTCGCCCACGGTGCGGTAGCGCACCCGGGCCTTGAACCGCTCCTCGCCCGCCCGGGGGCGGAAGAACTCGTTGACCGCGTAGAGCATGTCGTCGCGCTCGACCACCTCGCGCTCGTGCGCGTAGTAGATCGACGGCAGCGGGATGCGCTCGCGGGCGATGTAGTGCCAGACGTCCAGCTCGGTCCAGTTGGACAGCGGGAAGACCCGGATCGACTCGCCCGGGTGGTGCCGGCCGTTGTACAGCGACCACAGCTCCGGCCGCTGGTTCTTCGGGTCCCACTGGCCGAACTCGTCGCGGAAGCTGAACACCCGCTCCTTGGCCCGGGCCTTCTCCTCGTCGCGCCGGGCGCCGCCGAAGAGCGCGTCGAAGCGGTGCTTCTCCACCGCGTCCAGCAGCACCGGGGTCTGGATCCGGTTGCGCGTGCCGTCGGCCGGCTCGCGCACCGTCCCGCTGGCCAGGGCCTCGGGCACGCTCGCCACGATCAGGTGCAGGCCCAGTTCGGCGACCCGCTGGTCGCGGTACTCCAGCACCTCGGGGAAGTTGTGGCCGGTGTCCACGTGCATGACGGGGAACGGGATGTTGGCCGGCGCGAACGCCTTCTGGGCCAACCGGAGCATGACGATGGAGTCCTTGCCGCCGGAGAAGAGCAGCACGGGGCGCTCCATCTCCGCGACCACCTCGCGCATCACGAAGATGCTCTCCGCCTCGAGCGCGTCGAGGTGGGACACCTGGTAGAAGCGGGCGGGGGCGGTCATGACACGGTCTCGCTCGGCGTGGATCCGCTCATGGGTTCCAGACCTTTCCGGTCGGATATATCAAGAACAGGCGCTCAGGCTACCCGGAATGTCTCTGCAGCGCTGCAAGCAACCGAGTGGCGAGATCCTTGCGACAGACCAGCAGGTCCGGCAGGCGCGGATCCGCCTCGTTGTATTTCAGCGCAGAACCGTCGATCCGGGAAGCGTGCAGCCCGGTGGCCGTCGCCACAGCCACCGGCGCGGCCGAGTCCCACTCGTACTGCCCGCCCGCGTGGATGTACGCGTCCACCTCGCCGGTCACCACCGCGGCGATCTTCGCGCCGGCCGAACCCATCGGCACCAACTGCGCGCCCACGTCCTCGGCCAGGTCGGTCAGGAAGACCGGCGGCCGGCTCCGGCTCGCCGCCAGCCGCAGCGTCCGCCCGCCACCGGCCGTCGCCGCCTCCACCGTCAACGGCGGGTACGCCGGCGGTTGGTCCGTGCCCAGCACCCGGTGCTGCGCCGGCAGCCCCACCGCACCCGCCACCAGACCGTGCGAGGTCGGCGCGTTGCGCGCCCAGAGCGCCACGTGCACCGCCCAGTCCGAGCGCCCCTGTTCGGAGAACTCCCGGGTGCCGTCCAGCGGGTCGACGATCCACACCCGGTCCGCGCCCAGCCGGGACACCGCCCCGGCGCTCACCTGCGCCGCCCAGGCCAGCCGCGAGCCCTCGTCCTCCTCGGAGAGCACCGCGTCCCCCGGACGCCACCGCGCCAGCTCGGTACGGATCAGGTCGTGCGAGACCTTGTCCCCCGCCGACTTCAACGCGCCCGGATCCTCGAACCCCATGTCGGAGCGCAACGCCAGCAGCGCCTGCCCGGCCCGCGCCGCCAACCACCGGGCGAACGCACCGTCGATCATCGGAGGACTGCCCACACCACGCTCCCGTCGCCTCGCGCGGCCCAGGTCGCCGGTCGCGCCACGTCAGAAGGCGCAGACTACCGGCCCCGCACGCGCCGCCGTCGGGTACGCCCCGCGCGTCACACCCCGTGGTACGCGTTCTGAGTCGGCTCCACACCCTTGGTGACCACCGACTCCACCACATCGGCCGCCCGGTCCACCAGGAACTCCAGCTCCTTGCGCTCCGCGGCGCCGAAATCCGACAGCACGTAGTCCGCCGGGTCCTGCCGCCCCGGCGGCCGGCCGATGCCGAACCGGACCCGCACGTAGTCCTTCGTCCCCAGCGACTTCGACATCGAGCGCAGGCCGTTGTGCCCGCCCTCACCGCCGCCCAGCTTGATCCGCAACTGGCCGTACGGGATGTCCAGCTCGTCGTGCACGGCGATCACCCGGTCGGCGGGGATCTTGTGGAACTGGGCCAGCGCCGCCACCGGCCCACCGGAGAGGTTCATGTACGTCAACGGCTTCACCAGCACCAGCTTCGGCCCGCCGAAGCCCAGCCGCCCCTCGGCGACCTCCGCCACCGCCCGCTTGTGCCGGCCGAACCTCGCGCCCACCCGGCCCGCCAGCAGGTCGGCCACCATGAAACCGACGTTGTGCCGGTTGCCGGCGTACTCCCGACCGGGGTTGCCCAGGCCGACCACCAGCCACGGCCCCGCCTCGTCCGTCACGTCCCGTCCCTCCCGGGGTCAAACGTCGGTGTCCCGATACGCCGACAGGCGCCCCCGACGGTGCGGGGACGCCTGTCGCAACGACGCGGACCGATCAGGCCTCGGTCTTCGCCTCGGCGGTCTCCTCGCCACCCGCGGCGGCCGGCTCGCCGACCTCGGCGCCCTCGGACGACTCGGCGGTCTCCTCGCCGACGCCGGCCTCGACCTCCTCGTCGGCGGTCTCGACCTCGGGCAGGGTCGCCTCGAGCTGCTCGGCGGTCGGCGCGGCGGTCACCGCGGCGACCTGGGTCTCCGGGTCGGCGGCCAGCTCGACACCGGCCGGCAGCTCCACGTCGGCGGCGGTGATCTGGTTGCCGGCCTCCAGGCCCTCGATCGAGGCCTCCAGGTGGTCCGGAACCTTGGTGGCGTCCGCGGTCACCGACAGGGTGTCGTGGTCGTGGACGATCAGGGTGTCCTTGGCCGCCTCACCGGTCAGCTGGACCGGAACCTCGACGGTGACCTTCTCGCCCCGGCGCACCAGCAGCAGGTCGACGTGCTCGAAGGTGTCCCGGATCGGGTCACGCTGGATCGCCTTCGGCAGCGCCAGCACCTGGGTGCCGTCGCTGACCTCGATCGCGAAGAGCTGGTTGGCCCCGCCCTTGCGGATCGCGGCGGCGAACTCACGGGCCGGAAGCGCGATGTGCTTCGGCTTCTCGCCGTGGCCGTACAGCACGGCGGGCACCTTGCCGGCCCGGCGGGTACGACGGGCACCACCCTTGCCGAACTCGGTACGGGGCTCGGCGCTGATCTTTACCTCGGACACGGGGAAACTCCTGATGCTTTCGCTGCGGCGGCTTGTCGACTGGCGGTGCTGGGCGAGGGGCTCGCTGGGGCTCGTGCGTCATGACTGCCCGGAGCACCGCGTCGATGACGGTGTCTCCGTGCGGCGCCTCTCAGCGGCCCGCCGGACACCCTCGCCGTGGCAACCGTGCCAGTCTACCCGAGCCGATTCCGAGGGTGCCGGCAGTCCCCTCTATCACCGTCCGGTCTCGCGCGCAGCGCGAATACGCCGTCGGCCGAGGCGCCGGAGGCGCCCCGGCCGACAGGATCAGCCGGTCAGCTCAGGCCACCGAAGAGGGTGGTCACCGAACCGTCGTCGAAGACCTCCCGGATCGCCCGGGCCAGCAGCGGCGCGATCGACAGCACGGTGATCTTGTCGAGCTGCTTCTCCGGCGGCAGCGGCAGCGTGTTGGTCACCACGACCTCGCTGATCGGGCTGTTCTTCAACCGCTCGGTCGCCGGGTCCGACAGCAGGGCGTGGGTGGACGCCACCACGATCTCCGCCGCACCCGACTGCTTGAGGATGTCGGCGGCCTTGCTGATCGTCCCACCGGTGTCGATCATGTCGTCGACGATCAGGCAGACCCGACCCTCGACCTCACCGACCACCCGGTTCGCCACCACCTGGTTCGGCTTCAGCGGGTCCCGGGTCTTGTGGATGAACGCCAGCGGGCAGCCGCCCAGCCGGTCCGTCCACCGCTCCGCCACCCGCACCCGGCCCGAGTCCGGGGCCACCACCGTCATCGGCCGGCCGTTGAACTTGTGCTCCACGTACTCGGCCAGCACGTCCATCGCGAAGAGGTGGTCCACCGGGCCGTCGAAGAAGCCCTGGATCTGCGCGGTGTGCAGGTCGACCGTGAGGATCCGGTTCGCCCCCGCCGTCTTCAGCAGGTCCGCGATCAGCCGGGCCGAGATCGGCTCCCGGCCGCGGTGCTTCTTGTCCTGCCGCGAGTACGGGTAGAACGGCAGCACCACGGTGATCCGCTTGGCCGAACCGCGCTTCAACGCGTCGATCATGATCAGGGTCTCCATGACCCAGGTGTTGACGCCGTGCGTGACGGACTGCACCACGAAGGCGTCCGACCCGCGCACCGAGTCCTTGAACCGTACGAAGATCTCGCCGTTGGCGAACTCGTACGCGTCGGAAGGCGTCGGCGCGACGCCGAGCACCTCACCGATCTCCTTGGCCAGCTCCGGAAAGCCACGTCCGGAGAAGAGCATCAGGCTCTTGCGGTTTTCGGCGACGATGCTGCCCATGGAACCGTCTGCTCCCGTTGGTCGGTGGTGCCCGGCGGCGGTGTGGCCGGGGACTATTCGGTTGCAGTATCCCCCGCCGACGACGGCCCACCCACGGTCTCCGCGCCCTCGTGGATTGCCTCACCTTCCCTTGCGGCCGGCGTGTCCGCCGACGCACTCTGCGCCCGCTCGGCCGCCGCCGCCGACGCCGTGCCCGGCCGCTTGCGCGCCACCCAGCCCTCGATGCTGCGCTGCGGCGCCCGGGTCACCCCGAGCGCGCCCGCCGGCACGTCCTGCGAGATCGCGCTGCCCGCCGCCACGTACGCCCCCGGACCCACCTCGACCGGGGCGATCAGGCTGGTGTCGCAGCCGATGAAGGCCGCCTCGCCGACCGTGGTGCGGTGCTTGTTCACCCCGTCGTAGTTCACGAAGATCGTCGCCGCGCCGATGTTCGCCTTCGCGCCGATCGTGGCGTCACCCACGTACGACAGGTGCGGCACCTTCGCGCCCGCGCCCACCTCGGAGTTCTTCACCTCGACGAAGGTGCCGATCTTCGCCTTCTCGGCCAGCTTCGCCGCCGGCCGCAGGTACGCGTACGGTCCGACGCTGGCGCCCGGCCCCACCTCGGCGCTGATCGCGTGGCTGCGCAGCACCGTCGCCGCCGCGCCGACCACCGTGTCGACGAGCGTGACGTCCGGCCCGACGACCGCCTCCGCGCCCACCACCGTCGTCCCGCGCAGCTGCGTGTTCTGGTCGATCACCGCGTCCCGCTCGACGGTGACGGTGACGTCGATCCAGGTGGTCTCCGGGTCCAGGATGCTCACCCCGGTGCGCATCCACGCCTCGTTGACCCGGTCGCGCAGCAGCCGGCGCAGGCCGGCCAGCTCCACCCGGTCGTTGCAGCCCAGCGTCTCCACGTGGTCCGCCGCGACGTGCACCCCCACCGGCTCACCCGCCGAGACGAGCAGCCCGAAGACGTCGGTGAGGTACTCCTCGCCCTGGTCGTTGTCCGTGGAGAGCTTGCCCAGCGCGTCGCGCAGCCGGGCCACGTCGAAGGCGTAGATGCCGGCGTTGATCTCCCGCAGCGCGCGCTGCGCGGGGCTGGCGTCCCGCTCCTCGACGATCTGCTCCAGCCGGCCGTCCGCGTCCCGCACGATCCGGCCCAGACCGGTCGGGTCCGGCACCTCGGCCGCCAGCACGGTCGCCGCCGCGCGCTCGCCCTCGTGCGCCTGCACCAGCGCGGCCACCGTCTCGGCGCGCAGCAGCGGGACGTCCCCGTTGATCACGACCACCGTGCCGGAGACCTCGGGCACCGCGTCCAGCGCGATCCGTACCGCGTGACCGGTGCCGAGCTGCTCGGCCTGGAGGACGGCGGTGGCGTCCGGGGCGATCTCGGTCAGGTGCGCCCGGACCTGCTCGGCGCCGTGACCGACCACGACCACCGTGCGGTCCGCGGCCAGCGGCGCCGCCGCGGCCAGCACGTGGCCGAGCAGGGTACGGCCGAGCAGCGGGTGCAGCACCTTGGGCAGCGCCGACTTCATCCGCTTGCCCTCACCGGCGGCGAGCACGACGACGGTACGGAGGTGGGGCTGGGGCACGACGTGGCTCCCGTCGGGAAGGCGACAGTCTCGCGGCCATGCTAACCAGACATCACCCGGCGATCAGCAGAAGCTCCCGGGAGAGGACTCGAACCCCTACAATCAGGACCAAAACCTGACGTCCTGCCATTAGACGACCCGGGACGGTCTAAAACGGTCAAAACGCTCGCGCGCCTGGACTCCACTACACCTTAGCGCCCCGCTCGGCCCACGCCATCACTCATTCCCTTCATGATCCCTTCGATGGCCCAGTACATCCGGCGGGAGTCGGGCACCGAGACGACCAGGCAGCCGTGGTAGTCGTCGCCGGTGTCGTGCCGACCGTGGCGGGCCGGTGCCGCTTGAGGGAGGTGCGCTGGAACGCCTCGACGGCGACGCCGACCTGCCGAGCCCACCAGCGGACCGCCGCGTCCGCGTCGGCCGTCTCGTGGATGCTCACCCGGAACCGCAGACCTCCGCGCGGCACGCCCAACTCCTCGACGAAGCGGACGAAGAGGTCGATGAGCGCCGGATCGCTGTTGGTGAGCCGGACCCGGCAGTCGTGGGGTCGCCAGGGCTTCGCCTTGACCCCTTCGACCCAGTAGAGGGCGGCCCCGACCAGGAGCAACTCCCGACCGTCCAGCCGGGACACCCATGCGGCGCCGAACTCGGCCAGCTCCGCCCGCGCGGCGTCGCGGGTCTGGCGGTGCGCGGCCCACTGCGCGTCCGTCACCACCTTCGAGTGGGCGCGGCGCCGCTCCCGTTCGGCCGCACCGTCGCGGGTCCAGCGGCAGTGTCGTACCCACAAGTAGGCGGTCGACTTCGCCACACCGAGCCGGTCGGCGATCGCACCCACCGACAGGCGCTCGCCGCGCAGCGCCACCGCCGCCCCCCGCAGGTCGTCCTTGGCCCTCGGACGCCGCGTCCACACGGGCGGGAGCACCCCCGCAGCAGGTCCTGCACCCGGTTTCGCCCCAGCCCCGTCCGAGCCCGGACTGCGCCACGGAGAGCCCCTCCTCCACGCGCAGCCGCCGCACCTCACCCACCGTGACGTCATCCACGACGGGACGTTAGAACGGAGGTACGACCCCGGCGGGAATCCCGCCGGTGGATTCGGAGCGAGCCTGGCAGGATGGCCGGGTGACCGAGGAAGACGGGCACGACGGCAGGAACATCCCACGACAGGGCGTCACCGAGCGCCGGCGAGGTGACGACATGACGGACGGGACCACGGGCGCGCGGCGGCGGGCGGTGCCGGCGGCGGGCGCGAAGCCGGCGTCCCGGGTGCGGATGTCCGCGGCCCAGCGGCGCGAACAGTTGATCTCGATCGGCCGGCAGGTGTTCGCCGAGAAGGGCTTCGACGCCACCTCGATCGAGGAGGTGGCGTCGCGGGCCAAGGTCTCCAAGCCGGTGGTCTACGAGCACTTCGGCGGCAAGGAAGGGCTGTACGCGGTGGTGGTCGACCGCGAGGTGCGGGCCCTGCTGGACCGGATCACCACCGCGCTGACCGCCGGGCACCCGCACGAGTTGCTGGAACAGGCGGCGCTGGCGCTGTTGACGTACATCGAGGAGGAGACGCCCGGATTCCGGGTGCTGGTCCGCGAGTCGCCGCTGATGTCGGCGACGGGGAACTTCAGCAGCGTGATGAACGACGTGGGGCACCAGGTGGAGCACATCCTCGGCGCGGAGTTCTCCAGCCGGGGGTACGACCCGAAGCTGGCCGAGCTGTACTCGCAGGCGCTGGTGGGGATGGTGGCGTTGACCGGCCGCTGGTGGCTGGAGGTGCGCAAGCCGCGCAAGGAGACGGTGGCCGCGCACCTGGTGAACCTGGCCTGGAACGGGTTGTCGCACCTGGAGGCGAAGCCGGGGCTGATCACCCGCAAGCGGGCCTGACCGGCGCGGTCAGCGGGCGCCGGCCTCGGAGATCGGGTGCTGGCGCTTGCGTCGCTCCTCCTCGGCGTGCTCGTCGGTGCCGACCTTGTCGTAGAGGCCGGTGCCGAGCAGGAGCAGGCCGAAGAGCATGGACACGATCACGGTCGACATCGAGAAGTTGAGGAAGTTCGCCGAGGTCTGCAGCACGGACATCATCAGGATGCTGGTGACCAGGAAGATCGCCCCGGCGGTCAGGTTCATGTAGTGGCCGAGGTTGCCGCGTCGGGACGCGCCGACGATGAGGACGATCCCGAAGCCCACGGAGGCCAGCGAGAAGGCCAGGTTGGTGCGGAGTCCGAGGGCCCAGTTGCTGCCCCGGTCGAAGAGGGGGTCGCCCCAGGTCTGGAAGACGCCCCAGACCCCGAAGACGAGGATGTAGAGGCCGACGAGTCCGGCGAGGACCCGGTAGAGCGGGCGCGCCGGGTGGTTCACCGGGAAGTGCGCCATGGTCCCTCCTCCGTCCAGGTATGACCGGTCCAGGAGGATTGTCCCCCATTGGGGGCGGCACGACCGGCGAACGGAAAGATCCCGCCCCACCGGGCAGCAGGCACGGGTGGAGCGGGACCAGGGACGGTTTCGCCGGAGCCCGACGCGTCGGGCTCCGGCGAAACCGAAACCGTAACCAGAGATCAGAGCACCAGGCGGGCCTTCTGCCAGGCTTCCTTCTCCTCGTCGGTGCCGACCTTGCTGTACATGCCGACCATCAGCAGGACGAGGCTGAGGGTCAGCACCACGATGTCGGTGAGGATGGTGAAGTTGAGGACGTTGGCGTCGGTCTGCAGGAACGCCAGCTCCGCCAGGCCGAGCACCATCAGGGCGTACGCCATGAACTGGTTGATCGCCACGTCGAGGTTGCGCCCGATCGCGGTGCCGGCCAGGACGGCGATGCCGATCACGATGCTGAGCAGCGAGAACCCGAGGTTCGTGCCCTGCCCGAGGACCTTGGTGTCGTCCTGGGCGAAGATGTCGTTGCCGGCGCTCGTGATGAGGCCGAGCACACCGAAGACCACGAAGTACAGACCAACGAGCCCGCCGATCGCCCGGTAGATCGGCCGCGCGGGGTGGTTGACGGGGGTATGGGCCATGTCTGAGTCTCCAACGCGTTCGGATGAGAGGTCGTCGACGATTGTCCCGCACGCCGGAGTGTGACGCCGCACACGGCCCCCGCCTGTCGCGGGCGGGGGACGCGGGGCGGGGTCAGAGCGGCGGGATCTCGTCGGCCAGGGTGAGCCAGGTCTCCTCGGTCCGCTCCCGCTCGGCGCGTACCTCCTTGAGCTGCGCGTCGAGTTCGGCGACCTTGCCGTAGTCGGTGGCGTGGGTGGCGAGCTGGTCGAGCAGCGTCGCCTCCTTCTGCTCCAGCTTGCCGATCTGCCGTTCCAGCCGGGTCAGCTCCTTGCGGGCCTGCCGGGCCTCGGCGGCGGACATCCCGGTGGTGGCCGCCGGGGCCGGGGCCGGACCGGTGTCGGCCTTGGCCGGGGCGCTCGCGCCGGCGGCCCGGGCGAGGTACTCGTCGACGCCGCCGGGCAGGTGCACCAGCCGGCCGTCGCCGAACATCCCGTACGCGACGTCGGTGACCCGCTCGATCAGGTAGCGGTCGTGGCTGGCCACGACGATGGTGCCGGGCCAGGAGTCGAGCAGGTCCTCCAGCGAGGCCAGGGTGTCGGTGTCGAGGTCGTTGGTGGGCTCGTCGAAGAGGAGCACGTTGGGCTCGCCGGCGAGCAGCCGCAGCATCTGCAGGCGGCGGCGCTCCCCGCCGGAGAGGTCGCTGACCGGGGTCCAGAGCCGCCGGTCGTCGAAGCCGAAGACCTCGGCGAGCTGGGCGGCGGAGATCTCCCGGTCGCCGAGCTGCACCCGGCGGGCGACCTCCTCGACGGCTTCGAGGACCCGCAGGTGGCCGGGGAGTTCGGCCAGCTCCTGGGAGAGGAACGCGGGCCGGACGGTGGAGCCGGTGCGCAGGCCCCCGCCGTCGGGGCGGGTGACGCCGGCCAGCATGCGCAGCAGGGTGGTCTTGCCGGCGCCGTTGCGGCCGAGGATCGCGATCCGGTCGCCGGGGCCGACCTGCCAGGTGACGTCGTGCAGGATCTCCTTGGGGCCGGCGTGCAGCGTGACGTGCTCCAGGTCGTACACCTGCTTGCCGAGCCGGGCGGTGGCCATCCGTTGCAGCGACATGGTGTCGCGCGGCGGGGGGACGTCGGCGATGAGCGCGTTGGCCGCGTCGATACGGAACCGCGGCTTGGAGGTGCGGGCGGGCGGGCCGCGGCGCAGCCAGGCGATCTCCTTGCGGAGCAGGTTCTGCCGGCGGGCCTCGGTGGCGGCGGCGACCCGCTCCCGCTCGGCGCGGGCCAGGGTCCAGGCGGCGAAGCCGCCCTCGTACGCCCGGACGGTCTGGTCGGCGACCTCCCAGGTGGTGGTGCAGACGGCGTCGAGGAACCACCGGTCGTGGGTGACCACGACCAGGGCGCCCTTGCGGCCGATGAGGTGCTTGGCCAGCCAGTCGACGCCGCCGACGTCGAGGTGGTTGGTGGGCTCGTCGAGGATCAGCAGGTCGGCCTCGCGGACCAGCAGCGCGGCCAGCGCCACCCGGCGGCGCTCGCCACCGGACATCGGGCCGACCGGCTGGTCGAGGCCGAGGTGGGGCATGCCGAGGCCGTCGAGGATGGCGCGCACGCCCGCGTCGCCGGCCCACTCGTGCTCGGCGCCCATGCTCTGGCCGAGCCACGCGGTGCCGAGGACGACGTCGCGGACGGTGGCCTCGGGGGCGAGCTGGAGGGACTGCGGCAGCCAGGCGACGCGCAGGTCGCGGCGGTGGGTGACCCGGCCGTCGTCCGGCTCCTCCTGCTTGGTGAGCAGCCGCAGCAGGGTGGACTTGCCGGCGCCGTTGAGGCCGACCACGCCGATCCGGTCGGCGTCGTCGAGGCCGAGCGAGACGTCGGTGAGCAGCGGCCCGGCGGCGCCGTACCCCTTGGACACCCGGTCCAGGTTGACGATGTTGGCCACGACCTCACCTCCCATGATCAAGGCGTCCCGGTGCCGGCTGGCACCTCGGGACGCCTGGCCTCCCAGCGTACGCGGACCAGCCCGCCCCACTCCGGCCCGACCCAGCTCTTGATCGACTCCGTTTGCGGCGTGTCGCGGTGTCCCTGGCGGGCGAAGGCGCGACACGCCGCAAACCGGGTCGATCTCGCGTCCGGGCCTCGGGGGTGGACCGGGTCGGGCGGGTGCGACGGTCAGACGACGCGGGCCCCGGCCACCGGGCCGTGGGCCACCCGCGCCTCCCGGCACACCCCGGCCGCCTCCACCTCGCCGGCGATCCGCTCCGCGTCGGCCGCGCCGGTGGCGAGGAAGACGCAGGTCGGGCCGGAGCCGGAGACGATGCCGGCGAGCGCGCCGGCCGCCTCGCCGGCCTTGAGGGTGTCGGCGAGCGACGGGCGCATGGCCAGCGCGGCGTCCTGCAGGTCGTTGCCGAGGGCGGCGGCGAGCACCCGGGGGTCGCGCTGGCGCAGCGCCGCGAGCAGCCCGTCGGTGCTGCCGAGCGGCTCACCGGCGGTGCCGGCGTCCCGCAGCCGGTCCAGCTCCCGGTAGGCGGCGGGGGTGGACAGGCCGCCGTCGGCGATGGCCACCACCCAGTGCCAGGAGGTGGGGCGGGCCAGCACCGGGCTGACCGCCTCGCCCCGCCCGGTGCCGAGCGCGGTGCCGCCGTGGATCAGGAAGGGCACGTCGGAGCCGAGGTCGGCGGCGATGCCGGCCAGCTCGTCCCGGGACAGGCCGGTGCCCCAGAGGGCGTCGCAGGCGACCAGGGCGGCGGCCGCGTCGGCGCTGCCGCCGGCCAGCCCGCCGGCCAGCGGGATCTGCTTGCGCAGGTGCAGCCGGGCGTGCGGCATGACCCCGGCGTACCCGGCGAGGGCGTGGGCCGCCCGGATGACCAGGTTGGAATCGTCCAGGGCCAGTTCGCCGGCGCCCTCGCCCTCCATGGTCAGGGTGAGCGTGTCACCCCGCCGGGCGGTCAGCTCGTCGTGGATGGAGATCGCGTGGTAGACGGTGTTCAGCTCGTGGTAGCCGTCGCGGCGCAGCGGCCCCACCCCGAGGTGCAGGTTGACCTTGGCGGGCACCCGGACCTTGACCGGGCCGGCGGCCCCGCGCCGCCGCTGCTCGTCCTCGTCGTCCGGTCGCCAGGCCTCGGTCACGGAGCGACGTCCCGCAGGCGGATGTCGAACGGCTTGCTCACGATCAGCTCCTCGGCAGGGTCGGCGGGGGCGTCGACCGGGTCGTAGGCGTACAACGGTGGGCCCTGCGCGGGCAACGGCGCCAGCCTAACCGGCGGTGGGGGCGGCGGTCGGGGCCGACGCGGCGATGGCGGCGAACTGCTCCACGGTGAGTGACTCCCCGCGTGCGCCGGGGTCCACCCCGGCGGCGGTGAGCGCGGCGGCGGCCCGGTCCGCGCCGCCGGCCCAGCCGGCCAGGGCGGCGCGCAGGGTCTTGCGGCGCTGGGCGAACGCGGCGTCCACCACGGCGAAGACGGCCTGCCGGGCGACGTCGTCGCGGGGCGGCTCGCGCCGGGTGAAGGCGACCAGGCCGGAGTCGACGTTCGGCACCGGCCAGAACACGTTCGGCGGCACCCGGCCGGCGGCGCGGGCCCGGGAGTACCAGGCGAGCTTGACCGACGGGATCCCGTACACCTTGGAGCCGGGACCGGCGACGAGCCGGTCGGCGACCTCCTTCTGCACCATCACCAGGCCGTGGCGCAGCGTGGGCAGCTCGGCGAGCAGGTGCAGCACCACCGGCACGGCGACGTTGTACGGCAGGTTCGCCACCAGCGCGGTCGGCGCGGGACCGGCCAGGTCGGCGGCGGTGACCCGCAGCGCGTCGGCCTGGTGCACGGTGAGCCGGGCGGCGTCCGCGCCGGCGTGCCGGGCGGCGGTCTCCGGCAGCGCCCCGGCCAGCGTCGGGTCGATCTCCACGGCGTGCACGTGCGCGGCCACCGGCAGCAGGGCCAGGGTGAGCGAGCCGAGGCCGGGGCCGACCTCCAGCGCCACGTCGTCGGGGGCGAGCCCGGCGGTGGTGACGATCCGGCGGACCGTGTTCGGGTCGTGCACGAAGTTCTGGCCGAGCTTCTTGGTCGGGGCGACGCCCAGGCGGGCGGCGAGTTCCCGGATCTCCGCCGGGCCGAGGAGACCGGTCACGCCCCGTAGCGTAGCGGCGGGCTCCGGCCCGCTCACCACGGGCCGAAGACCCGGTCGCCGGTGGCGGAGACGGCCGCGCAGAGGTCGTCGAGGTCGGCCCCGGTGGTCGCGGCCAGGGACCGGAGGGTCAACGGGATCAGGTACGACGCGTTGGGCCGCCCCCGGTGCGGCATCGGGGTCAGGTACGGCGCGTCGGTCTCCACCAGGATCTGGTCGATCGGGGTGAGCGCGGCGGCCTCGCGCAGCGCGCCGGCGCTGCCGAAGGTCACCGTGCCGGCGAAGCTGAGCAGGTAGCCGCGGCGCACGCACTCGGCGGCGAACTCGGCGTCGCCGGAGAAGCAGTGCAGCACCACGGTGTCGGGAGCGCCCTCGTCGTCGAGGATGCGCAGCACGTCGGCGTGCGCGTCGCGGTCGTGGACGACCAGCGCCTTGCCGTACCGCTTGGCGATGGCGATGTGCGCGCGGAAGCTCTCCTCCTGCGCGGCCCGCCCCTCGTCGCCGGTACGGAAGAAGTCCATCCCGGTCTCGCCGATGCCGCGTACCCGGTCGTGGGCGGCGAGCGTCTCGATCTCGCGCAGCGCCTCGTCCAGGTCGGCCAGGCGGGGCGCCTCGTTGGGGTGCAGCGCCACGGTGGCCAGCACGGCCGGGTGCCGCGCGGCGATCCCGGCGCCCCAGCGGGAGGAGTCGACGTCGACGCCGACCTGGACCAGCCGGTCCACGCCGACGGCGGCGGCCACCTCGATCGCGGCGGCGACCGGGTCGCCGGCGACGCCGTCCGCCGCTCGCGACCCCGGCTCACTCGTCGCGCCGGCCAGGGGCACCCCGTATTCGCCGACCGTGATGTCCAGGTGGGTGTGGCTGTCGAGCACGGGACGGGGCAGCGGCTCCGGGGCGGGCGGGAACTCCCCGGCCCGCCGGGCGGCGCGCTGCTTGCGGGTTTCGGTGCGTTCAGTCATCGCGGCCAGCATCACACACCGACACGCCGTCGCGTCTCCGGGACGCCATCGACTGTTCACCGGTCCGGCATCAGCCGCGCTTACCGTCTGCAGGATGACCGTCACTCCTCAGGCAAGCGGCATCGGACTGCGTGTGACGTACGAGGGCACGGCGTACCCGGCGGAGGAGATCGCCCGCGGTGCGGCGTACGAGTTGTTCAGCGCCGAGGAGGCCGCCGGATTCGAGTGGGCGCCCCGCCCCGGTTCGGCGCTGCCGTGGCGCAGGTTCGTGCACGTGACCGAGGTGGACGCGGTGCACGGCACGAGTGAGCCGGCCGAGGAGCCGGAGGCGCCGCTGCTGGTGCCGCTGCACCGGGAGCGCGGCTGGGCGTACGTGCAGCAGCTCAGCCAGCAGCCGGCGGCGGCCGGGGATCCGACGCTGCGCACGGTGCGCGCCTCGGCGGTGGTGCGGCGGGGCACCCGGATGGTGAAGGTGCTCTCCGCCCAGCAGCTCGCCGGGGTGGTGAAGGGGTGGCTGCCGCACGGGTTCTGCTTCCGCGAGCACGACGTGGCGCACCTGCGTACCCCGGCCGGGCTGGCGGTGCTGGGCGGTGACGGCGGCGCGGCCGGCGACGTGGCCTACGCCCTGCGCTGGCGGGCCGCGGACCCCGGCGACTACGACGTGCCGGTCGGCCCGGCGCACCGTGGGCTGCTGGCGTTGCCGCCCCGCGACCGGCTCGGCCCGCCGGTGCTGGGCACCGGGTTCGTGCCGAGCAGCGGGCAGCTGATCCCCGAGTTCGTCACCCGGGACTTCGCCGACCTGCCGCTGCCGGCGAACGCGACCCTGCTGGCCTACACCGCCGAGGGGGTCGAGGTGGTGCTCTACGCCTACCAGGCGGAGCAGCGGGGCTGGCTGCGCATGGCCGGCCCGCAGTGGCGGCACCTGCTGGCCGCCGTGCCGGGGCTCTCGCCGGACCAGGAGTACGTGCCCACCGGGGACGCGCCCCGCTCCACCCAGCTGGTCGGCCGCTACGCCGGCGGCGAGTACGAGGCGGTGGCGGACCTGCCGGGCGGGTTCCGGGTGCTGGCGATGACCCGGGCGGCCCGCTACCCGGTGGAGTCGGTGGGCCGGCGGCTGCGCTACGCCCACTGGCGGGGCGCCCCCTGCCAGGTGCTGCGGGAGGAGCCGGGCTGGCTGCGGCTGCGGCTGTGCCGGCCGGACCCGGACGCGGTGCTCGCGACCGGGGCGCAGTGCCAGGAACGGGGCGTGTACGAGGTGTGGGCGCCGGGCGCGGAGGTCACCGACGACCGGGTGGTGGACGTGCCGTATCCGCTGGCATAAGCCCGGGCGGGTCGGGAAAGCGCGCTCGTCCGAGACGCGACGACCGGGAGACCCGATGCCCTTCATCACCGTCGGCGCGGAGAACTCCGCGCCCATCGACCTGTACTACGAGGACCACGGCTCCGGACAGCCGGTGGTGCTGATCCACGGCTTCCCGTTCAACGGGGCGACGTGGGAGAAGCAGTCCGGCCCGCTGCTGGCGGCCGGCTACCGGGTGATCACGTACGACCGGCGGGGCTTCGGCGCGTCCAGCCAGCCGGCCTCGGGGTACGACTACGACACCTTCGCCGCCGACCTTGACATGATCATGACCGAGCTGGACCTGCGCAACACGATCCTGATCGGGCACTCGATGGGCACCGGTGAGGTGACCCGCTACCTGGGCACGTACGGGTCGAACCGGGTGGACCGGGCGGTGCTGCTCGCGCCGTTGGCGCCGTTCCTGCTGAAGACGGCGGACAATCCCGAAGGCGTGGAGCAGAGCCTCTTCGACGGGTTCAAGCAGGCCATCCGGGACGACCGGTTCGCCTTCCTCACCCAGTTCTGCCAGAACTTCTTCAACTGGGACGCCAACAAGGGCGAGCTGGTCAGCGAGGAGGCCTTCCGGGCCCACTGGAACATCGGGGCGCAGGCGTCGGCGATGGGGACGCTGGCCTGCGTGGACGCCTGGTTGACGGACTTCCGCGGCGACCTGCCCCGGATCGACGTGCCGGTGCTGATCGTGCAGGGCGACCAGGACATGGTGCTGCCGTACCCGGTGACCGGCCAGCGGTTGCAGCCGATGCTGCCGACGGCGACGTTGGTGACGTTGAACGGCGCCCCGCACGGCATCCCGTGGACCAACGCGGGCGAGGTGAACCAGGCGATCATGGAGTTCGTCGGCGCCCCGGCGATGGCCCGGCGCTGAGACGCGCGACGGGGACGGGCGCAGTCGGCGCCCGTCCCCGTCGTCGGCCGGGTCAGCCCGCCAGGCGGGCCAGTTCCTCGTCGACGATCGACGGGTCGAGCTTGCGGAAGACCGGCTTCGGCGCGGCGAGCGGCCGGCCCGCCTCGATCGGCACCGACTCCCAGCGCGCCCCGACCGTGTAGTCGCCGGTCAGCACCGGGTACGCCGGCCCGCCGTCGAGGTCCTCGACCTCCTCGATGACCGGCATCGGCGCGTGCACGCCGGTGCCGCCGAGCAGCTCGTGCACCTGCTGCGCGGAGTGCGGCAGGAAGGGCGTGAGCAGCGTGTTGGCGTCGCTGACCACCTGGAGGGCGACGTGCAGGATGGTGCCCATCCGGGGCTTGTCCGCCTCGCCCTTGAGCTTCCACGGGGCCTGCTCGGAGAGGTACCTGTTGGCCTCGGCGACCACCTTCATCGCCTCGCCGATCGCCTGCTTCTGCCGGTGCTTGGCGATCAGGTCGCCGACGGTGGTGAAGCCGGCGCGGGCCACCGCGAGCAGCGCCTCGTCGGCCTCGGTGAGCCCGGCCGGGTCGACCGGCGGGATCGCGCCGAAGTTCTTCGCCGCCATCGAGATGGAGCGGTTGACCAGGTTGCCCCAGCCGGCGACCAGTTCGTCGTTGTTGCGGCGGAGGAACTCGGCCCAGGTGAAGTCGGTGTCGTTGCTCTCCGGGCCGGCGACGGCGATGAAGTACCGCAGCGCGTCGGCGTCGTAGCGCTCCAGGAAGTCGCGGACGTAGATGACGACCTTGCGGGAGGAGGAGAACTTGCGTCCCTCCATGGTCAGGTACTCGCTGGAGACGACCTCGGTGGGGAGGTTGAGCCGGCCCAGTTCGCCCGGCTGGCCGTCGCGCGCGCCCTCGCCGGAGTAGCCGCCGAGCAGCGCCGGCCAGATCACCGAGTGGAAGACGATGTTGTCCTTGCCCATGAAGTAGTAGCCACGGGCGTCCTTGCCCTCGCCGTCGGCGGACCACCACTTGCGCCAGGCCTCCGGGTCGCCGGTGCGGCGGGCCCACTCGATGGACGCGGACAGGTAGCCGATGACCGCGTCGAACCAGACGTAGATCCGCTTGTCGGGGCGGTCCTGCCAGCCGTCGAGCGGGATCGGCACGCCCCACTCCAGGTCCCGGGTGATGGCCCGGGGCTGGAGGTCGTCGAGCAGGTTGCGGGAGAACCGCAGCACGTTGGGGCGCCACCCCTCCCGGTTGTCCAGCCACTGGCGCAGCGCGTCGGCGAGGGCCGGCAGGTCGAGGAAGAAGTGCTCGGTCTCGACGAACTCCGGCGTCTCGCCGTTGATCTTCGACTTCGGGTTGATCAGGTCGATCGGGTCGAGCTGGTTGCCGCAGTTGTCGCACTGGTCGCCACGGGCGCTGTCGTAACCGCAGATCGGACAGGTGCCCTCGATGTAGCGGTCGGGCAGGGTCCGGCCGGTGGACGGGGAGATCGCGCCGGTGGTGACCTTCGGGACGATGTAGCCGTTGCGGTGCAGCCCGGTGAAGAGCTCCTGCACCACGGCGTAGTGGTTGCGGGTGGTGGTGCGGGTGAACAGGTCGTAGGAGAGGCCCAGCGCCCGGAGGTCCTCGGCGATCACCCGGTTGTACCGGTCGGCCAGCTCGCGCGGCGTGACCCCCTCGGCGTCGGCCTGCACCTGGATCGGGGTGCCGTGCTCGTCGGTGCCGGAGACCATGAGCACGTCGTGGCCGGCCATCCGCATGTACCGGGCGAAGACGTCGGAGGGAACGCCGAATCCGGATACGTGGCCGATGTGGCGCGGGCCGTTGGCGTAGGGCCAGGCGACCGCGGCGAGAACGTGACTCATGACCAGCAAGCCTAGTGACCGGCTCCCCGTGCCCGCGAACCAATAGGGCACCCGCCGCGCGCGGCGGGCCGCGACGCCCTCATCGCTGGTCCGATTTGTCGCCGACACGCGGCCTGAGCTGCCCTGCCGTCGCGCCTTCGCGGTGTCCAATGAACGCCGTGACGGCGAGACGAGCGGGACACGACGATCCCTCCCCCGGTGCCCGTGGCGCAGCGGCGCCCGACCGGCCCGCGCCGTCGCGCGGTGGAGCGGTCGCGCCCCAGCCCCGGGTGGTGCCCGGCCCGGACGACTCGCCGGTCGAGGTCGAGCCGACCACCGGCGCCCCGGTCGACGCCGTGCCGAGCCGGGTCCCGGTCCGCCAGCCGCGCGGCCTGCGCGCCGACCCCGATCCGGGTACGACCGGCGACGGCGAACTCTTCTGGCCCCCGATCGAGCAGGTGCACTGGGACGGCACGCCGCTGCGCGAGGAGCCGAAGCGCCCCGAGCGGACCTCCACCGCGCCGGCCCGGACCCGCGCGCCCCGCGCCGCCCACCCGCCGGACCCGGTGCGGGGCCTGGCGGCGTTGCTGGCGCTGAGCCTGCTCGCCGCCTTCTTCGCCTGGGTCAGCGCCGGCCCGTTCTGGCTGGCGGTCGGCCATGCCACCGGCGGGACCGTGGTGATCACGGACTGCGCCGGGAGCGGGTTGACCCAGCGCTGCCGGGGCATCTTCGCCGCCGATCAGGGCCGGTTCCTCGCCCACGGCGTCCGGGTCAGCGGGGTGCCCGGCGAGCGCAGCACCCCCGGCACGACGTTGCCGGCCCGGATGACCGGCGCGGGCGACGACACCGCGTACGTCGACACCGGGGCGGGCGGGCACCTGCGCTGGCTGCTCGGCCTGCTGGTGGTGGCCGGCTGCGGCGCCGGCATCGCCCGCTGGACCGGCGCCACCCGGCTGCCCGACCCCCGGCACCGCCGCCGGGCCACCCTCGCCGCCCACGCCGGCCCCGCCCTGATCACCCTCGGCTTCCTCCTCGCCGCCTGGTGACCCTTTGCCCGGGCCGCCCCGGGCGCGGGAGGCGCGGGCGCGGGAGGCGGGCGGACGTGCGGGCGCGCGCCACCCGGGGAGCGGGAGGCGCGGGGGCGGGAGGACGTGCGGACGCGGGAGGCGCGGGCGCGGACGTGCGGGCGGGGTCAGGCGTGGACGACGGTGTAGACGTCGCGGCGGCGCAGGGCGTACTCGGTGGCGACCTCGGTGATGGCGTCGCGGCGGGAGAGGCCGGCGGCCTCCCGCGCGGCGACGGCGGCGCGCAGGGTGTCGTCGTCGGGGCGTTCCGCCGGCCGCTGCGGCGCGCCGGCCACCACGAGGGTGATCTCGCCACGCGGCTCACCCTCGGCGGCCCAGTCGGCCAGCTCACCGAGGGGCCGCCGGACGACCTCCTCGTACGTCTTGGTCAGCTCCCGGCAGAGCGCGGCCGGACGGTCGGCGCCGAACGCGGCGGCCAGGTCGGCCAGCGCGCCGGCGATCCGGTGCGGGGCCTCGAAGAAGACCAGCGTCCGTTCCTCGGCGGCGAGGGCCCGCAGCCGGGACCGGCGCGCGCCGGGGGTGCGGGGCAGGAAGCCCTCGAAGCAGAACCGGTCGCAGGGCAGGCCGGACAGGGCCAGCGCGGTGGTGACCGCGCTCGGGCCAGGCGCGGCGGTGACCGGCACGCCGGCGTCCAGCGCGCCCCGGACCAGGCGGTACCCGGGGTCGGAGACGCTGGGCATGCCGCCGTCGGTGACCAGGGCGACCGTGTACCCGGCGGTCAGCACCTCGACCAGCTCGGGGGTACGCCGCTCCTCGTTGCCCTCGAAGTAGGAGACGATCCGGCCCGGGACGGCGACGTCGAGGTCCCGGGCCAGCCGGGTGAGGCGGCGGGTGTCCTCGGCGGCGACCACGTCGGCGGTGGCGAGCACCTCGCGGAACCGGGCCGAGGCGTCGGCCGGGTTGCCCAGCGGCGCGCCGAGCAGGACCAGGCGTCCGAGCTCGGACATTTCACCCACGAGTAGCGCTCCTTCATCGACGAGCGTGCCAGTATCGGGGACGATGGACGCCACCGGGCACCTTCAGAGCCTACGATCGCCGGGTGACGAGTGCGTCGACAGCACAGAGCGCGAACGAAGCCGGTCCCGAGCAGGGGAGTTCCCCCACCGGCGGCGGTGACGGCATCCCGGCCGTCGTACGCCGCCGGCTCGCCACCGTCGAGGCCCGGCTGGACGTGAACTCGTGGCTGGCCACCGCCGTGGTGGTGGTCATCGCGGCCGTCCTGCGCCTGCTCGACCTCAGCCGCCCGGCGGGCAAGATCTTCGACGAGATCTACTACGCCCGCGACGGCTACGGGCTGATCGACAAGGGCGTCGAGTGGAACTACAAGGACAACGGCCCGTCGTACGTGGTGCACCCGCCGCTGGGCAAGTGGCTGATCGGGCTCGGTGAGTGGGCCTTCGGCTACGCCGACGCCGAGCACAACATCAAGGTGCCGGGCCATCTGATGACCACCGCCCCGGAGTTCGGCTGGCGGATCTCGGCGGCGATCGCCGGCATCCTGTCGGTGCTGATGCTGACCCGGATCGCGCGCCGGATGTTCCGCTCCACCACGCTCGGCTGCGCCGCCGGCCTGCTGCTGGCCCTGGACGGCTTCCACCTGGTGCTCTCCCGCACCGCGCTGCTTGACATCTTCCTGCTGTTGTTCGTGCTGGCCGCCTTCGGCGCCCTGGTGCTGGACCGCGACTCCCGGCGGCGGCGCTGGGCCCGGGCGCTGGAGGCGGGGCTGGACCCGACCGCCGCCGGGCCGGCCGGGCGTCCGGCCGGCGGCTGGCGCACCTGGCCGTGGTGGCGGCTCGCCGTCGGGGTGCTGCTCGGCTGCGCGGTCGCGGTGAAGTGGAGCGCCCTGTACTTCGTGCCGGCGTTCGGTCTGCTGGCGCTCCTGTGGGAGGTCGGCGTCCGCCGCTCGGCCGGGGTACGCCGCCCGTGGCGGGACGCGCTGCTGGACGAGCTGCCCTGGCTGGTGCTGGCCGGCGTCGTGCTGGTCCTGACCTACCTGGCGACGTGGTCGGGCTGGCTGCTCGGCGACGACGGCTACTACCGGCTGGCCGAGCGGTACCCGAACACCCCCGGCCTGAGCGACACCCCGGTCATCGGGGCGCTGAACAACCTGTTCCAGTACCACAAGGCGGCCTTCGACTTCCACACCGGCCTGGAGACGCCGCACAAGTACCAGTCCTGGCCCTGGCAGTGGCTGCTGCTCGGGCGGCCGGTGGCGTTCTACTGGTCGAACGCGGGCGGGTGCGGGGCGGCGAGCTGCGCCGCCGAGATCCTGCTGCTCGGCACGCCGCTGCTGTGGTGGTCGTTCCTGCCCGCGCTGGCGGCGCTGGCCTGGCTCGGCATCGCCCGGCGGGACTGGCGGGCCGGGGCGATCCTGCTGAGCCTCGCCGCCGGCCTGCTGCCCTGGTTCTGGTTCGCCCTGGACGGCCGGACGATGTTCTCCTTCTACGCCGCCCCGGCGCTGCCGTTCCTGGTGCTGGCGGTGGTCTACGTGCTGGGCGCGATCGTCACGCCGCGCATCCCGGAGGGGACGCCGCAGGACCCGGCCGATGAAGGGCGCAGCGCCGACCGGCGGCTGGTGGGCGGCGTCATCGTCGGCGCGTACGTGCTGCTGGTGGCGCTCTGCTTCGCGTACTTCTACCCGATCTTCGTGGGCAACTCGCTGCCGTACGACGACTGGTCGGGCCGGATGTGGCTGGACGGCCGCTGGATCTGAGCCCCACCGCAGGTCGTCGTCGCGCCCGGTTCCGGATCTCCGGACCGGGCGCGATCGCGTGGGCGGGTGTCCCCTGCCGGGGCGAACGCGAGGTGAGGGCCGGTGGTGGCCGAGCAGGTCGGGCGGATCGCCGCGGACCGGATCTGGGCACACGTAGAGCGCGCCCCGATCGCCTGCCACGGGGGAAGCGGGCGATTGGGGCGCGCAACACAGAGCTTAACCACCCTTGGGCACCGGCACAACGGGCTGACTTCAGTCAGATTTCCGACGGTGCGTGGTCGAGCAAAAGGTTTACATCCGACACCTAACGGACCGTTATCGGACATCCACCGTCCGCCCGGACCGCCGGTGTGGTCGGCGCGTCTCCGGACGGCCGCACCCGTGGGGTGCGGCCGTCCCGGTCAGGACGTGACCGGCCCCCGGGGCAACCAACCGATGAACCGCTCGCGCAGGGGTCGGACCGGGGCCGCGGCGAGGTCGGCGGTCGCCGCGGCGAGGCACGCTCCCAGGTAGACGCTGAGCGACGCCCGGTCCACCCGGTACTCGGCGAGCAACAGGTCCCGCTTGGCCGCGCAGGGCCACTCCTCGCCACACGTCCCGCAGGTCCACCCGGGTGTCACCGGAACGTGCTCGTCGGGCCGGGAGCCCGACGCAGCCGTGGCACCGGTCATCTGTCACTTCCTCTCACGTCCGTCGACGTCGGCCGCGCCGCCGGTCACCACCCGTCGGCACGGAGAGAGACCGGTCGACTCCCCCGTGTCGCCCGAACAGCGCTCCGGAACCCTCCGGCGTTACGCGGTTGCGGTACGTTGACCGTCCATGGCCGTCACGAACCTTTCCGTCGAGCAGGTGCTGGCCTGGCGGGCGCGCCGTCAGCTGCTGCACCGGCCGCCGGGCACCGACGCGGTCGCCGTGGTCGGCCGGCTGGCCGGCGTGCAGGCGCAGGTGGCCTCCGCCGCCGAGCAGGCCGTCGCCGCGCGACAGCCGGCGCCCCGACCGGGTACGACGGCTGCCGCGCTCGCCGACCGGACCCTGGTGAAGACCTGGGCGATGCGTGGCGCCCTGCACCTGCTGCCCACCGCCGAGGCGGCGGCCTACCTGGCGCTGTTGGCCGCCGGCCGGTTCTGGGAGAAGGGCTCCTGGCAGCGCAGCTTCGTCACGGTCGGGCAGCTCGACGCGATCGCCGAGGCGGCCCGGTCCGCACTGGACGGCCGGGTGCTCGGCCGGGAGGCGCTGACCGCCGAGATCGTCGAACGCACCGGTGACGCCGCGCTCGCCGCGCACCTCGGCTCCGGCTGGGGCGCGGTGCTCAAGCCGCTGGCCTGGCAGGGGCTGCTGGTGCACGGGCCGGCCGACGGCAACCGGGTCACCTTCACCCGGCCCGACACGTACCTGCCGGGCTGGTCGGGGCTGCCCGCCCCGGAGGAGGCCGCCGCACGGGTGGTGCCGGCGTACCTGGGGGCGTACGGGCCGGCGGACCCGGAGACCTTCGACCAGTGGCTCAGCCGGGGCGGCTCGAAGCGGCCGATGCTGCGGGGCTGGTTCCGGACCCTGGTCGAGGCGGGTGAGCTGGTCCCGGTGACGGTCGACGGGCGACCCGGGTACGCCCGGGCCGGCGACCTGCCGGAGATCGCCGCCGCCGAGCCCACCGACGACGTGCGCCTGCTGCCCGCCTTCGACCAGTGGGTGCTCGGGCCGGGCACCCGGGACACCACGGTGGTGCCGGCGGCCCGCCGGGCGGACGTGAGCCGGACGGCCGGCTGGATCACCCCGGTGGTGGTGCACCGGGGCCGGGTGGTCGGCACCTGGGAGGCCCGCGACGGCGAGCCCGAGGTGACCCTCTGGCCCGAGTCGCCGCCGGTGCCGGCCGACCGGCTCGACGAGGAGCGGTCGCGACTGCGGTCGTACCTGAAAGGGGTGGGTGATGCGTGACCTGCTGCCACCGGCCGTGTCGGTCGTGGTGGCCGGGCCGGCGGACTGGGTGGGCGAACTGCTGCCCGCCGAGCGGACCGGCCTGGGCGAGCGCGCGGTGGAGAGCCGGCGGCGCGACTTCACCGCCGGGCGGGTCTGCGCCCGGCGGGCGATGACCGGCCTGGGCCTGCCGCCGGTGCCGGTGCCCGCGGCGGCCGACCGGTCCCCGCTCTGGCCGGCGGGCGTGGTCGGCACCATCACCCACACCCGCGACTACTGCGCCGCCGCGGTCGCCCGGGCCGACGACGTGCGCTCCGTCGGCATGGACGCCGAGCGGCAGCGCGAGCTCAACCCGGGGGTACGCCGGCTGATCTGCCGCCCCGAGGAGGAGGATCGCTGCGCCCGGCTGCCCGCGGGCACCGCGTGGCCGGTGGTGCTGTTCAGCGCCAAGGAGACCGTCTACAAGGTCTGGCATCCCGTCGTCGGGTCCTGGTTGGACTTCCAGGACGCCACCGTCGAGCTGGACCCCGACGCGGGGACGTTCACCGCGCGGATCGACCCGGTGCGGGTGGCCGCCGCGACGGTGGCCGATCCGCCCACCGTGGTCCACGGCCGCTTCGCGGTCGAGGACGACCTGGTCCGGACGGCCGCCGTGCTGCTGCGCTGACCGTTCGGCCCCCGACCGGCGAACCGAACGGCGGGGCCGGACCCGAGACGATTCCGGGTTGACCGTACCGACTAGCGTCGGGGAGTTTCATCAAGCCTGATTCGAAGCGCCGAGGAGTACGGTGAGCCAGCCCCAGCCCCCCTACGGGCCGCAGGACCCCAACCAGCCGCCGGTGGACCCGTTCCCCACGGCGCCGGTGCCCCAGTACCCCGCCGACCCGACCGCCGCGCCGCCCCCGGTCTCCGGCCCGCCGCAGAACCCGTACGCGCCGGTCGATCCGACCACCCCGCAGCCGCCGGTTTCCGGCTCGCCGTACGCCCCGCCGCCCGTGTCGGGCTCGCCGTACCCGGCCTACGACCCGAACGCCTCGATGCCGCCGGTGTCGGGGGCGCCGTACCCGCCGGTCTCCGGCGCACCGCACCCGGTCTCCGGGGGCGGCTACCCGCCGGTGTCCGGTCCCGGCTACCCGCCGCCGCCCGGCGCGCCGCTCGGCCCGCCGATGACGTCCGGCGCGAAGAAGAAGCCGTGGCTCATCATCGGCATCGTGGTCGCGGTGCTGCTCCTGCTCTGCTGCGGCGGCGGCATCGCGGCGCTGGCCGTCGGGGGCAAGAAGGCCGCCGACAAGGCGGAGGAGATCGAGCGCTCGCTGCCGACGCCGGGCACGACCTCGCTGCCGGACCTGCCCGGCACGAAGCCGTCGGCGTCCAGCCCGGCCGACGGCGAGACCTTCAACATGAAGGCCGGTGACACCCTGGTCATCGAGGACGACGAGGGCACCCTGGAGATCACCATCCGCAAGTTCTCCACCTCCACCAAGGGCTGCCGCTCGTTCGCCCCGGCCCCGTCCAAGGGCCTGTACCTGATCGCCGACGTGACCGCGACGGTGACCAAGGGCAAGGCGTCGATCAACCCGTTCTACTTCCAGTGGGTGGCCGAGGACGGCACCACCAGCAACGGCCTGGCCGCCGCCCTCTCCGGCTGCGGCGGCGACATGCTGGACTCCGGCAGCGGCATCCGGGCCGGCAGCAAGCGCTCCGGCGCGGTGGTCTTCGACGTCAAGGACAAGAACGGCGTCGTCGAGTACGAGCACCGGTTCGAGGCCGCCGGCTCCTGGAAGCCGTGACCCCTGCGCTCGTGTGACGGGCCGGCCCCCCGCTCGGGGGCCGGCCCGTTCCTGTCGGTCGACCCGCCCGCCAACTCCACTGTGGAGAGCACGATGGCGGATCCTCGTGGACCGCCCGTCGTCGGTTCGGTCGCCTAGCCTGGGATCGCCATGGAGGCCGCCGCCCTACGCGCCCGGCACTCCCGCACGGATCCACGCACCGGCCCGCCTCCCGTCGTGTCCCCCCGCGACGGGACCGACCGAGAGGACCTGCCATGAGAAGGCTGATCGTGCAGAGCTACCTGACCCTCGACGGGGTCCTGCAGGCCCCCGGTACCCCACGGGAGGACACCGACGGCGGCTTCGCGTACGGCGGCTGGTCGGTGAACTACTGGGACGACCGGATGGGCGAGGCCATGGGGCGGGCGTTGAGCCGGCCCTTCGACCTCGTCCTCGGCCGCCGGACGTACGACCTCTTCGCCGCCCACTGGCCCCGGGTCACCGACGAGAGCGCCAAGCCGTTGAACGACGCGACGAAGTACGTCGCCTCGCGCGGCCGTCCGCACCTGGGGTGGCACCGGTCCGTGCTGATCGAGGGCGACGCCGCCGAGGGCGTCGCCGCGCTCAAGCAGGGCGACGGGCCGGACCTCCAGGTGCACGGCAGCGGCGACCTGGCCCAGACGCTGATCCGGGCCGGCCTCGTCGACGAGTACCGGCTGTGGACCTTCCCGGTCGTCGTCGGGACGGGCAAGCGGCTGTTCGCCGACGGCACCGTCCCGGCCGGGCTGACGCTGGTCGACAGCCAGGTGTTCGACACCGGGGTGATGCGGGGCACCTACCTGCCCGCCGGTGAGATCCCCCTCGGCTCGCTCGCACTGGACTGACTGGTCGGACCCGGGGCAGGTTTCCTCCGCACGGTGACGGGGACCCGAGCAGCGGAGGCGGGCCGCGCTGCTGCCCGCCCGAACCGGCAGGGAGGCGACATGAGCTCCATCGAGCGGCCGAGCGAGCAGGTCGAACAGGTCGCCGGGCCCGCCCGCGCCCGGCTGGGTGACATGACCCGGGACGAGCGGGCCGAGGCGGAACAGGTGATGCGGCGCGACGAGATCCGGGGCAGGCAGCCCGGGGAGCACGTCCAGGAGGACGCAGGGGACGCGAGGGACGACTTCACCAGCTGACCCGGGTGACGGCATGCGATTCCTACCCAGGAGGACCGTGAGCGGCCCTCCGGACACCGGTGTCCCCACGTCGACGCCGAGCCCGGAGCCGGGCGCCCCCGTCCTGCGGGCGGCGACGCACGCGGACCTGCCCGTCATGTCCCGCGCCCACGTCGATCTCCTGCCCGTGGGACTGTTCCCGTCGCTCGGCGCACGGTTCGTCCGGCGTTGGCACCGCACGTACCTCGACTCGCCGCACGGCCTCGGTTACGTCGTCGTCGACCCGGCCGCGCCGGGAGAGATCGTCGGGTTCCTGGTCGGCACCACCGACCACGCCGCCCACACCACGGCGCTGGCGGCGGACCGGCGCGCGATGGCGGCGCTCGCGGTCACCGGGCTCACCGCGCTGTGCGTCCGGCCCCGGGTGGCCGCCCGCCTGGTGCGCTCGCGGCTGCGTCCGTGGACCCGCCGGCTGTCCACCCAACGGCAGGGAGCGAGCGGACGCGGTCCGGCAGCGCCGGCCCGGACCGGACAGGTTGCCGTCATGAGCGCGCTGGCGGTGCACCCGGACTGGCGTGGGAGCGGCATCGGGGTACGGCTGGCGATGCGCTTCGTCGAGCACGCCCGGGACGCGGGTGCCCAGCGGGCCGAGTTGCAGACCTCTACCGGCCCGTTGGGGGCGGCCGGGTTCTACGAGCGGTTGGGCTGGGAGGCCGGACCGCAGCAGCCCTCGCCGGACGGTGAGGACGCGCTGCGCACGTACCACCTGGCGCTGCGCGGATAGGTGTACGCGGTGCTGCCGCTCGTGGCAGGCCGCGCAGTGGCCGGCCGATTGCCCGATCATCCTCAGTCCGCCAGGGCGGCCCGTGCGGCGTCGACGAACGCGTCCCGGGTCTCGATCCGGGCGCCGATCAGCTCGCGCCTCTCCGCCGTGTGCCGAGCGACGGGCGGCACCCCGGTCGCGGGTGCGGCGTTCACGAGCTGCCGGAGTGTCGCGTTCTCGGCGTTGACGCTCTCCACCACCCGCGCGCCCGCCGTCGCGACGGCCGCAGGACCTTCGAGCAGGATCAGGTTGTACGCCTCGTCGACCGCTCGGACGGCCGCGTACACGTCGTCGTAGCCGGCCGCCGGCGCCTGGCTCTCGGATTCGCGCCACCGCTGGTCCAACTGGCGGTAGGCGTGGTCGCAGGCGGACAGGAACCGCACGTAGGCGTCCCGCCGGAGCGCGTCCCTCGTGGCTCGCCGCTGCGCCGATCGCGCCTCGCGAGCGTCCGCCACCTGACCGCCGATCTGCTGGCGGGCGATGCGCAGCCCCATGAATCCGCTGAGGCCCGCCCCGAGCAGGGTCGACAGTGACGCGATCAGCGCGACGGCGATGACATCGGACATGGCGCCCATGATCCACGCCCGGCGCAACCGGGACGGCCCGCATCGTGGTCCGGTCCGGCTGCTCCCGACGACCACACCGACCACCGTCGACCCGTGCTCGATCCCGCAACCGTCTTCGACGGATCCGGGCCCGCTGGAGGTACACGGCCCTGCGCTCCCGCCGGGTAGATCGACACCAGGGGCACGCCGGCCAGGTCTGGCCCGACAACGGCCTGGTCGTCACCCTCACCACCCGGCTCGACGACCAGTCCTGCGAGCTGCTGTACAGGATCGACAAAGGCCGTCTCCGACGAGCGGAAACGGCCTTTGACCTTGGGTGGAGTTGAGGGGATTCGAACCCCTGACCCCCTCGATGCGAACGAGGTGCGCTACCGGACTGCGCCACAACCCCTCCGCCGGCGAACCGGCTTCGGTCCCACCTGGCTTGCACCAGGCGGGCCGGCGACAAGGCTAACAGGTCCACCGCCCACCCGGCCAATCACCCCCCGGCACGGCGCGATCTTGGGCCTGGCGACCCGGAGCGGGCGCGCCGTTTCGGGGATGTCGCGGCATCCGGGGAGCGTCGACACCGCCACATCGCCGGCACGAAGTTGATCAACGCGGGTGGCGGTCGGGCGGAATCGATCACTACCCGGGTGGCCGTCAGGCGGAGTGGGGGCCTCGGCCGGAGGAGTAGGGGCGGCCGCGCAGGCCGCCGGAGCGCCGGTACATCACCGAACCGCCGCCGCTGGCCGCCGCCGGCAGGTCGCCGGAGCGGTCCAGGCCCATGGCGGTACGCCGTACCGCCTCGCGCTGGGCCGCCAGGCGGCGCTGCGCCTCCCGGCGGGCCGCCGCCCGACGGGCCTGCTCCCGCCGCACCTCGGCCTGCCGGGCGGCCAGCCAGGCGGCCTCGCGGGCCCGCAGCCGCCGCCGGCGGCGCTCGGCCACCGCCCGCGCCCGCAGGTGGACGACGTACGCCACGAGCAGCATGCCGGTGACCGAGACGCTGATCCAGAATCCGGGGCCGACCACGATCACGCCGACCAGTTCGACGGTGTTGAGCAGCACCAGCGCGGCGAGCACCCGGCGGCGCCGGTAGACGGCGGGGGTGTGGTGCCGGCGGGGCGGCGGCCGGCGGCGGGCCCGCTTCGGCGGGGGCGGCACGGCGCGCAGCCGCCCCTTGCGGCGGGCCGGGGCGGGCGGCGCGGAGACCGGCGCGGCCAGACCGCCCGTGTTCGCGTTCTCACTGAGTGTGACGACAAGGGCGCGGGACGGGTTGACCGGCCGCCGACCGGGGACAGTACGACGCCGTCGGCGGCGCTGGAGCACCCGCGCCGTCGACTGCGCCCGCTCCGCCACCAGCCGCTCTGTGGCGTCGTACCGGCGGACCAGCGCCGGCGCGAGGGCGAGCAGGCCGGCGGCGGCGAGGACGGCGAGGAGCACCGAGGTCGGCACCCTCACCCCTCCCGTCACCGAATTCGGGGCAACCACCGGGCCACCGCAGGATCTTCCCCGGATGGTCGTCCACGGCGCAGATCGTACGGTCGGGCAGTGCTTGCCACAGCTTGCAGTTACTTGAGGTTACGGGCTGTCAACGGTCCTGCCGGCGCGCCGCGCCGATCCCGGCCGTGGGACGGCTCACCCCGCGGCGGCGCGGATCCGGTGCCACCGCGCCAACAGTCCACCTTCGGCGGCCACTTCCTCACTGGTCATCGCGTATCCGATGTGGTCACGCCACGCACCGTCGATGTGCATGTAGCGCACGTGGTACGCCTCCTCACGGAAGCCGAGCTTCTCCACCACCCGCCGGGAGGGTCTGTTCTCCGGCCGGATGTTCACCTCGACCCGGTGCAGCCCTCCTGGTCCGAAGGCGTGGTCCACCGCGAGCGCCATCGCGGTGGGGATGATGCCGCGACCGGCCACCCGGGCGTCCACCCAGTATCCGACGTACCCGGAGCAGAACGCGCGCCGCACGATGCTGCCCACGTTGAGGTGCCCGACCAGCCGGTCCCGGCCGTCCTCGCGCAGGCAGACCGCGAAGGGCATCCCCTCGCCGGTACGGGCCGACCGCCGCTGGTCGGCGTGGACGTAGCGGAACGCGGCCGGCGAGTTGGTCTCGTTCCAGCCGCCCGGCAGGTGCGACTCCCAGGGCGCCAGCCAGGCCCGGTTGGCGCGGCGCACCTCGGACCAGGCCACCGCGTCCGAGCGCCGGTACGGCCGCAGCACCACCGGCCCGTCGACCAGCACCGCCGGCCAGCCGGGCGCCCGCGCGAACCACCTCACCGGGCCGGCCTCTCCCTTGTGGACGGCGACGGCCACCGGCGGACGGGCCGACCGGACCGGCTCACCGGCGCCGGTCCAGCAGGAGCACGTCCACCGTGGAGCCGGCCGCCGCGCTGGTGACCCGCTCCCCCAGCACCATCAGCCCGTTCGCCTCGGCCAGGCCGGAGAGGGTGAACGGCCCACCGGGCAGCGGCTGGACGGTGTAGCCGCCGCCGCGCCGCTCGGCCACGTGCGCGGGGCGGAACTCGCGCAGCCCGCCGGGCGAGGTGATCGTCTCCAGCAGGTGCGCCCGGACACTCGGCCGGAACACCGGCTCCGCCCCGGCCAGCAGGTTGATCGCCGGACGGGCCAGCACCTCGAAGCCGATCAGCGCCGCGCCGGGCTCACCGGGCAGACAGACCACCGGCACCTCCTCGGCGCCGACCGTACCGAATCCGAGCGCGGTGCCGGGATAGAGCGCCACCTCGGTGAAGGTGACCGGCCCGGCGCGGCCACCCTCCCTCCTGGACAGGATCCGGCGGACCATGTCGCCGGGGCCGGTGCCGGTGCCGCCGGTGGTGATGATCAGGTCGGCCCGCAGGGTCTGGTCCTCCAACAGGCCGCGCAGCCCCTCCGGGTCGTCGTCGCAGATGCCCACCCGGTACGCCAGCGCGCCCACCTCGGCCGCGGCGGCGGTCAACGCGTGCGAGTTGGCGTCCACCACCTGACCGGGCTGGCTGCCCCGGCCCACGTCCACCAGTTCGTCGCCGGTGGCCACGATGACCACCCGGGGGCTGGGCCGGACCACCACGTGCCCGATCCCGGTGGCGGCGAGGACGGCGACCAGCGCCGGTGAGACGTACGTGCCGGCGCGGGCGAGCAGGGTGCCGGCGGGCAGTTCCTCACCGGCGCGGCGCACGCCGTACCCCCGCTTGGGGGTGCGGAAGATCTCCACCGCGGCCATGCCCTGGTCGGTCCACTCCACCGGGACGACCACGTCCGCGGCGACGGGCAGCGGGGCCCCGGCGGCCACGGAGAAGCACGAGCCCGGGGTGAGCCGGACCGGCCGCCAGCTCGCCGCCCCCAGGTCGCCGACCACGTTCAACCGCACGGTGCGGCCGCCCGGCCCCCCGGAGGGGACCGGGCCGTAGCCGACGAGGTCCTCCCAGCGTGCCGCGTACCCGTCGACCGCAGCCTGGTCGAAGGCGGGGAACGAGTGCGGCGCCACGACGTCCTCGGCGAGGACGTTGCCGTACGCCTGGGTGAGGTCGAGGTCGAGCGGAGGCAGCGCGCGCAACCTGCGCAGCACGCTGCCCAGGTAGTCGGCGAGCGGCGTCAACTCGTTCGCGGCCGCCTCGGCGTCGGCCGTCGCGGTCATGTACTAGGACCGCCCGACGCGTCGCGCATCCCGTTGATGATCGCCGCGGTGACTGTCTCGTCGCCCTTGTTGACGAACTCGGCGAGCCACTTGCGGAACTCGGCGCCGAGGTCCTCGCGCTCGGCGGCGATCTGCACGACCGTCTGGAGGTAGCCCAGCGGCATGCCGGTGTCGTAGCGGGTGCCACGGTAGACGATCGCGTGCACCGGCACGCCCTCGTGGCGCAGCAGCTCCATGGCGTCGGTCAGCTGGATCTCGCCGCCGCTGCCCGGCTCGGTGCGCCGGATCGCGTCGAAGATCCGCCCCGGCAGCACGTACCGGCCGAGCACGGCGAGGTTGCTCGGCGCGTCCTTCGGGTCGGGCTTCTCCACCATGCCGGTCACCTTGACGACCTCGCCGACGTCGGTCAGCTCGGACTCGGCGGGCTCGACGGAGGCGATGCCGTACCGGCTGGTCTCGGCCGGGTCGACCTCGAAGAAGGCCAGCACCACGCCGCCGGTGCGGGCCTGCAGCTCCAGCATGGCCGGCAGCAGCGGCTCGGACGGCTTGACGAACTCGTCGCCGAGCAGCACCGCGAAGGGCGCGTCGCCGACGTGCGACTCGGCGAACCCGACGGCGTGGCCGAGACCGAGCTGTTCGGGCTGGCGGCAGGTGTGGATCGCGGCCAGTTCCTCGGTCCGCTTGACGGCGGCCAGCAGGTCGGGCTTCTTGGCGAGCCGCTCCTCCAGGTCGGGACGGCGGTCGAAGTGGTCCACCATGGCCGTCTTGCCGCGCCCGGTGATCAGCAGCACGTCGGTGATCCCGGCCTGGGTGGCCTCCTCGACGATGTACTGCAGCACCGGCCGGTCGACGACCGGCAGCAGCTCCTTGGGGACCGCCTTGGTGGCCGGCAGGAACCGGGTGGCCAGGCCGGCGGCCGGAATGACGGCCTTGACGGCGTGGGGACGACCGGTTGCGGCGGCCGTTGAGGGGTTCGCTGAGTGCTCCGACATGTCGCGAGACTATCGGCCACGGCTCTGTCTCGGCGGTTGAGGACCGGAAGACGCGCCGCCCGTAGCCGGCTGCGTCACACCCGGGGCGGGCCGGGACGCGCCCGCGGCGTGCCGGCCGCCGGCCGCCGGCGGGCCGGCGCGGGGCAGCCCGTCCTCCGGGCTGACCGCCCCGGCCGGGACGGGGATCTCCGCCGTCGGGGTGTCGGCGCGCTGCCCGGTGACCCGGTAGCCGTCGCGCCCGGCGGCCTTGGCCGCGTAGAGCGCCTCGTCGGCGGCGTCGAGCACCTCCTGCCCGGTGCTGGCGTGGTCCGGGTAGACGGCGATGCCGATGGAGACGGTCACCGGGATGGAGAGCTGGTCGGCCACGGTGATCGGGGTGTCCCGGACGGCCGAGCCGAGCCGCTCGGCGACGATCGCCGCGCCGCGCGCGTCGGTCTCCGGCAGCAGCAGCACGAACTCCTCGCCGCCCTGCCGGAACGCCAGGTCGACCTCGCGGATCTCGCCGCGTACCCGCCGGGCGAACTCGGCCAGCACGGCGTCCCCGGCCGCGTGGCCGTACGTGTCGTTGACCCGCTTGAACCGGTCCAGGTCGAGGGCGAGGATGCTCAGCATCCGGCCGAACCGGTTGGCGCGCTCCACCTCCCGGCGCAGCGACTCCCGCAGGTAGCGGTAGTTCCACAGCCCGGTCAGCGGGTCGGTGAGGGAGAGCCGTTGCGCCTCCTCGTGCACCCGGACGTTCTCCACCGCCACCGCCGCGTGCCCGGCGAAGGTGCGCAGGGTGGCCAGGTCGTCGTCGTCGAACTCCGCGCCGCCGAGGCGGTCGTAGAGGGCCAGCACCCCCACCGCCGGGTCACGGCCGGCGGGATCACCGGCGGTGGGCGCGGCGAAGGGCACCGCCACGTACGTCTCGCAGGGCGGCTCCCCCACCGGCGCGGTCTGCGGGTCCACCCGCCCCCGCCGGGCCTCCCCGGTGGCCGCCACCGACCCGATCACCCCGGCCCCGACCGGCACCCGCAGCTGCCCGTCCGGCAGCCGGCCCTCCAGCCCTTCGGCGCACCGCCCCACCAGCACGTCGCCGCCGTCGAGCAGCAGCACCGCGCCGGCCCGGGCCCCGGTGGCCGCGACGGCGCTGTGCAGGATCACCCGCAGGATGCGTTGCAGGTCGTGGGTGCTGGCCAGGGTGTCACCGAGCACCGCGAGGTGCCCGCGCAGCTGGTCGCGGCTGCTGGTCAGGGCGGTCACGTAGCTGGCGGTCTCCCGGGTCATCCGGTTGAACGCGTCGGCCAGCCGGCCGATCTCGTCGCGGCTGCGCACCGGCACCCGGGCGGTCAGGTCGCCGTGGGCGACCCGGTCCACCGCGCCGGCCAGCTCGACCAACGGCCGGGTGGTCACCCGGGCCAGCCGCCAGGCCGCCAGCACCGCCAGCACCACGGCGAGCAGCACCGCGCCGAGCAGGACGGCGGGCAACCCGGCCGGCTGCTCGCCGGAGACGGAGAGCACCAGCGGCAGCGGCTGCCCGGGGGACGGGCCGAGCCGCCGCGCGTACCGGCCGTCGGGGGTCTCGGTGACCTGTTCGCCGGTGGCGGCCAGCACGGTCTCGCGTACGCCGTCGGCCTCGGTGGTGAAGGTGACCCGGTCGGCGTCGCCGTCGAGCAGGGTGACCGCGACGCCGGTCGCGGCGGCCAGCCGGGCCACGAACGCCGGGTCGACGACCTGGGCGGCGGCGACGGTGCCGAGCGCCGCGCCGGCCGGGTCGCGCAGGTCCACCCGGGCGCTGAGCGCGCGCACCGGCCCGGGCGCGGCCCGGCTGCCGGAGCAGTCCTGCCAGGGCGTCGGCGGGGCGCCGGGAGTGACGTAGGTGGTGGCGCCGGTGCCGTCGGTGACCAGCACGGCGGCGGCGAGCCCCCGGCTGACCACCTGCCCGGCGGCCCCGGCCCGGGCGGCCGGGTCGACGCGCAGCGCCACCGCGTCGGCGGCGGCGCGCAACTGCTGGCAGAGGGCGTCGACCGAGGCGCGGACGGTGGACGCGGCGAGCCCGAGGCGGTCGGCGGAGCGGCTGCGGTCGACGGCCGTCAGGGTGGTGCCGACGAAGACCGCGCCGACCAGCACCGGGCCGAGCACCACCGCGAGGAAGGCCGCCGTCAACCGCCCGCGTAGCGTCAACGCTTCCCCCCGGATGTCCCCGGCCCGTTCCTGCGATGCTGACACAGAGCGACCGGTAGACAAACGTTGCGTCAGGAGTGTTGCGTGGCGGATTTTTCTGATGAAGCGCATTCGGCACCCGAGGCGAAGCGGGACATCCGCGTCGCGCTGCTCGCCGCCCGCCGGGCGCTCACCGCCGACCAGCGGGCCGGGGCCGCGGCGTCCGTCCTGGCCGAGCTGGTCGATCTGGTACGCCGGCTGCGCCCGCGCCGGATGACCGCGTACGTGCCGGTGGGCTCCGAGCCGGGCGGACCGGACCTGCCGGCGGCGCTGCGCGACGCGCTGCCCGCCGGGGGCGAGCTGCTGCTGCCGGTGCTCCGCGACGACCTGGACCTGGACTGGGCCGGGTACGCCGGGCCGGACGCGCTGGTGGCCGCCGGACGGGGCATGCGCGAGCCCGACGGCCCCCGGCTGGGACGCGCGGCGGTCGGCGAGGCGGAGCTGGTGGTGGTGCCGGCGCTGGCGGTGGACCGGCGGGGCCTGCGGCTGGGCCGGGGCGGCGGCTCGTACGACCGGGCGCTGGCCCGGGTGCCGGCCTCGACGCTGACCGTGGCGCTGCTGCACGACGGGGAGTTCGTCGACGTGCTGCCCGCCCAGCCCCACGACCGTCCGGTCCGCGCCGTGATAACCCCTTCGGGCGGCCTGCGTACGCTGGGTGACGCGCCCGGTGTCGATCGCCACACGTCCGCTGGACGAATCCGGGGGTGATGACGCACCATTGGCACTCGAAGACGTCGAGTGCCAACCGGCCGTGCCAGATCCGGAGGAGAACGTGCCCACGTACCAGTACGCCTGCACCGCGTGCGGCCACCAGCTCGAGGCGGTGCAGTCCTTCTCTGACGACCCGCTGACCGAGTGCCCCACGTGTGAGGGGCGGCTGCGCAAGGTCTTCAACTCGGTCGGCATCGTGTTCAAGGGCTCCGGCTTCTACCGCACCGACTCCCGCTCCTCCGGCTCGGAGACCACCAGCGGCAGCACCGCCGCCAAGCCGGCGAAGACCGAGAGCAGCACCTCCTCGGACTCCTCGACGTCGTCGTCGAGCACGTCGTCGACCAGCGCCTCGGGTTCCTCGAACGGCGGGGCGGCCAAGACGCCGGCCGCCAGCACGTCCAGCTCCTCCTGATCGTCGCCGCACCGAGAGCCCTCGCCGCCTCCGGGCCGCGGGGGCTCTCGTCGTACGCCGCCGGGCCCCGGTGCCCGGTCGCCCGACCCACGGTCGGCCGCCCGCACCGAGCGGGTCCGTCGGCGGTGTGCTGCGCCGAACCGGACAGCGGGTAGCACATCCCCCGCGCCGACGGGAGTTGTCCACAGGGCCGCCGGTTGTCCACAGGTTCGGTCTCCGGGTGCCCACCGTCCCCTGCCGTCGGCCTAGCGTCCGCATCCGTGGACGGCGACGGCCGACACGGGTCGCGGTGGCGTCGCCGACGGGCGGGGGCGGAGGTGGTGGCGTGGCCGGCGGTCGGACGGGTGGCGCGCTGGGGCCGGTACGCCGGCCGCGCCTGCCCACGGGCGGCACGCTGCTGCGCGCCGGTCTGGTCGCCGCCCTGCTCGGGCTCGCCGTGCTCGTGCTGGACAGCGGGGAGAGCTGCCCCGGTCCGGGGCCGGCCGCGCCCGGCCCGTCGGCCACCGCTCCCGACCGGCCGTCGGGCGTCGCCGCGACGGAGCCGGACGGGCGGCCGGCCGGCGCGGCGCCCGGGGGTGGGCGCTCGGCCGTCGGCGCGCCGACGGAAGGGCCGGCGGCCGGCGGCACCCGGGTCGGTGGTGGGCGGCCGGGTGCCCTGCCGCTGCCGAGCGGGTCGGTGGGCGTACCGGTGCGGTTGGCGGAGCCGGCGGCGCTCGCCGTGCTCCGGCCCGGCGCGCGGGTCGACCTGCTGGTCGTACCGGCCGGCGGGGTCGAGGCGGTGCCGCTGGCGTCGGCGGCGCTGGTGCTGGACGTGGTGGGCGGCGACAGCGCGGACGGCTCGTCGGCGCTCTACCTGGCCCTCGGGCCGGACCAGGCGCGGCGCACGGTGGGCCAGCCGGAGGGGAGCCGCTTCACGGTCGTCGTCCGGGGCTGAGCCGGCGCGGGCGCGCCGACCCGGAGGTCACGCCGTTCCGGGGGTCGGCCCGGGGCCGAGGTGGGTCAGTCCCAGTGCGGGGGGCGCTCGGCGAGCAGCCAGTCGTCGTTGCCGCCGCCGCGCTCACCCCAGCCGTGGTCGGTGTCGTCGACCGTCTGCTCGGGCAGCACCACGAAGTCCTCACTGAGGTCGACGGGGCGGTCGTCGTCGCGTACGCCCGGTTCCAGGGTGCTCACGAGCGGCAAGACTAGCTCAGCCAGGGCCCGGACCGCGTACACCGGCACGCGCGGAACACCGGCGACCCGGTCGCGTCCGGGGTGGCGGGGCGGTGGCGCGCGTCGGGGAGTGGGATGTCCGTGGCGTTGGTAGCGTCGGACGGCGTGACGACGCCCAGCGGTGCCAGCCACGAGGACGACTACTGGCGACGGCCGTCCGAGGACGCCCGGCCGACGTCCCCCGCCCCGACCCCGCCGCCGGGACCCGGTGGCCCGGGTACGACCACGGACGGCCCGGGGGGCGGTGGCACGGGCGGCCCGGGGCTGGGTAGGCCGCCGGCCGCGCCCGTCTCGCCGTCGCCCTGGGCGGCCCCGACGGACGTACCGCCGGCGGCGGCGACACCCCCGCCCGCCCCGCCGTCCGGGCCCGGCTACGCCGGGCCGCCGCCGACCACGCCGCCGCCGCCCGGCTGGCGGCCACCGGTGCACCTGCAGGCCACCCCGCCGCGCACCCTGCCGCCGCAGGACATGGAGGCGATGGACGCGTCGGAGCAGCAGGCCCAGCGGCTCACCTACGTCGTCGGCGCGGTGGCCGGCGCGGTGCTGCTGGCCCTGCTCTGCCTGCTGTGCTCCCGGGCGCTGTTCTGAACCGACGCCGCTCCCGGGCGCAGCACTGAACCGACGCCGCTCACGGCGCAGTACCGAACCGACGCCCGGGAGCCGGGTCAGCGTGTGGCAGCCGGGGTGCCCGGGGCCCGAGGCTCAGAGCGTGTTGCCCCAGACCGACGCCGCGCCCGTGTCACCGGTCAGGTAGACGTAGACCAGCGCGAACCCGGAGAGCACCACGATCACCCCGGTGAGCAGCCAGGTGACCCAGGAGGGCAGGCGCGGCGCACGGACCCGGCCACTGGTCAGCGCCAGCAGCAGGAGCGCCGCCACGGCCAGCCCGAGGGTGACCCAGAGGGTCCGGTCGCCGTACCCGGAATGCTCCTCGATCTTGGCGAGCAGCTCCGGCGGGTAGCCCTTGCCCTTCAGGAACTCCTCGAACGCCTCGCCGGACTCGGTCGCCACCCACGTGATCACCGGGGTCACCACGGCGAGGATCGCCACCGCCCAGCCCAGCCGGGGCCGCCAACGCGGCACCAGCCCGTACGCGGAGGCGAGCAGCGCCAGCAGCGGGACGAACACCACCGCCGCATGGATCACCAGGATGTGCCCGGGTAGACCGTTGATCTCCTTGAACACCGACACCTCCGACGATCGACGCGGACCCGCCGCAGAAGCGTACGACCATCCATACCTCCACGGCACTGACGATCGGGTACACGCGACGCGCGGCGCGTCGGTTCAGCGCCACGGACGGCGCGCCGGATCATGCCCGGACCGCGCCGCCACCTGCGCTGTGTCCGGGGCCACGTGCCCCCGGGTTCCCTTGTCGCCCCCTGACCGGCGTGCTGTCATTGCTGCATGTCCAGTGGCGAGGAACTGCTCCGGTCGAGGGGCCTGCGGGTCACCCGGCCGCGGCTCGCCGTGCTGGACGTGCTGGCCGCCGGTGGGCACCTGGAGGTCGACGAGATCACCCGCCGGGTGCGGGAGCGCCTCGACTCGGTCTCCACCCAGGCCGTGTACGACGTCCTCGGCGCGCTGTCCCGCGCCGACCTGGCCCGGCGGATCGAGCCGGCGGGCAGCCCCGCCCGGTACGAGGCGCGGACCGGCGACAACCACCACCACGTGGTGTGCCGCGGCTGCGGGCACATCGCCGACGTCGACTGCGCCGTCGGCGGCGCCCCCTGCCTCGACCCGAACACCGCGCACGGCTTCGAGGTCGACGAGGCGGAAGTGACCTTCTGGGGCCTCTGCCCCACCTGCCAGGCCCGACGCTCCGCCGACGTCTGAGGGCCGGTCCGGCCGACACCAGCCGGACACCGGGCCCGGCGCTGCGGCGACGGCCGACCCCGACCACCGCCGGCGCTCCGTCGACGTCCGACCCGACGGTGGCCGCCCGGACCGCGTGGCACTCTTGGGCGGTGGACTCCGACGACCTCGGCCTCTTCGGTCCCGGATCGGTCACGTGGAAGGTGCACGACGAACCGGTCCTGATCGTCGCCGGCCTGCGCTCGCTCTACCTCCAGGCGCTGCATCCCCGGGCGATGGCCGGGGTGGCGCAGAACAGCAACTACCGCGCGGACGCCTGGGGCCGGCTGGTCCGCACCGCCACCTACGTCGGCACCGTCATCTACGGCACCACGGCCGAGGCGGAGGCGGCCGGCCGGCGACTGCGCGCCCTGCACGCCCGGATGCGCGCCACCGACCCGGCCACCGGCGAGGTGTTCCGCATCGACGAGCCGGACCTGCTGCGCTGGGTGCACGTCACCGAGGTGGAGTCGTTCGTCAGCACCGCCCGCCGGGCCGGACTGTCGTTGACCGACGCCGAGGTGGACGGCTACTACGACGAGCAGCGGCGGGCCGCCGCGCTGGTGGGGCTCGACCCCGCCGACGTGCCGGGCAGCGCCGCCGAGGTGGCCGACTACTACCGGGCCGTCCGGCCGGAGCTGCGGATGACGAAGGAGGCGGCCGAGACCGCCCTGTTCCTGACCGCGCCGCCGATCCCGTGGAAGCTGAGCCTGCCGGCCCGGCTCGGGGTGAGCCTGGGGCCGCCGCGCTGGGCGTACCTCGGCGTCGCCGGCACCGCGCTCGGGCTGCTGCCGCCCTGGGCGCTGCGGTTGTACGGCGGCCTGGGGCTGCCCACCACCGCGCTCTCCGCCGACCTGGGCGTCCGCGCGCTGCGGCTGGCGCTGGCCGCGCTGCCGCGCACGTGGCGGGAGGGGCCGATGCAGCAGGCGGCCAAGGAGCGGGCCGCCCGCCTCACCACCACGGTCGGCTGACCGCTCGGCCGGCTTCGGCCACGCCCCGACGCGGGGTCCGGCCCGGGCCGGACCGCCGGATTCAGTCGCCGGTCGGCGCGGCCGGGCGGTCCATGGCCGCCCACGGCTCCCTCGCCGGAACCTGCGCGCCCGTCGGGCAGACCCGGCGGTAGTCGCACCAGCCGCAGCGCGGACCGGCGACGGTCGGGAACGCCTCGTCGGGGTCGCCGCCGTCGGTGACCGCGCGTTCGGCGGCCATGATGTCGCGGGCGGTCTCCTCGGCGCGGGTGAGCTGCCGGGCCAGGGAGTCGGCGGTGTGCTCGTGCGCGGCGACCGTGCCGGTGGGCAGGTGGTGCAGTTCCACCCGGCGGCACGGCCGGCGGAACGTCCGCTCGGCGGCGTACGCGTAGAGCGCCAGCGCCTGCGAGCCGCGCGCGTCGTCGGCGTCGAGCCCGCTGCGGCCGGTCTTGTAGTCGACGATGACCAGCTCCGGCCCGTCCGGGCCGGGGCGGGAGTCGATCCGGTCGGCGCGGCCGTTGAAGGCCAGCACCGCCGTCTTCACCGCGACCACCCGCTCGACGCCGAGCGGGTCGACGCCGGGCTCCAGCGTCTCGACGTACGCCTCCAGCCAGCCGAGCGCCCGCCGGTACGCCTGGCGCTCCTGCTCGTCGTCCCGGTAGCCCTCGCGCACCCAGGTGCCCTTGAGCAGGCCGGCGAGGGCCTCGGGGCGTCGCCGGTCGGGGGTGAGGGCGTACCAGTTCTTCAGGGCGGTGTGGACGCTGGCGCCGAGGGAGTTGTGCGCCCACGGCGGCCCCTTGGGCGGGGCGGGACGGTCGACGTAGGAGTAGCGGTAGCGGCGCGGACAGTCCTCGTACGCCCCGAGCTTGCTGGGGGTGCAGACGAAGAGCCGCTCCGGCATGCCCTCGAAGCCGAGCTGTTCGGGTTGACCGGACCGGGGACGGGGCGCTCGCACGGCACCGATCCTGCCACCCGCGTACGACAACCCGACAACCCGCTACGACATGTTGGCGTACTGGGTGACGAAGGCGGCGACCGCGTCGGCGATGAGCTGCACGGCGATGGCGGCCAGCAGCAGGCCGGCGATGCGGGTCAGCACCTCGATGCCGCCGGGGCGCAGGACCTTGACGATCCCGCCGGAGAAGCGCAGCACGATCCAGACCGCCAGCATCACCGCGACGATCGCGGCGGCGATGGCGGAGAACTGCCCCGCGCCGTCGGCCTGCTGCACGAAGAGCATGGTCGCCACGATCGCGCCGGGCCCGGCCAGCAGCGGGGTGCCCAGCGGCACCAGGGCGATGTTCGAGGTGACCTGCTGGCTGGGGTCGTCCGCCTTGCCGGTGAGCAGCTCCAACGCGACCAGCACCAGCAGCAGCCCGCCGGCCGCCTGCAATGCGGGCAGGTCCACGTGCAGGTAGTCGAGAAGGGTCTGGCCCGCCACCGCGAAGATCACGATGACGCCGAGCGCCAGCGCGACGGCCTGCCAGGCGGCCCGGTGGCGGTCACGGGCCGGCAGCGGGCCGGTCAGGGCGAGGAAGATCGGCATCATGCCCGGCGGGTCGACGATGACCAGCAGGGTCACGAAGACCTCGCCGAAGAGCTTGAGATCCACCGGGTAACGGTAGCCGCGCCGCTGAGGGCGGAAACGCGGATCAGCCGGAAGCGACCGGCGTCACCCCGCGCGCCTGCGCGACGATCCTCTCGTACGCCTCGACGGCGGTGGTGTGCGCGCCGAGCCGGACGCTCTTGTGCGTGCCGTGGAAGTCCGACGAGCCGGTGACCAGCAGGCCCAGTTCGGCGGCGAGGCCCCGTACGTGCGCGGCCTCGGCCGGTGAGTGGTCCTCGTGGTCGGCCTCCAGGCCGGCCAGCCCGGCGTCGGCCAGCGCGACGATCAGCTCGTCCGGCACGATCCGTCCCCGCCGGGTCGCCCGGGGATGGGCGAACACCGGTACGCCGCCGGCGGCCCGGACCAGCTCGACCGCCCGGAAGACGTCGATGTCGTCCTTCGGTAGCCGGTACCGCTCGCCGAGCCAGTCCGGCCCGAACGCCTCGGTGGTGCTGGCGACCAGGCCGGCCCGGATCAGCGCCGCCGCGATGTGCGGGCGGCCGACCGTGCCGCCCCCGGCGGCGGTGATGATCTCCGACCAGCTGATGTCGATCCCGTCGGCCTGGAGCAGCCGGACGATCCGCTCGCCGCGCACCTCCCGGGCGGCCCGGACCCGGGCCAGCTCGTCGACCAACTCGGGATGGCCGGGGTCGAAGAGGTACGCCAGCAGGTGCAGCGGCACCGCCGGCTCGACGCCGTGCCACCGGCAGGAGATCTCCGCCCCGCGGATCAGGGTGAGGCCGGGCGGGAGGGCGCGCACGGCGGCGTCCCAACCGCCGGTGGTGTCGTGGTCGGTGATCGCGACGACGTCCAGGCCGGCGTCGGCGGCGGCCCGCACCAGCTCGGCCGGGGTCAGCGTGCCGTCGCTGGCGGTGGAGTGGGCGTGCAGGTCGATCGCCGGGGTCACGCCCCGACGCTACCGTCCGGCCGCTCAGGAGCCGCCGGTGACCACGACCGGACGGTCCCCGGCGGTGACGCCGCTGAGCCGGGTCGAGGAGGCCCACTCCCCGGCCAGCGTCCGGTCGGGGCGGACCCGGGCCAGCACCCCGCCCCGGTCGACGTAGGTGGCGACGGTCGAGCCGCTCCACGCCACCGCGCCGCTGACGGCCGGACCGGCGGCCCGCGCGGTGAGGCCCGGACTGGTCAGGTCCACCAGCAGGGCGCCACCCGTGCCCCCGGAGCCGTTGACCAGCAGCCAGCGGCCGTCGGCGGAGACCGCGCCGAGGCCGTCGCCGGTCGGGGCGGCCCCGCAGCCGGTACGGGCCGGCTCCAGCGTCGCCGGGTCGAGCAGGGCCAGGCAGGACCGGCGGGAGTCGGCGGCGGGCACCCGGGCGGCGAGCCGGCCGTCGGGCCGCACGCCGTAGACGTCGAGGACGTCCCGGTCGGCGGCGGGCAGCGGCCCCGCGCCCGGCTGCCAGAGCAGGTGACCGCCGTCGCGGGCGCGCACCAGCAGGCGGTCGCCGACGAAGCGGACCGGCACCGCGTCGGCCACGCCGGTGGTGCCGGTGGCGGCGACGAGTTGCCGGCCGACGAGGCCGGCCACGTAGAGGCCGTCGCCGTCGCGCCAGCCCACCCGCCGCCCGTCGGCGGTCAGGGCGATCTCCTCCGCGCCGGCCAGCAGCACCTGCGGCGACTCGCCCGGGGGTACGACCCACAGGGTGCGGCCGCCGGGCGTGCGGGCGGAGACCACCAGCCAGCCGCCGCGCTCGGGCAGTCGCTGGGCCCGCTCGACCGGGCCGAGCCCCAGGTCGTGCCGTTTGCCGTCGGCGGTGAGCAGGGCGCCGCCGACGACGAGTTCCGCCTGGCCGTCGGCCGGTGGGGAGTCGGGTGCCGGGGCGACCGGCCAGGACGAGGCGGCGACGGTCGGACCGCCGAGCACCACCACGGGGGTGCTGACCCGGCCGGGGTGGTCGCTGAGCTGAGCCATCCCGGCGGTGAGCGCCGAGGTGGCGACCATGGCGAGGCCGACCCCGGTCAGCATGCGCCGGCGTCGGATGCGCCGGCCCTGCCGGATCGCCAGCCCCGCCGGGTCGACGGCCAGTGGTGGGGGCGCGGCGACCCGGCGGGACAGGGTCTCCCGCAGCGCACCTTCCAGGTCGTCGCGCGTCACAGCTGTGGAACGCTCCGGACCGCCGGTCCGGTTGTCGGCCCGGGCGGTCATCGTGCCTCCCCGCCGACCGTGGCCGTCCGGGTCCGGCCGGCTCCGACCGTCGGCGCCCCGGCGGGCTGCCCGCCGCGGGCCGGCACCGGGGTCGGTGTGCTCCGCCCGCTGTGGACCGGGACCGGCGGCGACGTGCGGCCGTCGGCGTCCACCGGGACCGGCGCGGGCGGGCGGCCACCGTCGTGGGCGTGCGGGTCGAGGGCGGCCGGGCGGCCCGACCGCTGCGGCGGCGGGGGTTCGGCCGGCGTGCCGGGCCGCACCCGGGCTGGGCGGGCAGCCGGGGCCGGGGCCGGGGCGCTCGTCCGCCGCTCGTCCGGCAGTTCCAGGGCCGCCTCCTCGCCGAGCCGGCGGCGCAGTGTGGCCAGGGCCCGGGAGGTCTGGCTCTTCACCGTGCCCGGCGAGATCTCCAGCAGGGCGGCGGTCTGCGCCTCGGACATGTCCTCGTAGTAGCGGAGCACCAGCACCGCCCGTTGCCGGGCGGGCAGCGCGCTCAGGTGCCGCCAGAGCACGTCCCGGTCTAGCTGCTGGGCGATCTCGTCGACGCCGGCCCGCTCGGGCAGCACCTCGGTGGGGCGTTCACCGTGCCAGCGCCGCCTCCACCAGCTGGTGGAGGTGTTGACCATGACCCGCCGGGCGTACGGCTCGACGGCCTCGATCCCGCCGAGCCGCTTCCAGGCCAGGTACGTCTTGGTGAGCGCGGTCTGGAGCAGGTCCTCGGCGGTGGCCCAGTCCCCGGCCAGCAGGTACGCGGTGCGCAGCAGGGCGCCGGAGCGGGCCGCGACGAACTCGCGGAACTCCTCCTCCAGCGGGTCCCGCTCGCCCACCGCTCACCTCCGTGCCCTGTCGTCCCTGGCAGGGTGCCATGACCGCGGCGGCGGGGTCGACGGCGATTGGTTCGCAGTTGCTCCGACGGACGGACGAAAACCTTCAGGCGCCGTCGTCGGCCTTCGCCTCGTCGGCCTCCTTGCCCAGCCGCGCCTCGACCGCCTGCGGCTCGTACATCTCCTCGACGACGCGCAGGTAGAGCTCGTTCGGGTTGGGCAGGTTCTTGATCTCGCGCAGCGCCTGCTCCTGGCCGGCGGACTCCAGCACGAAGGTGCCGTAGTTGAGCGCGCGGCCGGTCGGGGACTGCTCGTACTTCATGTCGGTGACCCGGGTCAGCGGCATCATGGCCACCTTCCGGGTGATGATGCCGTTGACCACCATGACCCGCTTGTTGGTCAGGATGAAGCGGTCGTACCACCAGTCGGCGACCTTCCAGGCCACCCAGCCCATCACCGCGAACCAGAGCAGCACCGCGATGGTGGTGAGGGCGCCGACGTCCTGGCCGGCGAGGAAGCCGGATAGGTAGCCGAGCACGAAGGTCGCGGCGATGCCCACGATGATCGGTGTGGTGAGGTGGACCCAGTGCCGCTTCCACTCGCCCCGGTACCGCTCGGTGGGGAAGAGGTAGCGGGCCACCAGCGAGCTGGGCTCGTCCTCCAGCGGCAGCACCCGGCGGGGCGCCATGCCCTGCGCGTCGGCGCGCAGGCCGGCCAGTTCCTCTTCGGAGATGGTGGGCGGCTGGTCGGGATCACCCACCCAGGCCCGCCCGGAGCGCCCCTCTCCCGGATAGCCGGGGCCGACGCCGTAGCCGACGTCGTCGGAGAGGAACGGACCGTCCGACATGCCCGGACCCGGCCCGGGGTTCGGCGCGTCGTCGGGCCGGTACCTCGGGATCGGTTCGGTGTCCCGCTCCCGACGCTCCCGGTCCGGGTCGTCGGGGTCGAAGGGGGGTCCGGAGGGGCTGCCCATCGACGGTTAGGCGACCAGGCTGGTGAAGAAGTCGCCGAAGCCCTGGGCGATGTCCATGATGCCGCCGCCGAGCGACTTGAAGACGTCTGCGGCGGAGTTGGGCCGGTACGCGACAAAGAAGATCAAGAACGCGATGCCGGCCCAGGTGAGGACCTTCTTGACCATAGCGGGCCATCCTCTCGCGCGGCGCCGGGTCCGATTACCGCAGCGGCACCCAGAGTATCAGTCTGGTGTCGTACAGTGAATATCTGCGTCCGTTCCCCGACAAGCCCGGCAGGGTCACGCCTTGCCGTGCAGGTACGGGGACGGTGCGCCGTACACGAGCTCGGGCGGAGTCCACTCGGTGAGGTCGTGCAGGACGACATCTTCCGCGAGGAGGTGACCCGCGCTCGCCGGCCAGGCTATCGCATGGAGCCACATTCCCCGAGCCTCGCCGGCGTACGCGCTTCGATCCGTGGCCGAATCCACGAGCCACAGTGGAGTCGGATGCCCGGCCACCTTGATCCGGGCGGGCTCGACGTGCTCCGGGTGGCCCAGCCCCGCCCCCGGCCCGGTCAGCGCCTCGGCGAGTTCCGGCCCCGGGTCCGTTCCGGACACTCCGGCGAAGCGGGTGCCCAGCCCGACGCCCGGCTCCTCGGCCACCAGGACCAGGTCGGCCGGCCCACCGCCGAGCGGCGCCGGCCCGGCGCAGGCGACCGCGGTGGCCCGCACCCCGGTCGCGTCGTCACCGGCCCAGGCGACCCCGGTCACCGTCCAGCCCGGCGGCAGCGGCCACGGGCACCACAGCGGTACGCCCGGCCGCTCCGCCGCCCCGTCGGCGGCGACCCGGTCGACCACGCTCGCCACGATCTGACCGTCGATGTGCTCGGGCACGTGCAGCGGCGCGACCGGCCCGCACCGCACGCAGCGGGACTCGGCGTGCATGAGGTCCGGAGACCGCACCGGCCCGCCGCATCTGGGACAACTCACCACGACACTCACCACCCCACCGTCACCCCGGCGCCGGGCGCCGTCAAGCGGAGCAGCCGTTTCCACCGCCCACGGGACCACTCCCAACCGAGTGGACGATCGGGCCGGCACGGAGGGTGACGCCCGTCACCCCGGGCGGTGACGCGCGTCCCTCAGGCCGGCGGCGGGCCGGCGTGGGCGCGGATCCAGGCGTGCATGGCGATACCGCTGGCCACCCCGGCGTTGATCGACCGGGTCGAGCCGTACTGGGCGATCGAGAAGAGCTGGTCGCAGGCGGCGCGGGCCGGGTCGGAGAGGCCCGGCCCCTCCTGGCCGAACAGGAGCACGCAGCGCCGGGGCAGGGTGGTGGTCTCCAACGGCCGGGAGCCCGGCAGGTTGTCGATGCCCACCACCGGCAGGCCGGCCCCGGCCGCCCAGTCCACGAACTCCTCGATCGTCGGGTGGTGCCGGACGTGCTGGTAGCGGTCGGTCACCATGGCGCCCCGCCGGTTCCAGCGGCGCAGCCCGACGATGTGCACCTCGGCGGCGAGGAAGGCGTTGGCGTTGCGGACCACCGTGCCGATGTTGAAGTCGTGCTGCCAGTTCTCGATCGCCACGTGGAAGTCGTGCCGGCGCTCGTCGAGGTCCGCGACGACGGCCTCCCGCCGCCAGTACCGGTAGCGGTCGACCACGTTGCGCCGGTCGCCGTGGGCGAGCAGTTCCGGGTCGTACCGGGGGTCGTCCGGCAGGTCGCCGGGCCACGGGCCGACCCCCACGTCGAGCTGGTCCTCGGTCACGGTCACCAGAGGGTACGCAGCCTCGGGCGACCGCCCGACGTCACCCTCGTCATCGCAGTTCCAGGGCGTCGCCGAGCCGGTGGAGGAAGCGCCGGTCGGCCGGGCCGGTGAGGTCGTCGGCGTGGCACACCCGCACGGCCACCGACTCCAGCCACTGCCGGTACGCGGCCGAGTCGGCCGGGTCGGCGCGCCGGCGCAGCACCCGTACCGCCGCCCGGCAGGCGGCCAGCAGGTCCACCAGGTCGGCGAGGCGGTCGGCCGGGGCCGGCGCGCCGTCGTGCCGGGCGTAGATCGCCGCGACGACGGCCCGGACGAGATCGCTGTCGAAGGCCCGGCCGGCGGCGACCGCGTCGAGTCCGGCGAGTCCGGCGGCCACCCCACGGGGCGGACGGCCCGGGGTGGGCGAGGCGGCGGCCACGAGCACCCGGCCGGGCAGGGTGGTCAGCAGGTCCCACTCGGCGGCGGAGTAGACGGCGGTGGTCAGCGGTGCGGCACGGCGTCCGGCAGAGGGCGGCTCTCCGGCGAGGGAGTGGCTCATCTGAAGACCTCCGGCGTCAGCATAAGCCGCCGGGAGCGGCCCGGGCCCCGTCCCCGCCGGTTCGGCGGGGACGGGGCCCGGGGTGGGGCGTGGGGCCGTGCTCAGCGGGGCTCGGGGAAGCTGGGCCGCTCCGGGTCGACGCCGTCGGGCGCCGCCGCCACGGCGTACTCCTTCTTGGGCACCATCACCTTGCGGCGGAAGACGCAGACCATGGTGCCGTCCTGGTTGTAGCCACGGGTCTCCACCGACACGACGCCCCGGTCCGGCTTCGAGCCGGACTCGCGCTTGTCGAGCACGGTGGTCTCGCCGTAGATGGTGTCGCCGTGGAAGGTCGGGGCCACGTGCCGCAGCGACTCGACCTCCAGGTTGGCGATCGCCTTGCCGCTGACGTCCGGCACGGACATGCCCAGGAGCAGCGAGTAGATGTAGTTGCCGACCACGACGTTGCGCTTGAAGTGGGTCGCCGACTCGGCGTAGTGGGCGTCCATGTGCAACGGGTGGTGGTTCATGGTGAGCAGGCAGAAGAGGTGGTCGTCGTACTCGGTGACGGTCTTGCCCGGCCAGTGCCGGTAGACCGCGCCGACCTCGAACTCCTCGTAGTAGCGGCCGAACTGCATCCTGGTCCCCTTCGACGGGCGGCGACGAGTTCGCCACAGCATGCCTTACCGCTTGTTAAGGAGGCACCGGGGGCGCTGGCCGGGCGGAAATGTCACACCGGGCGCTGCCTGGGGGGAGACGCAATGAGCGGCGGGGCCCTCCCCGGCACCCGCCGCCCACGCTCTGATGCCCAAGATTCTGCCCCACGAGCACGACACATCGACAGAGACGGACATCACATTTATCTTTTTGTTACATCACCCTGAGTGACGATCTCACTGGACAAAAGCGATCTCCGCAGGCCGGATCCCTGCTTGTCAACCCCCAAGTTACCGATTCGTAGCCTTCTATCGTGCGGATCTCCTTGGAAACGCTCCCATCACGTCACGTTACGCAAGTGCGTGATGCATTTGCGTTCCGCACCACGGGACGGACAGATGTGTCTCGATGAAGTCGCAGGCCCGGGCCGCCGACGTCGTCCGGTTTCGGCCCTCGCGGGTCGGGAATTCAACCGGGACTGCCCTGGTTCTACCGGACGGAAAACAATCCGCGCTGATCGGAGAGTGCAATGGCAACGGTTGAGCTGACCACGGCCAACTTCGACGAGGTGACCGAGAGCGACGGCATCGTGCTCGTCGACTTCTGGGCCGAGTGGTGCGGCCCGTGCAAGCGGTTCGCCCCGGTCTACGAGCGCTCCTCGCAGAAGCACCCGGACATCGTCTTCGGCAAGGTCGACACCGAGGCGCAGCAGGAGCTGGGCGCCAAGTTCGACATCCGGTCGATCCCGACCATCATGGCGATCCGGGACGGCGTGATCGTCTTCGCCCAGCCGGGCGCGCTGCCCGAGTCCGCCCTGGAGAACCTGATCGAGCAGGTCCGGGCGCTGGACATGGACGACGTCCGCAAGCAGCTGTCCGAACACAAGCACTGAGCATCCCGACCCCGGCCGGGCCCGCCGCACCGCGGGCCCGGCCGTCGGCATGCCCGCCCGCCCCTCGCCCGGGAGCGCGCACGGTTTGCGGCGAGTCGCGGTGTCCTCGTGGCGGAACACCGCGACTTCGCCGCAAACCGCGTGGCCGCTCGGCCGGCCGCGACCGTACGGCCGGGGCCGACACGCGGACTGGTCACCGGCCGTGCGGGGGACCCGCCGGAGAGCGCCGATCCCGTATCGTCACGATCCGATGGAGACGTTGACCCCCCGCGGTCGCGCGGCCCGGCTGGGTGCCACCGCGCTCGGCCTCGCGCTGCTGCTCGCGGGCACGCTCTGGGGCGTCGACGACCACTTCCCGTTCGGCCCCTTCCGGATGTACTCCACCTCCGAGCCGGCGGACGCGCCCGCCCCCGACACCCGGGTCGAGGGGGTGGACCGCACCGGCGCCGTGGTCGCGCTCGGCCAGGACGCCACCGGCATCCGCCGGGCCGAGATCGAGGGCCAGCAGGACCGGTACGCCGCCGACCCCAGCCGGCTGCGCCGGGTCGCCGAGGCGTACGCCGAACGCCACCCCGACGCCCCCGAACTGGTCGAGGTGCGGATCGTCATCCGCTGGTACGGCATCCGTCAGGGCCGCCCGACCGGCGGGTGGACCGACGAGACCGCCGTGCGCTGGCAGGCGTCCCGATGATCCGCTGGCTGACCGAGCCGGTCCCCCGGGGCCGGATCGCCGCCTTCCGCACCCTGGTCTACCTCTTCGTCGCCGCCGATCTGGTGATCTTCACGCCCTGGGTGCGCACCCGGGTCGACGTCCCGGGCGAGCTCTACCAGCCGCTGCTGATCGGCCGGCTGCTGCCGCTGCCGACCCCGACGCCGGGGCTGGTCGCGGTGGTCTTCTGGGCCCTGCTCGCACTCGCCCTGCTCGCCGCCACCGGCCGCGCTCCCCGGCTGCTCGGCTGGACGGTCTTCGCGCTCTACTTCCAGTGGATGATCGTCGCGATGAGCTACGGGAAGGTCGACCACGACCGGTTCGCGCTGCTCGTCGCGCTGGCCGCCCTGCCCACCGCCGGCCGGGCCCGGCACGGGGACCCGACCCGCTCCGAGGCGGGCGGCTGGGCGCTGCGGGTCACCCAGATCGCGGTGATCTGCACGTACTTCCTGGCCGCCTGGGCCAAGCTGCGCTTCGGCGGGCCGGACTGGGCGACCGGGTCGGTGCTCGCCCGGGCGATCATCCGGCGCGGCACCGACCTGGCCGACCTGATCGCCCAGGTGCCGTACCTGCTGATCGTGGCCCAGTTCGGCATCCTCGCCTTCGAACTGCTCAGCCCCCTGGTGTTCCTGCTCCCGGAGCGCTGGCGGCACGCCACGATCGGCTTCTTCTACTCGTTCCACGTCGTCACCATCGCGACGATCACCATCTCGTTCGCCCCGCACCTGGTGGCGATGACCAGCTTCCTGCCGCTGGAGAAGCTCCGCCCGCTCGACCGGCTGCGCCGGCTCCGCCGGCGGGATCCGCCGAATCCGGTCGACCACACGGCGGGGCAGGCCGTCACCACCCCGGTCGACGACGTGCGCGCCACGCCGCTGCCCCAGTCCTAGCGGCGGATCCTCCGCACGGCCCCGCCACCGGCCGTCCGCCGCCCGGGGCCGATCCGCATCGACCGGCGGCGGAACTCCCCGAACGGTCCGGGAGCACCGCGTCGGCTTCCGGCCACGGAGACCGCCACCGATCCACGCCTGCCCCCGGGGACCCGTCCAGGGGGCCGCTGGCCGTACTGTCGCGGGCGGGACCGATCGATGTGCCGCAGCCGCCGCCGCCCGCCGACGCGTCCCGGGAACTGCTCCAGACGCTGCTCACCGTGCTGTCGGCGCGGTGGGCGTCCGGCCCGGCCGGACGGACGCACCCGACGGGAGAGCCTGTGCAGACGACGTCGCCCCGACCACGGCGTACCAAGGCCGTCGTCGTGCTGGACCTCGCGGCCACGGTGCCCACGGCGATCCGGCGGGCCCTCACCGGCCGGGGCGACGGCTCACGGCTGCTCGGCTGGTCGGTGCTCGCCGTGCTGGCCGTGGTGGTCGCGGCGGTGCTGCTGGTGGCCTCGGTGCTGCGCGACCCGGAGCGGCTGGCGCCGGCCGCCCAGGACCCGGCCCCGCCCGCCGGAGCGGTGATCGTGCCCGAGCCGGTCGCGACCCGGGACACGGCGGGACCGGCCACCCCCAGGGCGTCGGTCTCCGCCCGCCCGTCGTCGGGACCGCGACGGTCGACCCCCGCCCGCCCGTCGCCCGCCGGGACGCCGGACGGCACGCCGCCGTCGCGCCCCACGACGCCCGCGCCGGCGGCGTTGGGCGCCGACTTCGTCATCGAGAGCCCGCAACTGCTCAGCTACGGCGCCGCAGTGACGATCAACAACCCGGGGGCCGTCCCGGCGACCGGTTGGACGCTGGTCGTGACGCTGCCCCGGGACTCCCTCGACGTCACCCACGTCGACGGCGCCCGCGCCACCCAGAGCGGTGCGACGTGGACGTTCGTCCCGGACGACACGACCGGCCTGGTGGCCGGGCAGGGTCAGGTCCGGGTGACCTTCCGGGTCACCGGGCCACCGCAGACCTCCGCGCCGACGGCCTGCACCGTGGACGGGACCGCCTGCGGAGGGGTCGCCGGCTGACGGCCGTCCCGCCGCCCGTCACGGCAGGCCGACGACCGTCCCACCACCGGTTGCGCGGTGGGATCGGCCGGCCCGGGTACGCCGTGCCGGGCCGCGCGGGCGGACGGCCGTCGGCCGGTCAGTCGCGGCGGGCGGACGGCACGGCGCAGGCGGCCGTGCCGCCGGGCAGCCGGTGCCGGTTGCGGGCCACCCAGCGGTACGCGGGCCAGGCGGCGAGGCGGACCGGCGGGATGCGCAGGCCGGCCCCGGCGACCCGCCAGAGCGCGCCGCTGTCGCCGAGGAGCCGGGCGATCGCGTCCGGCCCGGCGGCCCGGGAGCCGTCGGCGCCGACCCACTGCACCGCCTCCTCGCACTCGGCCTCGGTCAGCCCGAGCGCGTCGAGGTCGGCGAACTGCCAGGGCACCACCCGGGCGGTGGTCGGGATGCGCCGCTCGATGAACTCGGCGCACCGGGTGCAGAACGCGCAGTCCCCGTCGTAGACGAAGGTCGACCTCTCCATGGGTCCATCCTCCACCCGGCGGCCGGCCGGCGGGGACCGGTGTCCGGAGGGTCACTTGCGGATCGTTCGTACGCATGTTCGAATACCTCCATGCGCTGGGAGAACCTCTCCGCTCCCCCGGACGAGGGGCATCCCGACGGGTCGGCGCCGGCGACTCCACCCCTGCCGCTGGCGCTGCCCGGCGCGGTGGCGCGCACCTTCGACACCCCCGGCTTCGCCGGGATGACGTTCTACGAGGTGCGAGCCAAGTCGATCATCAACCGGGTCCCCGGCACGTCGCAGGTGCCGTTCGAGTGGACGATCAACCCGTACCGCGGCTGCACTCATGCATGTAGATACTGTTTCGCCCGCAATACGCACACCTATCTCGATCTCGACGCGGGGGCGGACTTCGACCGGAAGGTGATCGTCAAGGTCAACGCCGGGGAGCTGGTCCGCCGGGAGCTGGCCGCGCCGCGCTGGCGGGGCGCGCACGTCGCGATGGGCACCAACGTGGACTGCTACCAGCGGGCCGAGGGGCGCTACCGGCTGATGCCGCCGATCATCGAGGCGCTGCGGGACTTCGCCAACCCGTTCTCCATCCTCACCAAGGGCACGCTGATCCTGCGGGACCTGCCGCTGCTGCGACAGGCCGCGGCGGTGACCCGGGTCGGGGTGTCGTACTCGGTGGGCTTCGTCGACGAGGCGCTGTGGCGGACGGTCGAGCCGGGCACGCCGAGCCCTCGACGACGGCTGGACGCGGTGCGCCAACTGACCGACGCCGGCTTCGAGGTCGGGGTGCTGATGGCGCCGATCCTGCCCGGCCTCAGCGACAGCGACGACTCGATCGAGGCGACGGTGTCGGCGATCGCCGCCGCCGGCGCCACCAGCGTCACCCCACTGGCGCTGCACCTGCGCACCGGGGCCCGCGAGTGGTACGCGCACTGGCTGGCCCGCGAGTACCCGCACCTGGTCCCCCGCTACCGCCGGCTCTACCGGGCCGGCGCGTACGCGCCGCAGGCGTACCAGCGGGAGCTGACCGCGCGGGTGCGGATGGCGGCCCGCCGGCACGGGCTGCACCGGGCCGAGGGCGGCGACCAGCGCCCGCCGTCACCGGCACCGCCACCGCCGGCCGCCGAGCAGCTGTCGCTGCTGTAGTCGGGCGCGCGGGCGGTCGTCCGAGGGCCGGGCCCCGGGTCACCGGGCTAGAGTCGGCGGATGCGTAGCGCTCAGCAGATCCTCGCCGAGTCGGCCGTGATCGCCGTCGTGGGCGCGTCCCGCGATCCCCGTAAGGCCGCGCACAGCGTGCCGTTGCAGATGCAGCGGTACGGCTGGCGGATCATCCCGGTCAACCCGACGGTGGACGAGCTCTTCGGCGAGAAGGCGTACCCGTCGCTGGCCGACATCCCGCACCCGGTGGACCTGGTGGACGTGTTCCGGCCGGCGCAGGACGCCGTGCAGGTGGTCCGGGACGCGGCGGCGATCGGCGCGCCGGCGGTCTGGCTCCAGCTGGGCATCGTCTCGGCCGAGGCGCGGCGGATCGCCGAGGAGGCGGGGATGGACTACGTCGAGGACCGCTGCCTGATCGTCGAGCGCGCCGCCGCCGGACTGACCCGGCTGGGCTGAGCCGCCGGGCCCCGCCGCGAACTGCGTCGCGGGGCTGACCGACGGGCAACGGTCGATCCGGCGGCCGGCACCGCGGGCTACGCCATCCCGTCCGGGCTGCTGTTCGGACCGGTCCCGCCCGTCCGAGGACGCGGCGGCCGGTCAGGATGCCGGTCGGTCGGCGTCGAAGATCAGGTCCAGGTGGGCGTCGAGCGCCGCGAGCGCGGCCTCCGGCCCGACGTGCCCGCCGAGCAGGTAGACGCCGAGTCCTTCCATCAGGGCCAGCAGGGCGGTCGCGGCGGCGTCCGGGTCCACTTCCGGACGGGCCGTGCCGGCCGCCTGCGCCGAGCGGATCTGGCCGGCGATGAAGGCCAGCATCTCGGCGGTGTCCTGGTGCAGCCCGGCGGAGACGGCCGGGCGTACCGCGGTGTAGGCCAGGAACGCCAGGGCGACCCGGCCGTCGGCGCGACGGGCCTCGTCGAGCGGGAGCAGCTCGCCGAGCAAGGTCCGCAGCAGCGTACGCGGGGACGGGGTGGGCCCCAGGGCGGTGAGCGCGGCGGTCACCCGGGCCTCACCGTGCTCGCGTACCACGGAGAGCGCGAAGGCCATCATCTCGTCCTTGGTACGGAAGTAGTGCTGCACCATCCCCGACGAGACGCCCGCCTCGGCCGCGACGTGCCGGAGGCTGACGGCCTCCAGCCCGTGCTCCGCCGCCACCCGCATCAGGGCGTCGGCGATGAGGGTGCGCCGCTCCCGGTGGTCCACCCGCTTCGGCATGCGCCCATGATTTCACAGTGCGACTGCATTGACACGTACCCGGGCAGCTTTTACATTGCGACTGCAACGTGAAACCGGGGAAGGGCGGCTCGACATGCGGGAGCACCACCGACCGGCCGTCGCGCCGCTGCTACGGCGTGCGGTCGCCTACGAGATCGGCATGTGGCGCAGCCTCTACCGCTGGATCCTGCGCCGCCCTCTCGCGCTGCCACCGCACACCCAGGCGTTCGGCTATTTGGGCGTGGTGAAGCCGATCCTGGGCGTGTTCATCGCCCTCTCCGCGATCGAGATCCCCGTCTTCGACCTGATCATCCGGCGCACCGTGCCGTGGGAGTGGGTGCGGCACGTCGTCCTGGCCCTCGGCGTGTGGGGCCTGCTCTGGATGATCGGCCTCCTCGCCAGCCTGCGCCTCCACCCGCACCTCGTGGGCCGGGACGGGCTGCGGATCCGCAACGGCACGACCGTCGACATCGCCCTGCCGTGGGCGGCCGTCGCCTCCGTCACCGCCGGCTACCGTTCACTGCCGTCCAGCCGGACGATCCAGGTCGAGCAGGGCGAGGCCGGGACGGTCCTGAACGTCTCGACCGGCAGCCAGACCAGCGTCGACGTGGTGCTCCGCGAGCCGGTCGCCGTACCGCTGCCGAAGGGACCGAGCGCGCCGGTCACCGAGATCCGGATCTACGCCGACGACCCGCACGCGCTGGTCGCCCGGGCCCGCGAGCACCTGGCAGCCGCCCGCCCCGGCACGCGGCGCTGAACCGGCTGGCGGGCCGGAGCCGTTCGACGGCCGGTGACCGGCGGGCCGGTCAGAGCTTGTACTCCTTGAGCAGACCCCGGGAGATGATCGTCTTCTGGATCTCCGAGGTGCCCTCGCCGATCAGCAGGAACGGGGCCTCCCGCATCAGCCGCTCGATCTCGTACTCCTTGGAGTAGCCGTAGCCGCCGTGGATGCGGAACGCCTCCTGGACGACCTCGGCGCAGTACTCGGAGGCGAGCAGCTTCGCCATGCCGGCCTCGACGTCGTTGCGCTGGCCGGCGTCCTTGAGCCGGGCCGCGTTGACCATGAGGGCGTGCGCGGCCTCGATCTTCGTACCCATCTCGGCGAGCTTGAAGGCGACGGCCTGGTGCCCGGCCAGCGGCTTGCCGAAGGTGCGGCGCTGCTGGGCGTACGCGACGGCGAGTTCGAAGGCCCGGATGGAGATGCCGCAGGCGCGGGCGGCGACGTTGACCCGGCCGACCTCGATGCCGTCCATCATCTGGTAGAAGCCGCGGCCGACCTTGTCCGCGCCGCCGAGCACCGCGCTCTCCGGGACGGTCACGCCGTCGAGCACCATCTCGGTGGTCTCGACGCCCTTGTAGCCCATCTTGTCGATCTTGCCGGGGATGGTCAGGCCGGGCGCGGTCTCGCCGAAGCCGGGCTCCTTCTCCAGCAGGAAGGTGCTCATGTTGCCGTAGACGGAGTCGGCGCCGGTGTCGGTCTTGACCAGGGTCGCCACCACCGAGGAGTACGCCCCGTTGGTCAGCCACATCTTCTGGCCGTTGAGCACGAAGTTGTCGCCGTGGCGGACGGCCTTCGACTTGATCGCCGAGACGTCGGAGCCGCACTCCGGCTCGGACATCGAGAACGCGCCGCGCACCTCACCGGTCGCCATCCGCGGCAGCAGCCGGGCCTTCTGCTCCGGCGAGCCGTGCTGGGAGATCAGGTACGCCACGATGAAGTGGGTGTTGACGATGCCGGAGATGGACATCCAGCCGCGCGACAGCTCCTCGACGACCAGGGCGTAGGTCAGCAGGGACTCACCGAGCCCGCCGAACTCCTCGTCGATGGTGAGGCCGAAGAGGCCCATCTCGCGCATCCCGTCGAGGATGTCGGTGGGGTACTCGTCGGCGTGTTCCAGCCGCTGCGCGTGCGGGATGATCTCCTTGTCGGCGAACTCCCGGACGGTTTCCAGGATCGACCGCTGCACGTCGGTCAGGCCGGGCGTCTGGGCGAGTCGGGCCATCTCAGCCTCCGGGGGATCGGCGCATTACTCATGGGTAACTGAACGCTCGGTCAGTATCGGCCCCCGGGGCTGCCGCGCCAAGGTGACCAGTCCACACAACCGCTGTGAAAAGGTTCACCGCTGCGGGTAGCGTCCGCAAGGGAGAGGCGCTTCGACCTGCGGCGGAAGGGGTGAACGGCGATGAGTCAGCCACCGTCCGAGGAGCCGGGGCGACCGCGCTGGGAGCAACCCGGGCAGCGCTGGGGCGAGACCCAGCCCGAGCAGCCACCGTCGCCGTACGAGCCGCCCGGCGGGACCGGCGAGCAACAGCAGTGGAGCCAGCCGCCCTCCGGGCAGCCGTGGGGACCACCGGAGCATCCGTGGGGTCAGCAGTCCGGCCAGCAGCAGCAGTGGGGGCAGCAGCCGCCGTACCCGCCGCAGGGGCCGTACGGGCAGTACGGACCGCCGCAGGGTGGCGGCGGCCCGAACACCCTGGCGATCCTGTCGCTGGTCCTCGCGTTCGTCTTCGCCCCGGCCGGGATCGTCCTGGGCCACCTCGCCAAGCGGCAGATCAAGCGCACCGGCGAGGAGGGCGGGCAGCTCGCCACCTGGGGACTGGTGCTCAGCTACGCCTTCACCGTGATCGGGCTGCTGGTCTGCTGCGGCTGGCTGATCTTCGCGGTCTGGGCCGGCTCCGGCGACGGCACCACCTACTGACCGGCTCGATCAGCGGAACTGCGCCTCGCGGACGCTGTTGCCGCCGTCCACCACCAGCATCTGCCCGGTGATGTACGAGGCGGCCGGCGAGCAGAGGAAGGCGATCGCCGCGGCGACCTCGTCCGGGGTGCCGGGGCGGCCGACCGGCGTACCCATCCCCTGCTTGATCTCGGCAACCGTGGAGGCGGCGGTGTAGATGGTGCCCGGGGCCACCGCGTTCACGGTCACCCCGTCGGCGATCATCTCCATCGCCAGCGCCCGGGTCAGCCCGACCACGCCCGCCTTCGCCGCCGCGTACGCCGCCTCGGTGGGCAGCGCGTTCACCGGCCCGGCGGTCGCCGACAGGTTCACCACCCGCCCCCAGCCGCGCTCGGCCATCCCGCCGATGAAGGCCCGGCTGCACAGGAAGGCGGTGGTCAGGTTCCGGTCGATCTCGCCGCGCCACTCGTCGTAGCTGAGCTGCGCCACCGGGCGCAGCACCTCCGGGCTGGCCCGACTCGCCAGGCCGGCGTTGTTGACCAGCACCTCGACGTCCCCGAGCTGCTCGGCCACCGCGTCGGCGAGCGCGCCCACCTCCGACTCGTCGGTGAGGTCGGCGACGAACCCGGTCACCCCCAGTTCGCCGGCCCGCTCGTGGATCCGGCGGGTGGTGGAGACGATCGCCACCCGGGCGCCCAGGTCCGCCAGCCGGCGGGCGGTCGCGTACCCGATTCCGTCGGGGCTGCCCGCTCCGGTGACCAGGGCCACCCGGCCGTCCAGGCGCATGGTCACCGGCTCCGCGAGCGGGGCCGGCTCGTCCTGGCCGGGGACCGTCGCGGCGGGGACGGCACGGGTGCGCCGGGCCAGCCCGGGACGGCTCACGTCCCGCCTCGGTCGGCTGCCGGACCGGTCGGCGCCACGCGCGTCGATAACCATGCCGCGATCCTGCCCCCTCGGGGCGGCCCGGGCAACGCGGCACCACGGGGGCCGCGGGTTTGCTCCGGCCTGACTACCCTGACGGCGCACCTACACGCGACGGAGAAGACCAGATGACATATCCCCCACCTCCCGGCGGCGGCTGGAGCAGCCCGTCCAGCGACCCGACCCTGCCGGTCAGCGGCCAGCCGATCCCGGCGCAGCCGACGGGCAAGGACCCGTACGCCCCGGCGGACCCGTACGCCGCCGCCGTGCCGCCGCAGGCGGCGTCGGTGGACCCGTACGCGCCGCACGGCTACCCGCCCCCGGCGGGCTACCCGGGGTACGGCTACCCGCCCGCCCCGCAGACCAACGGACTGGCCATCGCCGCGATGGTCGTCTCGATCCTCGGCGCCCTCGGCCTCTGCGGCTACGGGATCGGCGGCTGGATCGGGCTCATCGGCGCGATCCTCGGCCACGTCTCCCGCAAGCAGATCCGGGAGAAGGGCGAGGGCGGCGAGGGCTTCGCCACCGCCGGCATCATCGTCGGCTGGATCTCCACCGTGATCGCGTTCCTGGCCACCATCGCGATCATCGTGTTCGTCGTCTGGATCGCCAACCAGGACACGTCGAGCTACGACAGCACCACCTACTGACCGCCGACCGCCGCCCCGGGCGACCGGGGCGGCGGCGTACGGCTCACTCCGAGGGCGGGGTGAAGCTGGAGGTGCGGGTCATCCCGGCCGCGCGCCCCTTGGCGGCGATCACCAGGGCCATCTTGCGGGACGCCTCGTCGATCATCTCGTCGCCGAGCATCACCGCGCCGAGCTTGCCGCCCTTCTCCGAGGTGTAGTAGTCGTACGCGTCGAGGATCAGCTCCGCGTGGTCGTAGTCGGACTGGGCCGGCGAGTAGACCTCGTTGGCGGCGTCGATCTGACCCGGGTGCAGCACCCACTTGCCGTCGAAGCCCAGCGCCGCCGAGCGCTTGGCCACCTCGCGGAACGCGTCGACGTCGCGGATCTGCAGGAACGGGCCGTCGATGGCCTGCTTGTCGTGCATCCGGGCGGCCATCAGGATCCGCATCAGGATGTAGTGGTACGGGTCACCCGGGTAGTCCGGGATCAGCGCGCCGACCACCAGCGACTTCATGTTGATCGAGGCCATGAAGTCGGCCGGGCCGAAGATGATGGTCTCCACCCGGGGCGACGCGGCGGCGATGGCGTCGACGTTCACCAGGCCGGCGGCGTTTTCGATCTGCGCCTCGATGCCGATCCGGCCGACCTCCAGGCCGAGGGTCTTCTCGATCTGGGTGAGCAGCAGGTCCAGCCAGTGCACCTGCTCGGCGTTCTGCACCTTCGGCAGCATGATGCAGTCGAGGTTCGCGCCGGCGCCCTCGACCACCTCGATGACGTCCCGGTAGGTCCACGGCGTGGTCAGGTCGTTCACCCGGACCACCCGGGTCTTGCCGGACCAGTCGCCCTCGTTGAGCGCGGCGACGATGTTCTTGCGGGCGTCCGGCTTGGCGAGCGGGGCGACCGCGTCCTCCAGGTCGAGGAAGACCTGGTCGGCGGGGAGGCCCTGGGCCTTGCCGAGCATCTTGACGCTGGAGCCCGGCACGGCGAGGCAGGACCGGCGGGGGCGACCGACAGCGGCCATGGATGCGCTCCTTCCAGCGTCCGGCGGGCACGCCGACGCCATGAAAAGTGAAATCCGAGAACTTAACGATCCCAAAGGGCGTTGTGACGCCACGGTAACCTCGTGCCGTGACCGGGGTGAATGGACCTGTGGAAGATCTCACTGGACGCCGGATCGTGGTGGTGACCGGGGCCAGCTCCGGCATCGGCCTGGCCGCGGCGGTGGCGCTGGCCCGCCGGGGGGACCAGGTCGTGCTGGTCGGGCGGGACCCGGCCCGACTCCAGGCCGCCGGCGACCGGGTACGCGAGGCCAGCGGCGAGCGACCCGAGCTGTTCCGGGCCGACTTCGCCGTCCTGGACGACGTGCGCGGGCTCGCCGAGCGGCTGCGCGCGGCGTACGACCGGATCGACGTGCTCGCCAACAACGCCGGGGCGATCGTGCTGGAGCCGCTCACCACGGTGGACGGGTTCGAGCTGTCGATCCAGGCCAACCACCTGGCCCCGTTCCTGCTCAGCAACCTGCTGCGCGACCGGATCGGCCGGATGGTGGTCACCGCCTCCGGGGCGCACCGCAGCGGGGTGCTCGACCCGGACGACCTGAACGCCCCGCTGCGCCGCTACCGGCCGATCCAGGCGTACGGCACCAGCAAGCAGGCGAACATCCTGTTCACCGCCGAGGCGGCCCGGCGCTGGCCGGACGTCGAGTCGTACTGCTTCCACCCCGGGGTGGTGCGGACCCGGTTCGGCGCGGACAGCCGGATCGTCGCCCTCGGCATGCGGATCATGCCGTTCCGCAGCCCGGAGAAGGGGGCCGAGACGCTGGTCTGGCTCGCCCACCAGGACTCGTCCCGGCTCGTCGCCGGCGCCTACTACGCCGACCGGCGGCTGCGCCGACCCTGGCCCAAGGCGGCCGACCCGCAGCTCGCCGCCCGGCTCTGGACGGCGAGCGCCAAGGCCGTCGGCGTCGACGCGTGAGCGGCCTGCTGCTGGTGGCCCTCGTCGAGTTCTCCCTCGACGACCCGGAGGCCTCCCGCCGGTACGAGGACGCGGCGCTGGCCCTGCTCGGACGGCACGGCGGGCGGGTGGAGCGCCGGCTGCGCAGCACCGACGGCTGGACCGAGGTGCACGTGCTGCGGTTCGACTCGCGGGCCGGCTGGGAGGCGTTCCAGGCCGATCCGCAGCGGAGGGCCCTGCGGGCCGCGCTCGGCGACGCGGCCCCGACCGCCCGCGTGATCGAGATGCGCGAGGTCTGACCCGCCGGGTCGCCGCCGGGCAGGCGCGCGGCGGTCGCCGGGACCGGCACGGCGTCGGCGGGCGCCGGTTCGGGGCGGGACGGCCCGCCGCACCACGACAGGTCGGCGAGGTTCCCTCCGGGACCGGCCTCCCCGGCGTCTGTCGGGTGAGGGAGGCCATGACGTGACCACCGATGACGAGGCCCGCGCCGCGTTCGCCGCGTTCGTACGGGCCGAGAGCGCCGCGGCGACCCGGTTCGCGTACCTGCTCACCGGGGACCGGCACCACGCCGAGGACCTGGTGCAGGTGGCGCTGGCCCGGGTGGCCGTGCGCTGGGAGCGGATCGACGACCCGGCGGCGTACCTGCGGCGGGTGCTCTACACCCAGGCGGCGAGCTGGTGGCGGTGGCGACGGGCCCGCCCGCCGGAGTCGCTGACCGACGCGCCGCCGGACGGCGCGGCCGGCCGGGCCGAGGACGCCGAGCTGCGGCTGGTGCTGCGTCAGGCGCTGGCCCGGCTGACCGTACGGCAGCGGGCGGTGCTGATGCTGCGCTACTACGAGGACCGCACCGAGACCGAGACGGCGGTGCTGCTCGGCTGCGCGGTCGGCACCGTCAAGAGTCAGACCCGGCACGCCCTGGCCCGGCTGCGCTCCCTCGCCCCCGAACTCGCCGAACTGGTCGGCCGACCGGTCCCGGAGGTGACCCGATGACCTCTCGACTCACCACCGCGCTGCGCGGCATCGCCGCCGAGGCGGTCCCGCCCGTCGTACCGGAGGACCTGTTCGACCGGGCGCGGGCCCGGCACCGGCACCGGCGGGCCGCCGTGGCCGGCGCGCTCGCGGTGCTGGTCCTGCTGGTCGGCGTGGGGTACGTCGTGCGTCCCACCGGCGAGGCGGGGCCCGTGGCGCCGGCCTCCGCCCGCGCCGGGCTGCCCGACCGGCTCGCCGTCCCGCCGCTGCGCACCGCGTCGGTGGGGCTCTCCGCGCCCGGCCGGGCAGCGGCGGTCTTCGGCGGCCCGGCGCTGCGCACCGACTGGTTCGAGTGGCGGCTGGCCGTGGTGGCCGCCGAGACGGACCGGTACCGGACCCTGGAGGTGGTGGGGGCGGCCGGCTACGAGGTGCTGCTCTCGCCGGACGGCCGGTACCTCTGGACCAACGACGAGCTGGTCGACCTCACCACCGGCCGGCCGGTCGGTGGCCGCCCGGACGGCTATCCCCTGGCGTTCGCCCCGGACGGTGAGCGCCTGGTGTACGCGGCCCCGGACGACTTCACCGCGCCGAACACGTACACCACACCCTGGGTGGGCCTGTACGACCGCGTCGCGCACCGGGACGTGCTGCGGGTCCGGATCGGCGCGGCGTCGGTGGGGCGGGGCAACGTCGCGGCGGTCTCCCCCGAGGGCGACCGGCTGGCCGTCCAGGTCGGCGACGAGGTCTGGCTGGCCCGCACCGCCGACGTCGGGCCGGACGGGTACGCCGCGCCGTACCGGAAGCTGCCGCTGGCCGGCGGCCGGCTGGCCGGCCCCGGGGCCTGGCTGCCGGACGGTCGGCTGGCGCTGCTGGAGCAGGGGACCTGCGTCGACTGCCCGGTGCCGGGGTACCGGCGGAGCTGGCGGCTCACCGTCCACGGGCCGGACGGCCGACAGTCGGCGGCCGACTTCCCGCAGCTGCGTTCGGCGGTCTCGGTGCAGGTGGTCGGCTGGCGGTCCGCCGAGGAGGCGGTGGCGCTGGTCGGCTCGCCCGGCGACCGGGCCACGGACGTGCCCGACGAGCACGGCGCGTCGGCCGCGTCCGGCGTCCGCCTGGTGGTGCTGCGCCAGGGGGCGACCGGGCCGGAGGAGATCTTCCGTACCCCGGCGGGGGTGAACGAGCTGAGCGTCGCCGCCGACCTCGCGGTGGCCGGGGCCGTCCGGGAGGCCGGCGCCCCGGACCTCGGCCCACCGCCGTCGTGGCTGATCGCCCTCGGTCTGGTCGCCGCGACGCTGCTGGCGGCCGTCGTGGTGACGGTACGGCTGCGGTGGCGGCACCGCCGGTCGGCCCGGCGCCGCCGGGTCGCACCGGCTGCGGAGAGCCCGGCCGACGACGGCGACCGACCGGGCGACGGCGCCGGGTGACCGGCGCCGGGGCGGACCCGGGCCGGCACCTCGGCGACCGCCGTCAGCCGGCGGGTGGGGCGGCGTCGGCGGGGACCGGCGCGGGTTCCGGGCGACGGCCGGCGCGGGCGCCGCCGAGCACCACCACGGCCACCCCGGCGAGCAGCAGGGCCAGCCCGGGCAGGGCGAGCGGGCGGGGCAGCTGGCCCAGCCACACCCAGGCGATCAGGGCGGCCCCGGGGGCCTCCAGCAGGACCAGCACGCTGACCGTGGTGGCGGAGATCCGGCGCAGGGCGAAGTTGAACATCGAGTGCCCGAGCAGCTGCGCGCCGGCGACCAGGCCGAGGATGGCCAGCCAGGTGCCGGAGTCGTAGCCGCGCAGCCGCACCCCACCGACCAGGCAGACCACCAGCAGGATCGCCGCGCAGACCCCGTAGCAGATGGTGGTGTAGGTGGCGGTGCTGATGGTGCTGCGGGCCCGCTCGCCGAAGGCGGTGTAGACGGCGGCGAACATCCCGCCGGCCACCGCCAGCAGGTCACCGGCGAAGGCCCGCCCGGAGGCGGCGAAGTCCGCGCCGGTCGCCAGCACCGCGCCGGTCACCGCCACCGCGATGCCGGCCCACACGGCGTACGGCAGGTGCCGGCCCTGCCAGCGGGCGATGAGCCCCTGCCAGACCGGCTGGGTCGCGCCCAGCGCGGTGGCCGCCGCCACCGAGGTGAGCTGGGCGCTCGGCATCCAGGTGGCGAAGTGGGCGGCGAGCGCCACCCCGGAGAGCACGCAGTACCAGCCCTCCCGCCGGCCCTGCCCCACGGTCAGCGCCCGGAACTCGGCCCGGCGGCGGGCCAGGGAGAACGGGCCGAGCACGGCGACGGCGAGCAGGTTGCGCCAGAACGCGACGGCCAGCGCGGGAGCCGCCGCGAAGGCGATCAGCGGGGCGGAGGACGAGACCGCGGCGACGGCGAGCACGAGGACGCCGACGGTCAGCGGGTCCACCGGTGGGCGGTGCGGGGTGGAGGACACGGAGAGCAATCCTCACACAGCGCCGGGCAGCACGGTGCGTCATCGGTCCGTTACGATCATGCGGGTCCGCGCCGGCGACTTCCCTCCCCCTCGACGTCCGGAGGCGCTCCCCCATGTCCAGGTACCACGCGGTGCTGTTCGACTTCTTCGGCACCCTCACCCGCTGCGTACGACGCGGCTCGGCCCACCGGACGACCGCCGAACTGCTCGGCTGTCCGGAGGACACCCTCACCGCCGTCCTCGACCGGACCTTCTACCAACGGGCCAGCGGTCGTCACGGCACGGCCGAGGCGACCCTGCGCTGGGTGTGCGCGCAGGCCGGCGTACACCCCTCGGACGCCGCCGTGCGTGCGGCGGTGGCGTCCCGGCACCGGGCCGTCCGCGCCGACACCCGGCTGCGCGAGGACGCGGTCCCCGCCCTCGCCGAGCTGCGCCGCCGGGGCGTACGCACCGGGGTGATCAGCGACTGCACCCACGAGCTGCCCGTGATCCTGCCGCAGTTGGCGGTCGCCCCGCTGCTCGACGTGCGGGTCTACTCCGTCCAGCTCGGTCGCTGCAAGCCCGACCCGGCGCTCTACCTGGCCGCCTGCCAGCGCCTCGACGTACGCCCGCAGGACTGCCTCTACGTCGGCGACGGTGGCAGCCGGGAACTGAGCGGCGCGCAGCGGGCCGGGATGACCGCCGTCCGGCTGGCCGCCCCCGACCTGACCGATCACCTGGTCTTCGACGCCGAGCGGGACTGGGACGGGGCGGTCGTCGGGTCGCTCAGCGAGGTGGTCGACCTGGTCGACGCCGTGCCGGCGCCCTGCTGAACCGACCGCCCTCCCGGCGCACCCCGGCGAACCGGCCCGACGGCCGGGGGTGCGCCCCGGCGAACCGGCCGGCGGCGCGGCCAGAGTGCGCCCCGGCGGGTCGGTCGGCGGGTCAGCGGCGGCGGGTCACCGGCGGCGGGTCGGTCGGCGGGTCAGCGGCGGCGGGTCAGCGGCGGCGGACGCGGTGCAGGCGGAACGGCTTGCGGGTCGCCCGGACGACGGTGGCCCCGCGCGGCTCCTCGGCGAGCGACGCGTCCGGCAGCGTGTCGCCGGCGTCCGGCGTCCCGGCCGGGACGAGGCGGTTCAGCGCGCAGCCGTCGGCGGCCCAGCGGGCGACCAGGTCCGCCGTCGGCCCCGGCGCGTTGAGCCGCTTGGCGGCCACCAGCGGGGCGGAGGTCTCCCACTCCTCGGTGCCCGGAACCAGTCGGGCCACCCGGGCCGGCCAGGTCACGATCCGGCCGCCGTGGTCGCCGCGCAGCGTCACCCGGGCCTCGGCGGCGTCGGCCAACCCCGGCGCGGACTGCTCGCCCGGCCCGCTGACCACGAAGAGCGATCCCTCCAGCGGTACGCACCACAGCGCCACCGCCGGGCCGTCGCCGACGCTCACCCAGCAGACGGCGGCCTTCTTCATCGCCTCGTCGACCAGCGGCGTCGACACGGGGGCGTCCACCTCGTCCGTCACACCGGCATCCTCTCGTACGTGAACCGCGCCGGCCGGTCCGACATCGGCGACGCTACCGTCCCGGGCCCGGTGGCGACAGCGACCCGGGCTCCGGCCCGTCGAGTGCGGTCGAGCCGCTACAGACTTGACGACAGATGTGAATCGGCGGGTCGTGGTCGGGGCGGATGTCCTCCGGCGGGCGGGCCTCGTCCGGTGATTCAGATGTGTCGTCAAGTCCGTAGCGGTGCGACCGACCGCCCGTGACGCCGCCGCCCGACGTCCCCACGAGGTCGACCGGCACCGGCGACGGACCATCCACGGGGGCTGCTGCACCTCGGCCGGCACCGCGGCGGGCCGACGACGCGACCCCGGGCGTCGCCACCGGACGGCGCCACCGGACGGCGCTGCCGGACGGCGCTGCCGGACGGCGCTGCCGGACGGCGCTGCCGGTGGCCCTGGTGGCGCGGTCAGCCGACGAAGGGCGGGACGGCGATCTCGCCACGCGCCACCGGCATGACCTGGCCGGCCACGGTCGCCCCGACGGCCACCCCGCCGGCCGCCGTGACGGTGCAGGCCAGCGACGAGGGGCGGCGCATCTCGATGCCCTGCCGGACCGCGTACGACGAGCGCCCCTCGCCGGGGAGCAGGCCGCTGGCGACCAGCCAGACGCCGAGTCCGAGGGCGGCCGAGCCGGTCGCCGGGTCCTCCGGCACGCCCAGCCCCGGCACGAAGACCCGGGCGTGCGCGGTTTGCGACGCGGCGTCCCAGGAGAAGACGCTGACGTGCTCCACGCCGTACTTCGCCGCCGCGACCGCGTTCACCCGGGCGCGCGCCACCGCGTCCGGTCGTACCGGGAGGTAGGGAAACTCCAGGCCGCAGCCGGCGACCCGGGGTGGCGGGCCGACGTGGTCCTCGGGACGCAGGCCGGCCATCTCCAGCAGCGGTTCCGGGTCGAGCTCCGGGCCGAGGGTGGGGGTGCCGCCGGTCAGCGTGGCCCCGGTCGCGGTGACCGCGACCGGGAGCACCCCGGCGCCGCACTCCTGGGTGACCTGGCCCACGTCGAACATCCCGCGCCGGCTCGCGGTGACCGCCGCGCCGACGCTGGGGTGCCCGGCGAACGGCAGCTCCTCGGCCGGGGTGAAGATCCGGGCCCGGTAGGTGGCGCCGACCTGTGTCGGGGGCAGCACGAACACCGTCTCCGAGAGGTTGAACTCGAGCGCGAGCGCCTGCATCTGTTCCGTGGCCAGCCCTTCGGCGCCGAACACCACCGCCAGCGGGTTGCCGGCGAACGGGCGGTCGGTGAAGACGTCCACGATCTCGTAGGCCAAGGTCGACATGTTGATAAACACTAGGCGCTTAGGCTGGTGCCCGTGAGCACGCCGAACCGGGTCTACATCGCTCGACTCGCCGGAGTCGCCGTCTTCGACCCCAACGGCGACCAGGTGGGGCGGGTCCGTGACGCGGTGGCCCGGCTCCGGCCGACGCAGCGCCCGCCCGAGGTGGTGGGCCTGGTGGCCGAGATGCCGATGCGCCGGCGGATCTTCCTCTCCATCAACCGGATCACCTCCATCGACGCGGACGCGGTGGTGCTCGGCAGCGGCACCCTCAACCTGCGCCGCTTCGAGAAGCGCCCGAACGAGCTGCTCGTGCTCCAGGAGCTGCTGGACCGGCGGGTGCAGCTCGAACCGGGTGGCCAGCCGGGCGCGGTGGTCGACGTCGCGATGGAGTGCAGCCGGGGCGGCGAGTGGTCGCTGTCCCGGGTCGCCGTCCGCGAGCAGAGCAGCCGGCTCACCCGCCGCGGCCACCTGCACCAGGTCGAGTGGGACCGGGTGCGCGGACTCAGCGGCATCGCCGACAACCGGGGTACGGCCAACCTGCTCGCCGTGCTGGAGGACATGCGCCCGGCCGACCTGGCCAACGCGTTGCAGGACCTGCCCGACGCCCGGCGCAACGAGGTCGCCGCGGCCCTGGACGACGAGCGCCTCGCCGACGTCCTCAGCGAGCTGCCCGAGCACGACCAGGTGGAGATCCTCGCCGCGCTGGACCGGGAGCGGGCCGCCGACGTGCTGGAGGAGATGGACCCGGACGACGCCGCCGACCTGCTCAACGAGCTGCCCCCGCCGGAACAGGACGTGCTGCTCGACCTGATGGAGCCGGACGAGGCCGACCCGGTACGCCAACTGCTCCGGTACGCCTCCGGCACCGCCGGCAGCGTGATGACCTCCGAGCCGGTGATCCTGCCCCCGGACGCCACCGTCGCCGAGGCGCTGGCCCGGATCCGGGAGGAGCAGCTCTCCCCCGCCGTGGCCGCGCAGGTCTTCGTCGCCCGCGCCCCGATGACCACCCCGACCGGCCGCTACCTGGGCATGGTGCACTTCCAGCGGCTGCTCCGGGAGCCGCCGGCCGACCTGCTCGGCGGGGTGGTGGTCAACGACATCGACCCACTGCGCCCGACCACCCCGCTACCGGAGATCACCCGCCGGATGGCCACGTACGACCTGGTGGCGATGCCGGTGGTGGACCGCAACAACCGGCTGGTGGGCGCGGTGACCGTGGACGACGTGCTGGACCACTCGCTGCCCCGCGACTGGCGGGACCGGGACGCCGTGCCGGCCCCGGGCCCCGCCGGGGAGACGCTGGACGGTGGCGATGGCTGAGCAGCGACGGGCCGAGCGGCTGGACCAGCCGCGCGAGCCCCGGGGCGTCAAGCTGCCCCGCTTCGACCCGGAGGCGTTCGGCCGCTGGTCCGAGGGGATCGCCCGGGGCATGGGGACGGCGAACTTCATCGTCTACATGACGGTGGTGATCGCCGCCTGGTTCGCCTGGAACACCCTGGCCCCGGCGAACCTGCGCTTCGACCCGTACACCTTCACCTTCCTCACCCTGGTGCTGTCGCTGCAGGCGTCGTACGCGGCCCCGCTGATCCTGCTCGCGCAGAACCGGCAGGCCGACCGGGACCGGGTCGCGCTGGAGGAGGACCGGCGACGGGCGACCATGCAGAAGGCGGACACCGAGTACCTGGCCCGGGAGATCGCCGCGTTACGGATCGCGATGGGCGAGGTGGCCACCCGGGACTTCCTCCGCTCCGAGCTGGCCCGGCTGGCCGAGGAGCTGGACGAGGCGGCGCAGCGCCGGCAGAAGCTGGAACGGCGGCAGCAGGAGCGGGCGGCCCAGCGCCCCGGCGGTGGGGAGCCACCCCTGGACGAGCCCCGCGACGACCTGGACGGCGACTTCGCCCGCGACGGCCGGTCGGAGGGCTGAGCCGTCCCGCCGTCGCCGGGGCGTCAGCTGCGACGATCGATTCCCTCACACCCGGCCGCGCTGGCGGCGGGGACGGATCGCCGCCGACGTAACATTGCCGGCATGTCAGCACCCGTCAGCACCGTCTCCGACGCGATTCAGGCCGCCCTGGCCACCGTCAACGACCCGGAGATCCGCCGCCCGATCACGGACCTCGGCATGGTCCGCTCCGCCGTGATCGGCGACGACGGCGTCGTCCGCGTCGAACTGCTGCTCACCGTGGCCGGCTGCCCGCTGAAGGACAAGCTGCGCAGCGACATCACCGCCGCGGTCGGCGCGGTGCCCGGTGTGACGGGTGTCGAGATCGAGTTCGGCGTGATGAGCCCCGAGCAGCGCCAGGAGCTGCAGACGAAGCTGCGCGGCGGCGCGGCCTCCCAGGAGCCGGTCATCCCGTTCGCCCAGCCCGGCTCCCGCACCCGCGTCTACGCGGTCGCCAGCGGCAAGGGCGGCGTCGGCAAGTCCAGCGTCACGGTCAACCTGGCCGCCGCGCTGGCCGCCCGGGGCCTGTCCGTCGGCGTGGTCGACGCGGACATCTACGGCCACTCGGTGCCTCGGATGCTCGGTGCGGACGGCAAGCCCACCCGGGTCGAGGACATGATCATGCCGCCGCAGGCGCACGGCGTGAAGGTCATCTCGATCGGCATGTTCACCCCGGGCAACGCGGCCGTGGTCTGGCGCGGCCCGATGCTGCACCGGGCGCTGCAGCAGTTCCTCGGCGACGTCTACTGGGGCGACCTGGACGTCCTCCTGCTCGACCTGCCCCCGGGCACCGGCGACATCGCCATCTCGGTGGCCCAGCTGCTGCCCAACGCCGAGATCCTCGTGGTGACCACCCCGCAGGCGGCGGCCGCCGAGGTGGCCGAGCGGGCCGGCGCGATCGCCCTGCAGACCCACCAGCGGGTGGTCGGCGTGATCGAGAACATGGCCTGGCTGGAGCTGCCCGACGGCTCGCGGATGGAGGTCTTCGGCGCCGGTGGCGGCCAGACGGTCGCCGACTCGTTGAGCCGGACGATCGGCGCGCAGGTGCCGCTGCTGGGTCAGATCCCCCTCGACACCCGGGTCCGGGAGGGCGGCGACGCCGGTCACCCGATCGTGCTGGCCGAGCCGGACGCCCCGGCCTCGAAGGCGCTGGGTCAGGTGGCCGACCGCCTCGCGGTGCGGCGCGAGTCGCTGCTCGGCAAGCCGCTCGGCCTCAAGCCCGCCGGCCGCTGACCCAACCCTCCTCGACCCGAGGGGCAACCACCGGGCCGCTAGGGCTACGCACTTTCAGAGAAAGAGTGGCTTCCCTCGCCGGGGAGGCCACTCTTTCTCTGAAAGTGCGGCTTCCCGAGGGTGCGCGCAGTGCGCGCGGGGCCGGGCGGCGCGGAGGGGGGTGGGTCAGGTGGCGTCGTCGTAGCTGGGGCGCGGGGCCGGGGCGGGCGCGGCGCCGGTCGCGGTGCTCCGGCGGCCGTCGGAGCGCAGGTCGGCGGCGTCGGCCACCTGCTTGAGCTCGTCGTGCACCCCGGTCACGTCCGCGCGCAGGTTGTCGTAGACGCCCTGCAACGGCTTGCGGATCGCCGCCTCGTCCTCCTCGCTCAGCAGGTGCTTGCGGATGAACGCCTTCGGGTGCAGGTCCTCCAGCTGGATGTCGGTGCCCAGCTCGCGGCTCAGGTCGCCGGTCGCGTTCCGGGCCATGTTGCGCAGGTTGCGCACCAACCGCAGGCCGTCGTTGATCACGGCGGGCAGCCGGTCACCGAAGATCAGCAGCGCCAGGAGCAGCAGCGCACCGATCTCCCACCAGTTCAGGTTGTCGAGCACTGCTGGGCCTCCTCGTCGGCGTCAGGCCAAGACTACGCACGTCGGACGCCCACCCGGGAGGGGGTGACCGGTCCTCACTTGGCGTCTGCGGCGAGCGTCACCGAGGTGTTCTGCCGGGTCGATCCGCGCCGGTACTCCACGGTCACCACCGAACCCGGGGCGAACTTGCGGACCAGGGCGATCAGGTCGGTCGGCTCGGTCATCGGCCGGCCGTTCAACCGCAGGATCACGTCCCCGGACCGCAGGCCCGCGCCGGCCGCCGGCCCGGACGGCTCCACCGCCGCCAGCCGTACGCCGGCTCCGCCGGTCGCCGAGCCGGTGCCGCCCACCTGGGCCCCGATCACCGTGCGCCGGGCCTTGCCGGTGCCGATGATCTCCTGGGTGATCCGCTTGGCCTGGTTGATCGGGATGGCGAAGGCGAGCCCGATGTTCCCCGCCTCCTGCCCCTCGGCCACCAGCGACTTGATCGTGGAGTTCACCCCGATCACCCGACCGGCCGAGTCGACCAGCGGCCCGCCGGAGTTGCCGTGGTTGACCGCCGCGTCGGTCTGGATCGCCGCGTAGTAGCGCACCGGGCCGCCCGGCTCCCCGGCCTGCATGGTGCGGTCCAGGGCGCTGACGATGCCCGCGGTGACCGTGTTGGCCAGCGAGAGCGGCGAGCCGATGGCGAGCACGGGGTCGCCGACGGCGAGCGCGTCGGAGTCGCCGAACTCGATCGGGCGCAGCCCCGTCCGGTTCACCTTGATCACGGCGATGTCCGACTCCGGGTCCTGCCCGACGATGGTGGCCGGGGCGGTGCTGCCGTCGTTGAGGACCACCGTGGCCTTGCCGGTGCCACCGGAGACCACGTGGTCGTTGGTGATCACGTGCCCGTCGGCGCTGACGATGAAGCCGGAGCCCTCGCTCACTCCGCCCAGGCCGGCCACCCGTACGGTCACCACGCTGGGCAGGACCTTCTCGGCGACCCCTGCCAGCGAGTCGGGGCGGCGCTGGGCCAGCCCGGGCGCCTCGGCGGGACGGGCGCCGAGCGTCACGCCGCCGCCCGCGCCACCGCGGACCGCGAAGGCGTACCCGAGGGCGCCGCCGAGCGACCCGGCGAGCAGCGCGGTGATCAGCGGAATCAGCAGCAGTTGGCGCAGCCTCGGCCGGCTCGGGGCGTCGGGGTCGGTGACCGGTTCCGGCCCGGCCCCGGCGGGCACGGTCGGGATCACCACGGCGGCCGGCGCGTACGGGTCCCGCCACGGATCGGCGAGCGCGTCGGACCACCAGGGCGATGTCGCCCCTCCCCCGGCGCCGTGCGGCGCCGTCGGCGGCCCCACCGGCGGCGCCCCGGCCGGCGGAACCGCCGGCGTCGGATTGCTGCCGGGGCGGCGCCAGTCCCAGCCGTCGGTCACGTCGGTGCCTCCCACTCCGTCCCCCGGTCCCCCGTCCGGCACGGCACGACGACCGGCACGCGACGAGGGACACCGCTTCCAGGATTGCACGAATGCCGGGTACCGAGTCGGCTCTCGGTGGGCGTGATCGTCATCGGTGGACGGCGCGGCTGCGCGGCGGAAGCCTCGCCTCTAGGCTCACAGTGCCCACCCGCCCCTCGCACCACTCCCGCCGCCCGGAGGTGTCCCATCGCCACGGTCGCCAATTCCGGCACTCCGACGGCGCAGACGCTGCAGTTCGCCGAGTCGTACGTCGGGGAGGACCTCGTGCTGCGCACCGCCCGCAGCCTCGCCCGGGAGGTGGGCCTCGACGCGGTCACCCCGGGCGCCGGGGCCGCGCTGCGCCTGCTCGCCGCCGCCGGCAACGCCCGCGCGGTGGTCGAGATCGGCACCGGCACCGGGGTCAGCGGCGTCTGGCTGCTGCGCGGGATGCGCGCCGACGGCGTGCTGACCACCATCGACCTGGAGGTCGAGCACCAGCGGATCGCCCGGCGCATCTTCGTCGAGGCCGGCTTCCCCTCCGGGCGGACCCGGATCATCACCGGCCGGGCGCTGGACGTGCTGCCCCGGCTCGCCGACGGCGCGTACGACCTGGTCTTCGTGGACGCCGAGGCGACCGGTTTCGCCGCCTACGTCGACGCCGCGCTGCGGCTGCTGCGCCCCGGCGGGATGGTCGCCCTCAACGGCATCCTGGCCAACGGGCGGATCGGCGATCCGACCGCCCGGGACGCCGAGACGGTGACCGTCCGGGAGACGGTCAAGGCGATCCGCGAGTCCGAGCACTGGACGACCGCGCTGCTGCCGGTCGGGCACGGCCTGCTCGTCGCGGTGAAGTGCTGACCGGTCGCTGACCGGCCCGCCCGGCGCCCGTCGGACGCCGGGTGGGACCGACCGCTCAGCCCAGGGTCGCCAGCCAGCGCAGCAGCCCGCGTACGCCCCAGCCGGTCGCGCCCCGGGTCAGCTCGGCGTCGTCGCCGTCGGCCCAGGAGGGCGCGGACATGTCGATGTGCAGCCACCGGTCGCGCAGGTCGCCGGTGAACTCGCGGAGGAAGAGCGCGGCGGTGACCGAGCCCGCGCCGGCGTCCGGCGAGCTGTGCAGGTCGGCCAGGTCGCTGCCGAGGTGCTCGACGTAGTCGGCGGGCAGCGGCATCCGCCAGGCGGCCTCGCCCGCGGCGTCGACGGCGGCCAGCACGTCGGCGGCGAGCTGGTCGTTCTCGCTGTAGAGAGCGCCGTGGCGCTTGCCGAGCGCGACGGCGTTGGCACCGGTGAGAGTGGCCAGGTCGATCAGCAGGTCGGGCGCGAGTTCCCGCACCGCGTACGCCATGGCGTCGGCGAGCACGAGCCGGCCCTCGGCGTCGGAGTTGGTGGTCTCGCTGGTCAGGCCGCCGTAGTGGCGGACGATGTCGCCGGGACGGAACGCCGAGCCGCTGACCATGTTCTCGGCCAGCGGGGCGAGGGTGGTGACCCGGACGGGCAGGCGCAGCGCGGCGGCGCCCAGGGTCGCCGCGACCACGGCGGCGGCGCCGGCCATGTCCTTGCGCATCAGCTTCATCGCCGGCACCGGCTTGATCGAGATGCCGCCGGTGTCGAAGGTGATTCCCTTGCCGACCAGCACCACGTGGGTACGGGCGTCGGCGGGGCGCCAGTCCAGCTCGACCAGGCGGGGGCCGCTGGCCGAGCCGCGGCCGACGGCGAGGATGCCACCGAAGCCCTCGGCGGCCAACTCCTCCGGGCCGCGTACCCGCAGGTGCAGGTCGGCCAGGTCGGCCGCGGCGGCCTCGACCTGGGCGACGAACCACTGCGGGTTCTTCACCGACGACGGGGTGTTGGTGAGGTCCCGGGCGAGCCGGGTCATCCGGGCGGTGGTCTCCGCGGTGGCGACCGCCTCCCGGTACGCCTGCGGATCGGCGACCAGCAGCTCCACCTCGGCCAGCGCGGGCGTCTCGCCCGCCTCGGTCATCCGGAACCGGTACGAGGCGAGGTGCAGCCCCTCCACGAGGGCGCGGACGGCATCGGCGGCGACGTCGACGGGCAGCGCGAGTGTGATACGCGTCTCATCCTTCGCGGCGCGGGCGAGGGCCGCCCCGGCCGTCCGCCAGGCCTTGTCGGCGCCGTCGCCGACCCCGAGCAGCAGCAGCCGCCCCGGCGTGCGGGCGGGCCGCAGGTGGGCGAAGGTCTCCCCGGCCCGGCCGGTCAGCCGGGCGGCGGGCAGCAGGGCGGTCGCCTCCGCCGCCACCTCGTCGGGCAGGGCCGGGACGGTCGGGGCCAGCGTCGCCGGGGTCTCGCCCCCGTCGGTCGTGGCACCGGCCCGGACGGGCAGAACGAGGGTGTCCAGCCGGTCGGGACCGGCTGTCAGACGGATGGCGAGCACGCTGGACCGTACCTCCGGGAATGATCGTGGCGCGGGGGCCTGGACACCCGCGTGAGTGGTCTGAAGACCCTGAGCCACCGGCGTCGCCGGTGGCTCAGGGACACGACGAACCGTCCGCGCGCCGTCGCGCGGATTGTCGTTCGATCAGCCGGCGGCCGCCTTCAGCGCGTCACCGAGCGCGTTGGCCTCGTCGGGAGTCATCTCGACGACGAGCCGGCCACCGCCCTCCAGCGGGACTCGCATGACGATGCCCCGGCCCTCCTTGGTGACTTCCAGCGGACCGTCGCCCGTCCGCGGCTTCATCGCCGCCATGTTGTCTCCCCTCAGACCTACACCAGGGTCGGTGGGTTGCCCCACAGCCACTTCGTCATGACCACCCGCAACGTACGCGGGGGTGTCGACCAACGATTTTCCCTGATGAACACCGCCGGACCCAAACCGAAGCAGCATTGATGTAACAGCACCTAGCTTATCTTGGATAGGCCTGTCACAATGTGCGGTCATGCAGGCACGGTCGGCACTCTTCGACCTGTACGGCGACTACCTCCGGCCGAGGGGTGGCCGTGCACCGGTCGCCGCCCTGGTCAAGCTGCTCGCGCCGCTGGGGATCGCACCCCCGGCCGTGCGCACCGCGGTCTCCCGGATGGTCCGCCAGGGTTGGCTCGATCCGCTCCGCCTGGCCTCCGGGCCGGGATATTCGATCACACCGAAGGCCGCCCGACGACTCGACGAGGCGGCCGCCCGGATCTACCGCACCGGCCGGGTCACCTGGGACGGCCGGTTCGACCTGCTGGTCCTGGAGACCCCGACGGCCCGGCGGGACCGGCAGCGGCTGGCCGCCAACCTGAGCTTCCTGGGCTACGGCACCCTGGACGAGCACACCTGGGTCGCCACCCGGGCGAGCGAGGACGTGGACCTGCTGCTGGAGGAGGCCGGGGTGCGCTACGAGCGGTTCACCGCCGCGCACGCCGCCGGCACGCCGGGCGCGATGGGGGTGGTCCGGCGGGCCTGGGACCTCACCGAGATCGGGCACGCGTACGAGCGCTTCGTCGCCGAGCAGCGTCCCCTGCTGGCCGGGGTGACCGTGCGCAGCGGCGACGAGGAGGCGTACGCGGCCCGGTTCCGGCTGGTGCACGCGTGGCGTACCTTCCTGTTCCGGGACCCGCAGCTGCCACCGGCGCTGCTCCCGGAGCGCTGGCCCGGCATCGCCGCGGCCAGTTTCTTCGACCGGCACGCGGCCCGGCTGCGGCCGGCCGCCGACCGGTACGTCGAGCAGTGCCTCGACAACGGCAACCGCACCACCCGACAGAAGGGTCGTTGAGAACGTGACCGAGCCGCTGCTCGTCGACCGCACCGACGCCGTGGTCACCCTGACGCTGAACCGCCCCACGGCGATGAACTCGCTCGACGTGGCGCTCAAGGAGGCGCTCCGGGACATCCTGGCCGAGCTGGAGACCGACCGGTCCTGCCGGGCGGTGGTGCTGGCCGGGGCGGGCGGCTCGTTCAGCGCGGGGCAGGACCTGCGCGAGCACGTGCAGACCCTCCAGTCCCCCACCGCCAACCCGCTGGACACCGTCCGGGCGCACTACAACCCGATCGCCGCGAAGCTGGCCAGCCTGCCCAAGCCGGTGGTGGCGGCGGTACGCGGAATGGCCGCCGGCGCCGGCGCCTCGCTGGCGTTCCTCGCCGACTTCCGGATCGGCGGGCCGAAGACGAGGTTCCTGATGGCGTTCGCCGGGGTGGGGCTGGCCGCCGACACCGGGGCCTCCTGGACGCTGCCCCGTCTGGTCGGCCACGCCAAGGCCGTCGAACTGCTGATGCTCGCCGAGCCGGTGGGCGCGGACGAGGCCTGCCGGCTGGGCCTGCTCACCAAGCTCGTCGAGGACGACGAGGCGGTGCTGCCGACCGCGCAGGAGCTGGCGGCCCGCCTCGCCGCCGGCCCCACGGTGGCCTACGGGGCGATCAAGCGGCAGCTCTCCATCGCCGACGCGGGCACCCTGGCCGACGCCCTGGCCGCCGAGGCGCAGGCCCAGGCGATCTGCGGGGCCACCGCCGACCACAAGGCCGCCACCCTGGCCTTCGTCAACAAGCAGAAGCCCACCTTCGAGGGCCACTGAACCTGTCGCGGCTCGCGCGGCCCCGGGGGCTGACGCCTACCGGGCACCACTCGCCGTGCGGGCCGCGCCCATGCCCCGTGCGCCCACTGCCGGGCGGCGGCCTGACGCGGGCTAGTCGTCCTCCTCCGGGTCCTGGTTGGCCTCGGCGCCGAGCACGAACGCCTGCATTGCCAACTCGTCGCCGGAGGGTGACACGAACGCGGGCAGCTCGGCCGGGCCCAGCTCCTGCACGTACGACCAGAAGAGCCGGACCGCCTCGGCCCGGGAGTCCGCCTCGATGGGCAGGTCGAGGCTGACCAGCCAGGTCCGGCGCGGCGCGGGCGGCCCCAACCGGTCGACGAGCTGCCGGAACACGTCGACGTCGAGCGGGCCGACCGGCCCGGTGACCGTCACCTGCTCGGCCGGGACGGGTTCGTCGAAGGCCCGCCGGGTGTACGCGACCACCAGCCCGTCACCGGATCGGGTGACCCGGCCCAGCGCCACCAGCCGGAGCGGGGCGTCCACCAGCACGGCCACCGGGTCGCCGGGACGCGGCCGGGGGTCGGCGGCGGAGCCGGGCAGCTCCAGCGAGTCGTGGTGGACGAGACGCTCGGCGTCGAGGCGCCCCGGCGGGAGGAGCACCGCCCAGGCGCCCTCGGCCCGCCCGGCGCCCGCGTCGGTGCTCCGGCTGGCGCGGTGGTCGGTTGCGGTCATGCCCCCATCCCATCACGCGCCGCCGCCGGAGCGGCGACGTGGCAGCCCGCCAGGTGGTCGTCGACCATCCCGGTGGCCTGCATCAGCGCGTACGCGGTGGTCGGGCCGACGAAGCGGAAGCCGCGCTTCTTGAGGCCCTTGGCCATCGCGGTGGACTCCGGGGTGAGCGCGGGCACGTCGGCGAACGACTGCGGCCGGGCGGCCCGGGGCGGCGGCGCGTACGACCAGAGCAGCGCGGAGAGCCCGTCCGGCAGCTCCAGCGCGGCGCGGGCGTTGGCGATCGCCGCCTCGATCTTCGCCCGGTTGCGGACGATCCCCACGTCGGCGAGCAGCCGGGCCACGTCCGCCTCGCCGTACGAGGCGACCCGCTCGATCCGGAAGTCGTCGAAGGCGCGCCGGAACGCCGGCCGCTTGCGCAGGATGGTCAGCCACGACAGGCCCGACTGGAACGCCTCCAACGTGAGCCGCTCGTAGAGCGCGTCGTCGCCGCGCAGCGGCCGGCCCCACTCGGTGTCGTGGTAGGCGGCGTAGTCCGGGGTGCTGAACCCCCAGGCGCAGCGGGCCAGCCCGTCGGCGCCGGTCACCAGGTCACTCACGTCGTACACGGTAGGCCAGGGCCCCGACGGTGGACCGGGGTCAGGGCAGGCGACCCTGCTCGACCATCCGGGCGAACCGCTTGAGGGCCAGGGTCAGGCTGGCCTTGGAGCCGGGCCAGAGCAGCGGCCAGGCGACCCGGCCGGCCGCCCCGCCGGGCAGGTGGAACCACTCGTGCCAGACCACCTGGGTACGGTCGCGCGCCAGCGGGGTGCAGCGCAGCACCCCGGGCCCGCGCAGCAGCTTCCCGCAGTGGACCACGCCGACCTCGTACGGCGCGTCCACCCGGACCACCCGCATCTCGTCCCGCAACGCGGCCGGCCCGAGCGTGGTGACCGCCTCGACCAGGCTGCCCTCCCCGCCGTCGCCCTCCACCACCCGGACGGTGGTGAGCGGGATCCAGTCGGACTGCCGCTCCCAGTCGGTGAGCGCGGCGAAGACCCGGTCGGCGGGGGCGTCCACGATCACCGTGGCGGTGAACTCGCCGGCCCCCTTGCGGGCGGCCTCGCGCAGCCCGTCCGCGCCCTCCGGGCCGGTCACACCGGCTCCGAGCGGACCTTGGCGGCATCGGCCGGGTCGGCGTCCCGCCGGTCGGCCGGGCCGGGTCGGGTGGCGTCGGCCGCCTCCGGTCGCGCGACGGCGGCCGCGTCGGAACCCGTGGCGGCGGCCTCGTCGGATCCCGTGGCGGCGGTCTCGTCGGATCCCGTGGCGGCGGTCTCGTCGGATTCCGTGGCGGCAGCCGCCTCGGCCGGGGCCGGCGCGGCGGCGGCATCGCGCAGGGCCGGAGTCGCGTCACCGGCCGGCGGCTCGTGACCGGCCGATGCCGGGGCGGTGCCGGCCGACGGCCGGTCGGTGGCGGCCGGGTCGGTGGGCCGGTCGGTGGCGGCGCCGGCGGCCTCCTCGCGGGCCCGGCGCAACGCGTCCGCGTCGGCGGTGCGGCCCTCGCGCAGCGCGGTGACCTCGGCCTCCAGCACGCCGATCAGCTCGGTCTTGTAGCCGATGTCGTAGGCGGCGCGGCGCATCGCCTGGTCGACCTGGGCCATCCGGTACCCGCGCAGCGCGGTGTCGAAGCGGACCTCGCCGACGTCCGACTCGCGCAGCGGCCGGGCGCCCGGCAGCGGCACCGCGCGGCCGTCCGGCTCCGCCGGGACCAGGCCGGGATCCCGCCCGGAGACCAGCACCGTCACCCCGAACACCACCGCCGCCACGGTCAACGCGACGACCAGTACGAGCAGAACCTGACCCATGGACAGATCGTGGCACGGCGACCGGCCCCCGAGCGACCCCAACCACGCCACCGGTTCCCGATCCCCTGGTGACGCCCACCCGGACGACGCGCCGCGCGACCCGGCAGCAGTGCCCACCCGCCCGATGACCCATCGCACCGGGCCACCGACGCCCGCCCCGGCGACCCGCCACCCGACCGACAGCACGACACCCGCCCCGGCGACCCGCCACCCGACCGACAGCACGACACCCGCCCCCGGTGACCCGCCCCGCGACCGGATAGCGTCGTCAGCGGCCGGGCGGACCCGGCCGGCGAGGGCGGGAGGCGGGGATGGCCGGGGCGTTGCGGCTGGGTGGGCGGACGTTCGCACCGGGCGAGCTGGTGGTGATGGCGATCGTCAACCGGACGCCGGACTCGTTCTTCGACCGGGGCGCCACCTTCGCCCAGGACAGCGCGTTGCGCGCGGTGGAACGCGCGGTCGCCGAAGGCGCGGAGATCATCGACATCGGCGGGGTGAAGGCCGGGCCGGGCGACGAGGTCGACGTCGCCGAGGAGATCCGGCGCACGGTGGACACCATCGCCGCCGTCCGGGCCGCCTTCCCCGAGGTGGTCGTCTCGATCGACACCTGGCGGGCCGAGGTCGCGGTGGAGGCGGTGGCGGCCGGCGCCGACCTGCTCAACGACACCTGGTCCGGGGCCGACCCGGCGCTCGCCCGGGTGGCCGCGGAGACCGGCGCCGGGCTGGTCTGCTCGCACGCCGGCGGCCTCGCGCCGCGTACCCGGCCGCACCGGGCCGCCTTCGACGACGTGGTCACCGACGTGGTGGGCACGGTGACCGGGCTCGCCGAGCGCGCGGTGGCCCTGGGGGTACGCCCCGACGGCATCCTGATCGACCCGGCGCACGACTTCGGCAAGAACACCCGGCACTCGCTGGAGATCACCCGACGGCTCGACGAACTGTCCGGCACCGGCTGGCCGCTGCTGGTGGCCCTGTCGAACAAGGACTTCATCGGCGAGACGCTGGACCTGCCGGTGCCGGAGCGGCTGGAGGGCACGCTGGCGGCCACCGCCGTCTCGGCCTGGCTCGGCGCCCAGGTCTTCCGCGCCCACCAGGTCCTGCCGACCCGCCGCGTGCTGGACATGGTCGCCTCGATCCGCGGCGACCGCCCGCCGGCCCTCACCCGCCGCGGCCTCGCCTGAGTGGCGGCGACGGCCGGGTCAGGTCCAGCGCAGGATGTTCTTCCGCCAGGCGTAGAGGATGCCGAGGGCGACCACGGCCACGAAGACGCCCATCTCGACGACGGTGACCACACCGAAGCCCGGGCGGTCGAAGACCAGCGCCCAGGGGAAGAGGAAGACCGCCTCCACGGCGAAGAGCACGTACAGGTACGCGTACACGTAGTAGCGGATCTGCATCTGCGCCCAGTCGCCGCCGACCGGGTCGAGGCCGCACTCGTAGCTGGCCCGCTTGCCCCAGGGATCAGCCGTACGGCCGGGACGTAACACCCGGTTGGCCGAGAACGCCGTTACGAAGAAGAGCACGCTGGCGAGCAGCAAGAGCCCGAGCGTCGCGTACGAGCCCAGGTAACCGGTCACGGTGGGTCAGCCTACCGGGCACCGCCCCACGCCGGCCGGACCAGGAGCCGTACCGAATGCGTTACGGACTTGTTTCTCGGCGGGACTAGTGCGCCGCGGCAACTGTTAACGAAGATGGAACCTCACCCAGTGTCACGGAGGACAGATGGCCCGCGTGGACGTACGCCCCCCTCGGCGGGCGCTCGCCCGGCGTACCTCATCGCTGCTCGCGGCATCGCTCGCGGCCGGCCTGGCGGTGGCCCTGGCGGTCGCGCCCGAGCTGGCCACCGCGGCTCCGACCTCGGCCACGGGGACCACCCCCGGCACCGGCGAGACCGCCCCCGGCGGTGAGCCGACCGACGACACGACCACGCCCCCGGTGGAGCCGACGGCGACCGAGCCGGTGCCGACCACCGCGCCCCCGACCCTGCCGCCCGACCCGACCACCCCGGCGCCCGCGCCGACCACCACGGCGCCCACCACCACCCCGCCGGGTGACCCGGCCCCGACGACCGCCGCGCCGACCACCACCCCGCCACCGCCGGACGGCGGCAAGCCGGCCCCACCGAACGTGCCCGCCCCGAGCCAGCCGAACGCCGACGGGCTCGGAGTCCGGGTGACCACCCGGGACCTGGTGCTGGGTCGCTCCTACTGGAACGCGAAGAGCACCGTGACCACCCTGCGGGTCACCGTGGAGAACACCGGCCGGATCGGCGAGCGGGTCCGGCTCGGCTACACCCTGCCCACCGGGCTGACCGACGCCGGGACGGCCGGCTGCGTCGCCGCGGGCGGCGGGAGCTGGGGCTGCGGCGAGTGGACCGTGGCGCCGGGTGCGCGCTTCACCAGCCTGATCAAGGTACGGGTCGCCGGCGACGCCTGGCGGCGGATGCCGCTGAGCGGCTCGGTCCGGGTCACCGCCACCGGGCCCGGCACCAGCGGCACCGTCGAGGACAACGAGGGCTTCGCGGTCCTCTTCCCGCCCGGCCCGCCGGTGCCCGGGATGGTGCTCGACGCCGAGGAGGTCGCCTTCGACATCACCGGCGGCGCGACCGAGTTGGCCGTCCGGCTGGGCAACACCGGCGAGGTGGACGCCACCGGACGGGTCGAGGTGGTCCTGCCGTCCGGGGTCAGCGTGCAGAGCCCTCCGCCGGCCTGCGCCGTGGTGTCGCCGACGCGTACCCGGTGCGACGTGGGCCTGCTGCCGACGGGGCGGACGCAGACCCTGCGGTTGCCGGTGGTCGCCACCCCGCAGGCCCAGCGCGAGGCGCCGCTGGCCGGCGCGGTGATCGGCGAGCTGGACCCGCGCAGCGGTCGCACCCGGCAGATGCGGATGAGCTTCCGTATCGTGGCGGCGGCGGCGCTGGCCACCCCGCCGGCGACCACCCCGACGCCGACCGGCTCCCAGGGCGTGCTCGCCGCGGCCGGCCGGAACGCGGACACCGGCGGGATGAGTTCGGTGCAGCGGATCGCGGTCGCCCTGATCGCGGTCTCGGTGCTGCTGGTCGTCCTGGCGCTCGCGCTGGCCACCACCTCGCTGCGCCGGCGGATGGGCGGACCGGCGCCGGACCCGACGGCGAATCCGGCGGCGGACTGAGCCGACCTCGCCGGTAAGGGTCACCGGCCGGTGATATGGATTACGGCGGCGGTCATGAAACGGCACAAATAAGGAAAAAAATCCGCCGAATCCATTCCCATTCGTCGGACCTCCACCAAGGTTGCCCTAACGGCTCGACGTAGGCTCTGGGGTGAGAAACGACAGCGGGCCGGACCAGCCACGGGTTGTTCGGCGCAGCGGCGCGTCAAGGAGGTCACGTGGCCGGGCAAGGCGGGGTCACCAACATGTTCAGCTGCCCGCGCGACGGGGCTGAGCGAAGCGAGGTGCAGGCGTGACCAAGCAGATCCGTCAACTGGACCGGGTGGTCATCCGGTTCGCCGGCGACTCCGGCGACGGTATGCAGTTGACCGGCGACCGGTTCACCTCCGAGACGGCGCAGTTGGGCAACGACATCTCCACGTTGCCCAACTTCCCGGCCGAGATCCGGGCGCCCGCAGGCACCCTGCCGGGCGTGTCGAGCTTCCAGGTGCACTTCGCCGACTACGACATCCTCACCCCCGGCGACGCGCCGAACGTGCTGGTGGCGATGAACCCGGCGGCACTCAAGGCCAACCTGGCCGACCTGCCGCGCGGCGCGGACATCATCGTCAACACCGACGAGTTCACCCGGCGCAACCTGGCCAAGGTCGGCTACGCGACCAGCCCGCTGGACGACGACTCGCTCGCCGGCTACGTGGTGCACCCGGTCGCGCTGACCTCGATGACCGTTGGCGCGCTGGCCGAGCACGAGGTGTCCAAGAAGGACGCCGAGCGGGCCAAGAACATGTTCGCCCTCGGCCTGCTCTCCTGGATGTACTCCCGGCCGTACGAGTCGACGCTGCGGTTCCTGGAGCGCAAGTTCGCCGCCCGGCCGGAACTGGTCGCGGCGAACGTGGCCGCCTTCCGGGCCGGCTGGAACTTCGGCGAGACCACCGACTCCTTCTCGGTGCGGTACGAGGTGAAGCCGGCGAAGATGCTGCCGGGCACGTACCGGAACATCACCGGCAACGCGGCGCTCTCGCTCGGCCTGGTGGCCGCCGGGGTCCGCTCCGGGCTGCCGGTGTTCCTCGGGGCGTACCCGATCACCCCGGCGTCGGACATCCTGCACGAGCTGAGCAAGCACAAGCGGCTCGGCGTGGTCACCATGCAGGCCGAGGACGAGATCGCCGCGGTCGGCGCCGCGCTGGGCGCGTCGTACGGCGGGGCGCTCGGCGTCACCACCACCAGCGGTCCCGGCGTGGCGCTGAAGAGCGAGACCATCTCGCTGGCCGTCGCGCTGGAGCTGCCGCTGGTCATCGTGGACGTACAGCGGGCCGGGCCGTCCACCGGCATGCCGACCAAGACCGAGCAGGCCGACCTCAACATGGCCCTGTACGGCCGGCACGGCGAGGCCCCGGTCGCGGTGATCGCGCCGAAGTCGCCGTCCGACTGCTTCCACGCGGCGCTGGAGGCGGCCCGGATCGCGCTGACCTACCGCACCCCGGTGCTCCTGCTGTCGGACAACTACGTCGCCAACGGCTCCGAGCCGTGGCTGCTGCCCGACGTGGAGTCCCTGCCCGACCTGCGGGTCGAGTTCGCCAGCGCGCCGAACGGCGAGGACGGCACCACCTTCCTGCCGTACCTGCGGGACCCGGAGACGCTGGCCCGGCCGTGGGCCGTCCCGGGCACCCCGGGGCTGGAGCACCGGATCGGCGGTCTGGAGAAGGCCGACAAGACCGGCGACATCTCGTACGACCCGGCGAACCACGACTTCATGGTGCGCACCCGGGCGGCCCGGATCGAGACGATCCCGGTGCCGGACGTCGAGGTGGACGACCCGGACGGCGACGCCCGGGTGCTGGTGCTCGGCTGGGGCTCGACGTACGGCCCGATCGGCGCGGCCTGCCGTGGCCTGCGCCAGCGCGGGCTCTCCGTCGCCCAGGCGCACCTGCGGCACCTGGCTCCGCTGCCGGCCAACCTCGGCGAGGTGCTGCGCTCCTACGAACGGGTGGTCATCCCCGAGATGAACCTCGGCCAGCTCGCCCACGTGATCCGGGCGACGTACCTGGTCGACGCCATCGGCTACAACCAGGTCCGCGGCCTGCCCTTCACCGCCGCCGAGCTGGAGACGATGTTGGAAGAGGTCCTGAAGAATGTCTGAGCCCGTCGCCCTCAAGCTCACCGCGAAGGACTTCAAGTCCGACCAGGAGGTGCGCTGGTGCCCCGGCTGCGGCGACTACGCCATCCTGGCCGCCGTGCAGGGGTTCATGCCGGAGCTGAACATCCCCCGGGAGAACATCGTCTTCGTCTCGGGCATCGGCTGCTCGTCGCGCTTCCCGTACTACATGAACACCTACGGGATGCACTCCATCCACGGCCGTGCCCCGGCGATCGCCACCGGCCTGTCGGTCTCTCGGCCGGACCTGTCGGTCTGGGTGGTCACCGGTGACGGCGACGCGCTCTCCATCGGCGGCAACCACCTGATCCACGCGCTGCGTCGCAACGTCAACCTCAAGATCCTGCTCTTCAACAACCGGATCTACGGCCTGACCAAGGGGCAGTACTCGCCCACCTCCGAGGTCGGCAAGATCACCAAGTCGACCCCGGTCGGCTCGGCGGACGCCCCGTTCAACCCGCTGTCGCTGGCGCTCGGCGCGGAGGCCACCTTCGTCGCCCGCACGATCGACTCCGACCGCAAGCACCTCCAGTCGGTGCTGCGGGCCGCGGCCCAGCACGAGGGCTCGGCGTTCGTGGAGATCTACCAGAACTGCAACATCTTCAACGACGGCGCGTTCGACCAGCTCAAGGAGCCGGCCACCCGGGACGACTTCCTGATCCGGCTGGAGCACGGGCAGCCGATCACGTTCGGCGCCGACGGCCAGTTCTGCGTCGTCCACCCGCCGGGCGGCTTCGGCCTGGAGGTGCGGGAGACCGCCACCACCCCGGCCGAGGACATCGTCGTGCACGACGCCACGGTGACCGACCCGGCGTACGCGTTCGCGCTGTCCCGGCTGCCCGGGCTGGACCTGCGCAACACCCCGATCGGGGTGTTCCGCTCCGTCGACCGCCCGTCGTACGACAGCGTGGTGCAGGAGCAGGTCGCCACGGCCAAGGCGACGGTCACCGAGACCCCCGAACAGCAGCTCGCCGGCCTCCTGGCCAGCGGCGACACCTGGACCATCCTCTAACCCCCCACCCCGTACCTCCCCGCCCTCCCACCCCGCCCCACGCACGCACTTACAGAGAAAGAGTGGCTATCCGAGGCGGAATAGCCACTCTTTCTCTGTAAGTGCGCCCAGAGGGGGCGAGGGGGGTCAGGGGGTGGGGGTGGTGGCGGTGGGGCGGTCGTCGCGGACGTGGACCAGCATGTCGCCGGTCTCGATCACCGCGCCGGCCCGGTCCGCCAGGGTGACCACCTTGCCCCGCCGCACCAGCGCGATCACCAGCGACTCCAGCTCGCGCGGGGACTTGCCCACCTCGTGCCGCTCGGCCGACCGCATCGCCAGCGCCATGCCCTGGCCGGGGGTGAGCAGGTCCTCCACCACGTCGATGAGCGGCGGGGCGGAGGTGGACAGGCCCAGCAGCCGGCCGGCGGTGGCCGAGGAGACGATCACGTGGTGGGCGCCGCTCTGCCGCAGCAGCGGGGCGTTCTCCGCCTCCCGTACCGCGGCGATGATCCGGACCTGGCCGGCGGTGAGCTGCCGGGCGGTGAGCGCCACCAGCACCGAGGCGTCGTCGCTGTCGGTCGCGATGATCACCGCCTTGGCGTTGCGGACGTGCGCCTCCTCCAGCACCGACGAGCGGGTGGCGGAGCCCTCGATCGCGACCAGGCCGGCGGAGGTGGCCTGCCGCAGGGCCGTCCCGCTGCGCTCCACCACCACGATCCGGGACTTGTCCAGGCCGTTCTCCAGCAGGGCGGAGACCGCGCTGCGACCCTTGGTGCCGTAGCCGCAGATGATGACGTGGTCCTTCACGGTCCTCCTCCACCGGCCCAGGCGTCGGCCGGTCCGGTACTGCTCGGTCAGGACTTCCAGGGTGGTGCCGACCAGGATGATCAGGAAGATCACCCGGGCGGGGGTGACGAACAGGACGTTCACCAGCCGGGCCGAGGGGGTGAACGGGGTGATGTCGCCGTACCCGGTGGTCGAGAGAGACACGACCGCGTAGTAGAAGCAGTCGAGGAGGGTCAGCCCGTCCTCGTTGACGTCGCGGTAGCCGTCCCGCTCCAGGTAGACCACCGCGACCACGGCCAGCACCAGACCGAGGGCGGCCGCCAGGCGGATACTCAGCGCGCTGAGCGGACCCCGCCGCTGCGCGGGAAAGTGGATCACCGTGGGGCCTGCCCCGACCTCGCCGTCGCCTGCACGACCACAACATAGCGGTTGGTCGCCGTTGCGCACGTCGGGGTGGCGTACGGGACGGCCGTCCGGGCCGGCAGCGGGCATGATGGGTTCAGTCCATCGCCCCACCGCGAGGAGGCCCCCATGTCGTTGCTGCGACGGGTGATCGGCGCGGTGCTGCGCCGGGTGCGTCAGCGCCAGGGCCGCACCCTGCGCGAGGTGGCCGAGGCGGCGGGGGTGTCCCTGCCGTATCTGTCGGAGGTGGAGCGCGGCCGCAAGGAGGCCAGCTCCGAGGTGCTGGCCGCGATCTGCCGTGCCCTCGGGATCAGCCTCTCCGACCTGCTGGAGGAGGCGCGCGACGACCTGCGGCGGGTCGAACGGCGGGTCCCCGCCGCGCCCCGGGCCGCGCTCGCCCGGCTGGACCGGGTGCCGGCCGCCCGTGGCGACGCCGCCGGCCCGCGCCTGCGTGTCGGGTTCCACCCGGACTCCCCGGCGCCCGAGCCGCGGGCGGCGACACCCGTGGCCGGCGAGCGGCTGTTCCGCCTCGACACCGCGCCCACGGCGACCGCTGGCCGCCTGCTGCACGTGGCCGGGTCGGCCTTCGGCCCGGGCGCGACGGGGTCGGCCCTCGGCGTGCCGGCTCCGCAGCTCGGTGCGCCGGTCGGCGGCGCGGGCCTGCGGGTCCGGCTGTTCCCCTCCGCGCCGCCCGCTCGCCCCGCTGCGCGTACCTCCCGGTTGCTGGCCCGGCGGCGGGCCCGGGCGGGCCGGCGGCGGCTGACCGCCCGGTAGGGCCCGGCCGGTTCTGCCGTCGGCGGATCTGCCGCCGGCAGAAACGCTGGGGGCCCGACCACCGCCGGGCGCAGGCTGGGGACGTGCCGGTCCCCCGGGCGGATCTCCTCGCCCGCCGGCAGCGCGGAGGGTGGCCACGATGATCGGGTACGACGTACGGATGCTGGCCGACGGACAGCCGTCCTTCGGTGACCACGTCTTCGAGCGGCTGCTCAAGGAGCGGATCATCTTCCTCGGCACGGAGGTCACCGACGCCTCGGCCAACCAGATCTGCGCCCAGATCCTGCTGCTCGCCGCCGAGGACAGCGAGCGGGACATCTACCTCTACATCAACTCGCCGGGCGGCTCGGTGAGCGCGGGCATGGCCGTCTACGACACCATGCGCTACGTCCGCAACGACGTGGCCACCCTGGCCCTCGGCTTCGCCGGCTCGATGGGGCAGTTCCTGCTCTGCGCCGGGGCGGCGGGCAAACGCTTCGCGCTGCCCCACTCGCGGATCATGATGCACCAGCCGTCCGGCGGGATGGGCGGCACGGCCGCCGACATCACCATCCAGGCGGAGAACATGCTGCACGTGAAGCGGACCATGCAGGAGCTGATCGCCCAGCACAGCGGCCGGACCCTCGACGAGATCCAGCGCGACTGGGACCGCGACCGGTGGTTCACCGCCGAGCAGGCCCGCGACTACGGCCTGATCGACCAGGTCCTGACCCACGTCGACCAGCTCGCCGGCTGATCCCGTCCGCCCGGCGCGAATGACCACGGCCGGCGGCACGTGCCCCGCCGGCCGGCGGCCCGCGTGCCGCCGGTGTCCCGCCGGCACCCACGTCGGCGGCGCGGCACGGCACCGGCGACCGGTGGACATCGAGGACGGATGCGGCGGACCCGCCCCCTCGATCGTGTCCGTCGACCGCCCCGGCCGGAGCCGGGACCGGCGTTCCTCGATACCCGCCGAGCCTATGCCGCAGCGGTCCGGCGCGCTCCGGACGAGGGCGCAGCGCTTTCCGATCAATTCTTGTTACATCCGCCGTCGTCCCGGGCGGCCGGCGGCCCACGGCCGTCCGGGACCCTCGCGCGGGCCCCGCGACCGTGTCCGCCGGCCGCCGGTCCGGTACGGCCGAGCGGACGTCAGGGGTAGCTGACGACCGGGCTGGTGCCGTACTCGCCGACCACCGGTACGCCGACCTCGTTGATCGTCTTCTCGATGCCACCGCTGCCGTCGAGGAAGACGGTCACCATGTGGTGGAAGCGCACCCCGTCGCGGTGGGGCGCCTCGATCCCCCGGTCACAGCGGATGTCGACGCCCTGGTTGAAGTACGAGTAGACGCCGAGGCCCCAGGCCTCGTGCTCGCGTACCCCGTCGGCGACCTTGTACGACGCCCAGCCACGCCCGGTCGGGCTGCGCCAGGCCGCCTGGCTCGGCGGGTCGTACGGCAGCTCGCTCTGGTAGAAGACCGTCCGGCCGCGCTCGCCGTTCCAGACGGTCTGGTAGCGCTGGTAGTGCTCCACGAAGAGCCCGTACGCGGTCACGTCGTCGCCGTTGACGACGACGCCGGTGTCGGCGGTGTTGGCCGTCCAGCCGATGCCGTTGCCGTGGTCGCCCCGCCAGGCCCAGACGTTGTCGATCAGGGTGTGGTGGCTGTTCACCACCAGGCTGGTCCGGGCCCGGCCGACCCACGGTCCGCCGATGCGGAAGAAGAGGTCGTGCACCGAGATCGGGTCGTCGGCGTGGTCGCGGCGGGAGTGCCGGTGGCCGATCTCGACGAGCGTCGCCGACTCCTGCTCGCCCGCGTCGACCAGGATGCCGGCGATGCGCACGCCGTCGACGTCGGCGACCCGCAGCGCGGCGTCCCCGGTGGTCGGGGCGAGGCTCGGCATGCCGAGACCGAGCACGACGGTGCCCGGGTGGATCACCCGGAGGGCCCGGTCCAGCCGGTAGACGCCGGGGGTGAGCAGCAGGTGCTTGCCGCGCGCCAGTTCCCGGTTGATCCGCTGGGCGTCGTGCTCGGGGCGGGCGACGAAGAAGGCGCGCAGCGGCAGCGACCGGGTGGCGACGCCGCCCGACGCCCAGCTCGTGCCGGCGGTGTCCCGGCGCAGCCCCGGCACGGCGACCCGCCAGCGCCCGGCGGCGTCGACGAAGAGGTACGGCTTCTCCCGGGTCACCGGGCTGGTCGCCAGCGTGGTGTACGGCGGGTTCGGGAAGCCCTGGGCGGGCGCGCCGAGGACGCCGGAGAAGACCTGGTTCCAGACGCCGTTGGTCCAGTCGCCGCCGAGTTCGCTGTCCCGGGTGAGCCACTGCTGCTGGGAGCCGTTGATGGTGATGCCGTCCACCTTGGAGTCGGCGATGAAGCCGCCGCTGGAGTAGCCGCCGTTGCCAGGCTCCAGCCAGAGGATGCCCTTGACGTGCACCCGGCGCATCGGCGACGCCTGCGAGACGGCCCACTGGTTCGACCAGTCGGTGGGAGTGACGGAGAGGTTCTCGACCGAGCGCCAGAAGTTGGTCAGCGCGGAGATGCCGGCCGGCGAGTTCGGGTCGGGCTGGCCGACGACGCGTACCGCGCCGCGGATGTCGACGTCGTCGGGGTGCTCGCCGAGGCCGGCGACGGTCGTGTAGTAGCCCAGTCGGGCGTCCACGTCGTACCGGCCGGGCTTGAGCAGCACCGCGTACCGGTCGGTGCCCATCTCGTTGCGTTCCTGCCGGGCGAAGAGCCGGTCGAAGGTGGACTGGATCTCGGCGGCGGGGGTGCTCGGGTCGTACACGAAGACGTTCGGTCCGAAGTCGGGCTCCGGTTCGTCGTGGCGGGCGGGCGCGGCGGAGGCGGCGGTCGGGACGAGCCCGGCCGCCGCGGTGGCCGCGGCGAGGGTCAGCAGTTGGCGGCGGGACGGGTGGAAGTAGGAGGTCATCGGCCTGCCTGTCGGTGGTGGTCGGCCCCACGACCAACGAGAGAGCGCTCTCTCGGATGGCCGTCGGGCGTCCCGCTGGAGGTAACAGGGGATGCCGCCGTTTCTACCGCCTCGACGCCGATCGCGCCAGAGGTCATCGCCGCGAACCTTGACCGGGACATCCGTTAGTCTAGACTTACCGTTCGTGACAACTTACCAAGGGCGGATGCTGGACGCCCTGGGCGACCCGACCCGACGGTCCATCTTCGAACTCCTCGCCGTCGGCCCCCGCTCCGTCGCCGAGATCGCCGCCGACCTGCCGGTCAGCCGCCCTGCGGTCTCGCAACACCTGAAGGTGCTCAAGGAAGCCCGACTCGTCTCGTCCACCCCGGTGGGCACCCGTCGCGTCTACGCGCTGGACCCGCAGGGCCTGGCGGCCGTACGCGGCTACTTCGACCAGTTCTGGAACCAGGCCCTGGCCGCGTTCGCGCAGGCCGTGGAACAACCGGAGGAGAAATCGTGACAACCGACGTCGACGAGCCGACCGTCGTCCGCAGCAGCATCGAGGTCGCCGCCGCGCCCGACCACGCCTTCACCGTCTTCACCCGCGGCCTGGACCGCTGGTGGAACCGACACCACCACCTGCTGCCCGGCGAACTCAAGCAGGTCGGCGTGGACCCGCACGAGGGCGGACGGGTCTGGGAGGAGAACGACGCCGGCGAGGTGTGCGTCTGGGGCCGGGTGCTCACCTGGGAGCCACCCCGCACCTTCGCCTTCTCCTGGCTCATCGGCCCGGACTGGGCGGTGCCCGCACCGGACGCGACCGGCAGCCGGGTCACCGTCACGTTCACCCCGACCGACCGGGGCACCCGGGTCGACCTGGTCCACGACCGGCTCGACGCGCACGGGCCCGGTTGGGAGGGCGTCCGCGCCGGGGTGGGCGGCGAGGGCGGCTGGCCCGGCCTGCTGCGGCACTACGCGGCCGAGGTCTGAGGCGAAGGCGGCCGGAACGCCCGGGCGGCGTCCCGATCCGGATCGGACCGGGACGCCGCCCAGGTGGGTCAACCCGCGGCGACCCGCCAGGCCTCGGCGAGCTTGAGCACCGCCCTGGTCGGCTCGCCGACCAGCAACGCGTGCTCCGCGTCGGCGGTCAGCGTGGACGTCCGCCCGGCCGAGGCGGCCGTGGTCCCGTCCCGCGCGATCGCCGCCTGCGCGACGTCCCGCAGCGCCGACACCAGCAGCTCGTGCTGCGCGGCCCCGTCCCGCTCGGTGAGGGCCAGCAGGGCCGAGACCGCCACCAGGTCCTTGACGACCCGGCGCTCGTCGCGGACCGAGCCGTCGGCGTGCCACGACCTCCCGTCGCGCAGCGACCGGTCCAGCAGGGCCAGCGCGGCGCGGATCCGGCCGTCGCCCTCGACCGCCGCCAACCCGGCGCGCAGCTCCCGCACCCGGTCCCGGGTCGGATCGGTACGCAGACCCCAGCCGTACGGGTACAGCGGGTCGTAGCCGGCGTCGCCGACGTTGACCGGCTCCTGCGCCAGCGAACGCGGCCAGGACACCGGCAGCCGACCAGTGAACGGGCGCTTGCCGAAGAGCACGTCCGCCACGCCGGCGCCCTCGGTGCCGGGCAGCCAGGAGGCCACCACGGCGTCCGCCCCGGCGAGCGCGTCGTCGAGCACGAGCGGGCGACCCGACACCACAAGCACGACGCAGTCGGCCACCGCCGCGCAGACCTTCCGGACGAGGTCCCGCTCGGCGGCGCTCACCGTCATGGTGAACCCGTTGTTGCCGACGTCGCCCTGGCCCTCGGCGTACGGCCGCTCGCCGATGACGACGACGGCCCGGTCGTGCCCGGCCAGCGGCGCGGAGGCGTCGGCGCTGAAGGTCACCTCGGCGTCCGGGGCCACCTGCCGGATGCCCTCGACGATGCTGGTGCCGGGGGTGATGTCGCCGTTGCCGCCCTGCCAGGTGATGGTCCAGCCGCCGGCCTGCGCGCCGACGTCGTCGGCGTTGCCGCCCGCGACGTAGACCTTGCCGGTGGTGGGCAGCGGCAGCACCCGACCGTTGTCGCGGAGCAGCACCTGCGACTTCGCCGCCGCCTCGCGGGCCACCGCCCGGTGCGCGGGCGAGCCCACGTCGGCCAGGTGGGTCCGGTCGGTGAACGGCTGCTCGAAGAGGCCGAGGTGGAACTTCTGGGTCAGGATCCGGCCGACCGCGTCGTCGATGCGGGACATCGGCACCGTCCCGGCCTCGATCTCCGCGAGCAGCGTCTCCTCGAAGCGCTGGTACTCGTTCGGCACCATGATCATGTCGAGTCCGGCGTTGATCGAGGTGCGCACGTCACTGGCGTAGTCGCCGGGGATCTGGTCGATCGCGGCGTAGTCGCTGATCAGGAAGCCGTCGAAGCCGATCTTCTGCTTGAGGACGTCGGTGAGCAGCTCCTTGTGGGCGTGCATCTTGACCGGGTTGCCCACCCCGTCGTCGGTGAAGTCTACGCTGGAGTACGACGGCATGATCGTCCCGGCGTGGTGCCGGCGCACCGCCGGCACGTACGGCCCGAGGTGGACGCGGTCGAACTCGGCCCGGCTCATCGTGGTGACGCCCTGGTCGATCCGGTACCCCCCACTGCCCGGCTGGTACGTGGTCCCGCCGTCGCCGGCGTAGTGCTTCACCGAGGCGAGCACCCGGTCGGCGTTGTCGCGGTCGGCGAGCGAGCGGCCCTGGAGCCCGTCGATCACCGTCTCGTTGGCGACCACCAGCGCCGGGTCCTCCCCGAAGGACTCGTAGGTACGCCCCCACCGGTCGTCGCGGGCCACGCAGACACAGGGCGCGAACGCCCACTGCGGCCCGGTCGCCCGGGTCTCCTTCGCGGTGACGTGCCCGGCCCGCTCGACCAGGCCCGGGTCACGGGCCGCGCCGAGCCCGATGTTGTGCGGGAAGATCGTGGCGCCCCGGAGGTTGCCGTGGCCGTGCACCGAGTCGACGCCGTAGACCAGCGGGATCTGCAACCGGGTCTGCAGCGCGCGGGTCTGGTAGCCGTCGACCATGTCCGCCCAGGACGCCGGGGTGTTCGGGTCGGGCACCGAGCCGCCGCCGGAGAGCAGCGAGCCGAGCCGCCAGGTGGCCGGGTCGTCGGGGGCGTCGAGGGCGTTGCGCTCGGCCTGGGTCATCTGGCCGACCTTCTCCTCCACCGACATCCGCCCGAGCAGGTCCGCGACCCGCTCCCGGACCGGCCGCGACGCGTCCAGGTACGGCAGGCCGTGCGCGTTGACCACGATGTTCGGCAGGTCCTCGGTGACGGCGACGCCGCTGCCGGAGATGGTCAGCGGGATGTTCTCCGCCGTCTCGGCCCGGTCGTCGGGGCGTGTGGACACGGTGATCTGCCGGGTGGTGCCGGACGCGGTGCCGGCGGGGAGGACGAACTCACCCTCGACCGGCTCGTAGTCCTCGCCGGCGGTGGCGGACCCGCTGCCCGTGGCGTACCGGAGGGTCACGTCGCGCTCCAGCGGCGCGCCACCGGTGGTGGTGAGCCGGAGCGTCACGGTCGCCGACCCACCCTCGTCGAGCAGGCTGACCGCCGGGGTGGCGTCCACCCGCACGGTCGGCTTCACCTCGGGTACGCCGTACACCTGGACGTCGTCGATGCGGAAGGTGTCGGCGTAGCCGGAGCGGGGCTGCATGGCGTAGCCCCACATCCGGTCGAGGTCCAACTCCTTGTTGATGCCGCCGACGGGCTGGTAGTCGGTCCGGTACGCGAACCGGGAGAAGGGGATCTCGACCAGCCGCCAGCCGACCCAGTCCTCGGTGAAGCTGGTGGTCCAGAGCTCGCTGTGGTCGGCGTCCGCCCCGCCGTCCTTGATCTCCAGGTCGATCCGGCGGCCGGCGCCGGGCGCGGCCGGCGGCACGGTCAGCGGGCTGAAGTACCAGAACCGGAACCCGCCGAAGCGGCTCCAGTCCTGCGGGTCGGTGTCGAAACTCAGATTGTGCGAGAAGCCCGCCCAGCTGGTGGTGGTGTCGACCGCCACGGCCAGGGCCTGGTTGCCGGCGGGCGCGCCGTCGCGGGGCGCGTCGACGTAGCTCAGCTTCGGCACGCGGGAGGCGTCGCCGGCGAAGGTGGAGACACCGGGCTGCCCCGCGGGCGGGTCCAGCGGCGGGCGCGGGGCCTCGAAGTCGGCGACCGTCGCCACGTTGGTGAACAGCTCCACCTGGTCGAAGCGCAGCTCACCGGCGCCCTGCGGCAGGTTGACCGCGAACCCCCACATCCGGTCGAGCTGGAGTTCCCGGTCCTTCGGACCGTCGGCCGGCTGGTAGCTGGTGCGCCAGGCGAATTCCGGGAAGGTCGTGCGGACCTGCTTCCAGCCGGTGGAGTCGTCGACGAAGGACGACTCCCACAGCTCCGACGCCTCGCCGTGCGCGCCACCGTCCTTGATCTCGAACTGGACGCTCCGGCCGCTGCCCTCCCCCTTGACCCAGAACGAGAACCCGTCGTACGCCCGCCAGTCCTGGTGGCCGTCCGGGGCGGTGAAGTTGTGGGTGAAGCCGCCCCAGCCGTCGATGTCGTACCGGACGGCGAAGGCGTCGTCGCCGTCACCCGCGCCCGGCCGGTCGCCCGTCGCGACGGTGGCCACCTCGGGCCGCTCGGCGTCGGTGGAGGCGAAGAGCGCGACCTCGGGCGGGACGCCGTCCTCGTAGTCCTCGACGGTCCGCCGGACGCCGGCCGGCGGCGGCTCGGCGGCGACGGCGCGGGCCGTGACGTGGTCCGGCACGGCCTGCGCCACCGTCGGTGTGACCAGTAACGACGCGGGCAGGGCGAGGGCGAGCAGGGCGGCGGTCCGGGTACGGGAACCGCCCCGCCGCCTGCGATCAGGGTCGGGGTGCACGGTGCCTCCTGTGGTGGGGGTGGGGGTACGCGGGCAGGGTGGATCGACCGCGCGCCGGCGGGGCTCGCGGCGGGTGGACAGACGGGCGTCACCGACGGGTACGGGCGGTGCGTCACGGTAGGGTGACGTGAGAACGCTCTCCGTCGATTGTTGTAAGGGACAACATATTGGCTGACGTCGCTCCAGGGAAGTAACGAAACGGTAACGGGGTGCGACGGAGGTGGATGTCCCGCCCTCCGGGCCGCTCGGCGGGCCCCCACCGGTACGCGAAAGGCGGCTGCCGTACCGGCACGGCAGCCGCCTTCCATCCGGACCACTCGGCAGCGAGCGCCACCCACCGCGGGCTCACGCGGGCCGGCGGGGAACGGTCAGGAGTACACGCCCCGCACGGCGTCGACGAACGCCTGCCCGCGCGACGAGGGCGGCGCGTCCTTCGTCGGGAACAGCTCCATCCGCAGGGCGTTCGTCAGTTCGAGCTGGACCCCTTGACCGTCGGCGTCCTTGTTGACGAAGTTCTCCGGCAGCGTGCCGGCGACGTTACCGGTCGCGGGGTAGACCACGTTGATGCCGTCGATGGCGCCCAGGGCCGCCGCCAACTCGGCACCGGTGGCGGCGTCCCGCCCACCGATGTGGACCGTCTTGTCCGAGCCGGCCATGCCGTGGATCGACAACGCGTGCGTCCGCTGGCGGATCAGGATCAGGCACTCCTCGACGTCCCAGTTGGTGCTGGTCACGTGCAGCCTCGGGAAGTTCTGGCCGGCCGGCAGCGTGCCCTTGAACTGGCACTGGGTGTGCTCGGCGCCCGCGATCGCGCTCGCGATCTCGCTGGTACGCGGCTCGATCGCGCCGCCGTGCGGGGCGACGACGATCAGCGGTGAGCCGGTGACCGTCCAGGTGAGGTCGTAGGCCTCCCCCTCCTTCTCGACCTTGCGCAGCGCGGTCATCGACGGGTACTCGGCGACGCTGCCCGGAATGGTGCCCACCTCCTGCCGCGACGACGGCGCCGACGCCTGACCCAGCCCGACCGCGCCGTGGCCCGCCAGCAGGACGAGCGGAACGGCGAGGGCACTGAGGATCCACTGTGTATGACTGTTCACGACTCTCCTGTCGATACTCGGATCCGCAGTATCGACCACGGCCACCGACGGTCGCTGCCCCGTCACCGACCCGGCGGACAGATCGCGGCGGACCTGACGAGCGGCCGGCGAGGCTGCCTCGCCGGCCGCTCGTCACCGTGGGCTCGGCCGGTCACCTGCCCCGGTCGGCCGCCGACCCGCCCGGAGTCGACCTCTGGTAGCCGATGCCCGAACCGTAGGGGTAGAGGACGCGCGTGTCGTCCGGGGTCCGGACGGTGACCGGGAGGCGGCCGACCGGCTCCGCCCCGACCAGGACATCCGCCAGGGCGACGAGTGAGACGTCCCGGTAGCCGTACGCCGCCACGTAGGTGGGCGCGGCCGGGAAGTAGGCGATGTCGTACGGTCCGCCGACGGAGACGGTCACCACCGGGGTGTTCGTCGCCAGCAGCGCGGTGACGAGGTTCTGCTGGTTCACGTCGCCCCAGGCGTTGTTGGTCAGCACCACGACCACGTCACTCGCGCCGGCCGCCGCCACCACCTGGCGGATCGTCTGTTGGTCCGGCGACCCGGTCCACATCGGGGTCGCGACCAGGCCCTTGGACGACAGTTGGTTGGCCAGGGACGGCACCGCGTTGACGCCCCAGCCGGTGACCAGCACGTGGCGACCGGAGTTCGCCGGCAACGGCAGCACACCGGCCTGGTTGCGCAGCAGGGTGATCGAGCGACGCGCGGCGTCCGCCATGACCTGCTGGGCGGCAGGCGTGCCGACCGTCGAGTCGACCGCCTCGCTCGTGGTGAACGGGTCGTCGAAGAGCCCCAGCTCGGCCTTCATCCGCAGGATCCGGTACACCGACTGGTCGATGCGGTGCCGGCTCACGGCGCCGGTGCGTACCGCGTCGAGCACCGTGGCGATGGCGGCGGGCGGATCCGTGGGCAGGAGCAACTCGTCATTGCCGGCCCGGATCGCGCCGAGGATCACCTCCTCCTGCGGGATGGCCGCCAGCGCGTCGGCGCGCAGCGCATCGGTGACGACCACGCCGTCGTAGTGCAGCGTGTCGCGCAGCAGCCCGGTCACGATGGGCCGGGACAGGATGGCCGGCGTCAGGGAGGGATCCAGCGCGGGCACGATCACCGCCGTCGGCATGATCGACTTCACTCCGGCGGCGATCGCCGCCCGGAACGGCGGAATGTGCGTACGCAGCATCTCCTCGCGGGTCGCGTCGACGACCGCGATCCCCGTGTCGGGGTTGGCCTCCGCGTCGCCCAGGCCGGGGAAGTGCTTCGCCGTGGCAGCCACCCCGCTGCCCTGGTACCCGAGGACGGCTGCGGCGCCGAACGCGGACACCGTCTCGGTCCGGTCGCTGAAGGCACGCGTCCCGTCGGCCGTGTTGCGGGGGTTGGTGTTGACGTCCACCACGGGCGCGTGGTCCATGTTGATGCCCATCGCCCGGAGCTGCCTGCCGGTCACCGCGGCCGTCGAGAACGACACGTCGCGGTCGAACGTCGCCCCGATCGCCATGTTGCCCGGCGAGATCGCCGACGGGGGCGGGATCCGGGTGACGACGCCACCCTCCTGGTCGGTGCTGATCTGCAGCGGTACGCCGTGGTCGGCCGACGCCGCCCGTTGCAGACCGTTCGACAGCAGCGCGACCTGCTGCGGGTTGTTCAGGTTGTTGGTGTTGGTGAAGTAGATGATGCCGCCGGGGTGGAACTTCGCCAGCAGCTCCGCCCCGTTGCGGACGTCACTGCCGTAGAGCGCCTGGTTGGCCGCCACATCGGTGGGGTTCGTCGTCGTCGCGGTGTCCCCGTTCACCTGGAGGACGAACATCTGGCCGACCTTCTGCGCCAGGCTCATCTCCGCCATCACCGTTCGGATCCGCCGGTCCACCGGGTCGTCCGGAGCCGGACCGCCGTCGGCCCGGTACCCGACAGCCTCGGGAACCGCGCCCACCCCGGCCGATCCGCCGGCGGAGAGAACGAGGCCGCACGAGGTGACGAGCACGACGGGAACCCGCAGCACAGCGTGGGTGAGCCGACGGAACATAGGGTTGCCCTCCAGCGATCAGTGACCTCGACGGTCGGGGTCCACCTCCACGCACCCTGCCCGTCTGGACATGAATGTGGGGTTCTGTCGCTTTCGAATCACCCGAGAGTGGCGGAACGCCGAGGACGGTCGCTGGTGGCCGAGGGGGTTCGAGCGGTATCCCTTCCTCACGACGCGTCTGTTGGTCTGCCAAGATCGACGGATGGTGACCGAACGGCCTGTGGTGATCGCTGTATGCGGGTGCCCCGGAGCCGGGAAGACCACCATTGCCGCTGCCACGGCTGGCCGTCTCGGCATCCCGTTCCTGACCCGGGACGAATTCAAGGTGGGCCTCGGGCTGTCCTCCGCCTCCGTCGCCCACGACGGCCGGGTCCGGCTCGGCCAGGACTTCCACGTCGCCGGCGGTCCCGTCAGCCGCCGGGCTGAGGGCGTCATGGTGGACGCCGTCCGACTGCTGGCGTCCTCGGGAGTGAGCTTCGTCGTCGAGTCCTCGGTGCTCTCCGACGAGCTGCTGGCTGTGCTGCCCCCGAGCACCCGAGTGCTGGCTGTGCACGTCGTCGCCCAGGAGGCGGTCATCGGCCGGCGGCTCGCCGCTCGGGCGGCCGACGGTGGAGCCGTCGACCAGCAACTCCTGTCCCTGTTCCAGCGGGGCGAGATGAAGCGGTCGATCTTCGCGCCACCGGCGGGCGTCGACGCCGTGGTCGAGATCGACACCTCGGACGACGGGACGCCGGCCGTCGAGACGATCATGGCAGCGGTCGTCGCCCTGCTCGTACCGTCGACGACGGGAGACGACTCGACACCGAGCGAGCCGGCCACGGAGCGTCGACCTGGGCACCCAGGAATCCGACGTCCGGGCCAGGCGGTGGAATCGCTCCGTCGAGGTTGAGGGAACGGTACTGCCGGAGCCTCTCCGGGGCCGGCCCGGTTGCGCCACTCGGCGGCGCACGGCCTTCCGACCCTCGGCCCCTCGACCCTCGACCCCCAGCCCTCAGCTGACGAGTTCGGCCGGCACTACTCCGCCGGCCGCATCGCGGCCTTCGACCATTGCGAAGAACGTGACCAGACCAGCCTGCGTGCAGTGGTCGACTACTGGTGGGCACCGTTCCACGACGCGAAGCGGAACGAGCCTGGCGCTGCCCTCACCCGAGCACCCTGGGTCCGGCTCAATCTGGGCTACCGCTGTCCGGAGGCGGAGAAGCCGGGCGAGGTCGACACCCAGACCAACGTCGTCCGGCCCTCATCCGGGTCTTGTCGGCACTGCTCCGTGCCGGTCGTGGTGAGCCGGGACGTACCGCAGATCCGGCTTCTGGCGGGTCGCTGATGATCCCGACTCTCCGCGAACGGCCTCTGCCGGGCCCATTCACCCGTCACGGGCGCTGACCTGCACGGACAGCGGCATTCAAGCATCCAAGATCATCGCACGCACGGGTGCACATAGCGGCTCCGGGTGACATGCACAGGCGACCGGTCGACGCGGGGGTATCCGCTGCTCAGGTGGCGTTTTGGCTGTTTCTCGAGGTGCCCCCGGCAGGATTCGAACCTGCGACACACGGTTTAGGAAACCGATGCTCTATCCCCTGAGCTACGAGGGCGCGAGGGCCTAGTCTAGCGACCTGTCGGTTCACCTGGGGTGGCAGGGAGTGGCCGACGCTCACCCACGTTCCCCGGACCGCCGTTGTCGCAGCCCAGGGAGTCGAATTTGGTGGCCCTGTCGGCGGCCGGAGTCCCGGGAGATCGGTGCGAGGCCGGCGTGCGCGGCGAACGCTGCCACCCGACCTCCGGGGTCCACCCAGCAACGACACAGTTCGATGTCCGGTTGCGGGTCCCGACGGACACCTGGAGCCCACCGCCGCCGACGTCGCCGCCCGTGGCTCGGCCAGCCGGTTTCGGAAAAGCCCGCTGTCTCCGTCGCGTTCAGCGAGGTCGCGCAGGTCGACGAGTAGTTGTACGGCGGCGGCGTAGCCGCGGGGTTTCTTCGTGGCGATGAGGTCGTCGACCCGCTGCCAGGCGGCGGGTTGGTCGACCGCGAGGGTGTCGAGGCGCAGCCCACAGCCGCCCGAACCCGGCCGGCAACCTCCGCTCGTCTGAGGTCACCTGGCACCTCCCTCGACGCGCTCGCGCGGTGCCGGGTGGAACAGAGCGACCGGGCCCTGTAACCGCGCCCCCAACTGTCCCCGCACCTTCCGCGTCCGTACCACCTTCACGACGCCGGCCCGTTCGAGCAGCCGTACTCGACAGCTGGCACTCCCCTTGGCTTTGGCGGTGTGCCGAACCAGCGGGAGAGCGCGTCTCGCAACGTGGCCCCGGCGGTGACGGTGGGTTCGTCGAGCGTCGCGGCCCAGGCGACGTGCCCGTCGGGGCGGATCAGGAGGACGTCTGCTGGTCGGGTGTCGGTCTTCGCGGCGCGGATGTCGACGCGAGCGACCCAGTCTCCGGCAATCTGGCGCAACTCGGGGCGGTCGGCAAGGTCGAGGAGGACGGGCCGTGCGGTGTGCATGAGCTCCGCGACGCTGGTTGTGCCCCGGTCGGTGTGCAGAATGAGGTCGGGTGCGAAGGTGCCGGCCAAGGCGTGGTGCCCGGTGCCCGGCATCGGGTAGCGGACGTCGGCATGAGCGACGAGTGCTCCCATCCGGCGCAGCGCCGGCTCGTCGACGACCAGTTCCTGGAAGACCTGCCGGAGCGCTTCGGCGGCCGGGTCGTGTCCGCGCCTCATGGCCGCCTGGGCTCGGGTCTGCAGCCGTGCACGTGCGCCGGCGAGGTGGCGCTCGTCGTGGTACGTGTCCAGCAGGCCGGCCGGCGCCCAGCCGTGGATGTCGGCGCCCAGCTTCCAGGCGAGGTTGACCGTGTCGAGCATGCCGACGGTGAGTGCCGTACCGGTGGCGGGGAACAGATGGGCTGCGTCGCCGGCCAGCATGATCCGCCCGTGGCGGTATCGTTCGGCCTGCCGATCCTTGAACGTGTAGCGCGACAGCCGGATCGGTTCCCCCAGCGGGAGGTCCGCGCCGAGCACACGGCGAGCGCTCTCTGCGAGTTCGGTCAGGGTCAGCGGTTCGTCGTCGTCGTACTCGGTGGTTTCGTCCTCGGTGATCTGCACGAACAGGACGCCGGCGGTGATCGCGAACGCGAACACACCGCGGTCCGTCCGCGTGAAACCCGCGCGGATCCGGCCCAGCCCGGGAACGTCGATGTCACCGTTGTCCAGCACCGTCACCGAGTCGGGCACCGTGACCTGGCCCAGCCTGTTGACCTCCGGGTAGGTCACGCCGGGGAACGCGATCCCCGCGAGGTCGCGGATCCGGCTGCGCCCACCGTCGCAACCGACCAGGTATCGAGCGGTCACTCGCGCGGGCCCGTCCGGCCCACGCACGTCCGCGGTCACCGTGGCATCGTCCTGGGTCACCCCGACCACGTCGTGTCCGCGACGGACGTCAGCGCCGAGTTCCCGCGCGCGTTCCTCGAGCAGTCGCTCGACCTCCCGCTGCGGAATTGGAAGCGCCCGCATCGGCGGATCCGCCAGGTGCGTGAAGTCCAGGTGCATGGTGCCGAACGGAAATCGAGGGGCCACCTGGGGATTGCTGCTGGCCTCCTCGAATCGCTCCAGAATTCCCCGGTGGCGCAGCAGGTCCAGGATCCGCCCGCCGAGGCCGCTGGCCTTCGGGATGTCTCGCGGCTGCGGGTGGCGCTCCAGCACCACCGTTCGGGCTCCGACCAGGCGCAATTCCCCGGCCAACATCAGGCCCGCCGGACCGGCGCCCACGATGATTACGTCAGTCTCCATTACTCGCCATTCCCCTCTGAGGTTCTCGTCGCCCCTGGCACCGCCGTCGCGGCAGATGCCGGCGTCAGCCGGTCCTCTCGCTGAGTTGTTCCACGTGGCCGGCACGTAGCTGTAGGTGCGTGGCGGCGAACCTAGCCCGCATCCTGCGGTCGTGGGTGACGACGACCACTGCGCCCTGGTAGTCGACCAGCGCCTGCTCCAACTCCTCGACCAGAGCAGGGCTCAGGTGATTGGTCGGCTCGTCCAGGAGCAGCAGGTCGACCGGCTTGCTGACCAGGCGGGCCACTTCGAGCCTGCGGAGTTGTCCGTACGACAGCTCCCTTACCCGCAACCGCAGGTCAGCCGGCCGAAACAGGCCCAGCGACAGCAGTTCGTCCGGGTCACCAGCCGGCCCGCCGGCGAACGCTTCCAACACGGTCAGGTCCGGCGGCCACGGCGTCATCTGCTGCCGCAGGTGACCGATCCGGCCCTGGGTGCGTACCCTTCCATCGTCCGGGCGCAGTTCTCCTGCCAGGACCCGGATGAGGGTGGACTTGCCCGCCCCGTTGGGCCCAGTGACCAGAAGCCGGTCCGTGCCGCCGATCCGCAGTGACGGCACGTACAGCCGGTCGGTGACGCGAACCTCGGTGAGCTCGGCAACCGTCTCCGGGGCGTCCTTGTCGACGCCGGTGATGCTCGCCGAGAACGCCAGTGGGTCGGGCGGCGGCGCGACCGGGTTTGCCGTGAGACGCTCGATGCGCTCCTTGGCGTTGCGGATGCGTCCCATCGCACCGTGATCACGGCCGCGGGCACGGAAGGCGCCGTGCCCGAACTTGGCCATCGGCGCCTTACGCGGGATCGCTTCCAGACGGAACGCGTTGGCGGCAGCGAGCTTACGGTTGCGGACCAGTTGATGGCGCCAGTCTTCGTACTCCTGTAGCCGACGGCGGCGTTCGGCGGCCGTGGCGGTCAGGTACCCGTCGTAGCCGTCGCCGTGGCGTGTCACCGTGCCCTGACCGACGTCCAGGATCGTGTCGGTGACCCGGCTGAGGAACTCCCGGTCATGGGTGACCGCGAGCAGTGTGCCGCGGTGCTGCCGCAGGCGCGCCTCCAGCCAGCCCACGGCCTGATCATCGAGGTCGTTGGTCGGCTCGTCGAGCAGGAGCAGTTCCGGCTGGGAGGCCAGCGTGGCGGCCAGCGCCAGCCGGGACCGCTCCCCACCGGACAGGGTGCCGAGCGCCCGCGTACGGTCCAGATTCGGCAGGCCGAGCCGGTGCAACGCCTTCTCGACCCGGGTGTCCGCCCCGTACCCGCCCCGTGCTTCGTAACGGGAAACCAGCCCGGCGTAGTGCTCCAGGCCGGCGACGAGTTCAGCCCTCGACAGGCCGTTCAGTCCGGCTTCGGTGTGCATGATCAGCGACTCGAGCTCGCGGAGGTCGGCCAGAGAGAGGTCGATCGCGTCCTGGACCGAGGCATGTGGCGGCAGCGCCAGCGATTGGGCCAGGTAGCCGACACCGCCGGGGGCAATCACCGTCAGTTCCCCGTTGTCGGGTCGGTCCACCCCGGCGATCAGGCGTAACAGGGTCGACTTCCCGGCGCCGTTGTCGCCGATGATGCCGACCTTCTCGCCCGGTTTGACGCTGAAGGACACGCCGGCCAGCACGGTGCGCTCGTCGTAGCGGCGGATGATGTGGTGCAGCGAAAGTTGCGACGTGAACAAGACGGCCCCTGATCTGACAGCTTGACAAGGACATGCCGATGACGGCCGTTCGGCCGCCACGGCCAGGTGCCGAGCGCAAGGGCTCTCGACCCGTTGCGGCGCCGCCTCGTCGGATCGGGTTCACCGAGACGGCGCCGCAAACGCCCCACACCGGCCCGGGTCACGCTCGCTTCGTGAAGGCGGAACGCGCCCACAGGTAGCCGACGAGGGCGATCGCCACGCACCAGGCGACGGCGACGGCCGCGTCGGTGGTGTCGGGCGCGCTGTCGAGCAGGCCGCGCACGGTCTCGATGAGCGGCGTGAACGGCTGGTACTCGGCGAACTGACGAAGGCCCGGTCCGCATCTTCTCCGCCGGTACGATCGCGCTGCTGAAGAACGGCAGCATGACCAGCGGCACGGCGGCCATGCCCGCTGTCTCCGGCGACTTCGCCGACAGTCCCAGCGCGACCGTGAACCAGCCCGCCGCGAACGCGAGCAGAACGACGACGCCACCCACGGCGAGCCAGTCGGTCAGGCTCGCCTCCGGGCTGAACCCGGCAGGAAGACCACTCCGACGAGCGCCGCGATGGCGATCACGTTGGTCAGCACACTGGGCGCCGTTCGGGCCGAGCAGACAGAACACCGTGCCGGCGTGGACGTCGAGGTCGACGCCGTCGAGGACGGCTTGTCCTTGTACGCCTTGCGCAGGCCGGAGACCGAGTCGCCGGGGTCGTCACGTGGTCACCTCCGGGGTGGCCTCGGCGGCGTCGAGCGCCGCGACGATCTTGTTGGTCATGTCGGCGACGGTGGGACCGGGTGCGCCCTGCCGGGTACGGACGGCCGCGTCGAGGGCGACGACGACGGTGCGGCGGAAGTTGTCGGCCTCGGCCGGAGCCTGCTCGGCGAGCAGGCGCATCGCCTCGGTCAGGGCGGGCAGAACGCGGTCGGCGATCTCGGCCACCGACCTGCCGCCCAGGTCAATACCCGTGGACTTCTCCGCGAGCACGTGCCCGACCAGGCCGGTTGCCGAGGCCAGGGCGATGGACCCTTCGGTGGCGATCTTGTGGGGTGAGCCGCCGGCGGCTCCGGCCGCCGACAGCAGCGTGACCGCACCGTACGCGGCCGTGCGAAGCGTGAGTTTGTCCTGGGTGGAAAGGTTGACGGACACGGTGGTGAGCTCCTTGACGTTGACGTTGACGTTGACGTTGACGTTGGCGTGGGCGGGTGGCGACCGCCGGGTGGCGGCCCGGGATCACCGGGCGGGTCTCGGCTCCCGTCCGGGGTGGCGCACGTCCAGGGGTGGACAGGATCTTTCATGACAAACCTCTCTTCAGCGGGACGCGTCGGCCCGGTGCTGCTGGACCGGAGTCAGGGCCGCCGGTTACGGCAGGGTGAGTTCGTAGCGGAGACGCCGCCCGAGAGGGCGGAAGCCCAGGTGTCGATGCAGGGCGACCAGGTCGGAGTCCTCGTCGGCGGTGCGAGTCTCGATCTCCTCGACGTGTGGGTGGATCTCGCGCAGTCGCGTGAGCAGAGCGGCGTTGACCCACAGTCCCAGCCGCCGTCCGCGATGACCGACGCGCACGGCAGGGCCGTACTGGCGGGCGCGACGCTGCGACGGTGCACCCGTCATCGCCAAGACACAGGCGACCACGCCGCCGTCCGCCTCGGCGGTGCTCACCACCGCATCACCCGGTCGGCTCGGATACCGGAGCAGTTGCTCGACGCCGCTCGCGCCAGTCGGGTCCCCGGTCCAGTGACGCAGTCGGTATCCGGGGTGCTCGACGTCGACCAACTCACCCAGCCAGGCATGGTGGATATCGCGGTAGGCGAGCAGGTCATGGATCCTGGATCCGGTGCGCCGAAATCCGTGCCGCTCGCAGAACGACTGCGCGGCGGAATCCGGGGCGGTCTCCACGATCAGCCGCCGTCCCACGGCGTGTGCACCGACGGCGGCCAGCAGCCGCGATCCGATCCCTCGTCGACGCCACTGCGGCTGCACATACAGGTTCAGATCAAGGGTGCCCGGCTGCAGGGCGGTCGGCGGTGGCAGTTCGTACTCGAACGGCATGACCGGACGTAGATCGGCGACCCCGGCCACCGAACCGGGCGACGTCACAGCGTGCCAGCGTGGGGTCCCGAGATGATCAGGCGCCGCCACGATGTCGATCACGCTTTCGCTCATGCGTCCACCATCGCCCGGCCGCCCCGGCCGAACAACGCAGAAGATCGCATCGCCGCATTAGCCAGCGGTGATCGATCGAGGACGGACCCCGCGACGGCCGGTGGTCCGAGCCACGCTCGTGCCGCCCGTTCTCGTCGCGGCCGTAGACTGCCCAATTCCAGGCCGCAGTGATCGAAGGTAGGGCCGTCTGGTGGAACTGCGCGACATCGAGATCTTCCTGACGCTGACCGAGGAGCTTCACTTCGGTCGCACCGCCGAGCGTTTGCACGTGTCCCAATCGCGGGTCAGTCAGTCGATCAAACAGCAGGAACGCCGGATCGGCGGGGGCCTGTTCGAGCGTACGAGCCGCGCTGTTCGACTCACCCCGCTCGGCGAGCGGTTACGCGACCGCCTCCGCGCCGGCTACAGCGAGATCATCTCCGGCATCGAGGAGGCCGCCGCCACCGCACGGGGCCAGGCCGGCACGCTGACCGTCGGCACCATGGCCACCCACTACCAGTCGGTCGAGGCCGTCCTCGACCTGTTCCGGCAGCGGCACCCGCAGTGCGAGCTGCGCCTGCGCGAAATCCTGCCGACCGACCCGCTCGGGCCGCTGCGGGCCGGTTCGGTCGACATCGGGATTCTCTGGCTGCCCATCCGCGAGCCCGACCTCACGGTCGGGCCGGTCCTGCACCGCGAGGAGCTGGTGCTGGCGGTGGCCGCCGGTCATCCGCTGGCCGGCCGGGGCAGCGTCGAGCTGGAGGATCTCGGCGATCATCCGGTGGTCTACCCCGAGGGACCCATTCCCGACTACGTGTGGGAGGCGCACACCCCGTCCACCACCCCGGCCGGGCGGCCCGTCCGGCGCGGACTGGGCATCGTCACCCTCGAGGAGGCCTTCCGAGCGATCGCCGGCGGCAGCGTCGTGTCCCCGATCGGATCGGACGTGGTAGCCACCCGGCAACGAGGCGACATCACCTTCCTGCCCATCACCGACGGACCGGTGCTGCACTACGCGCCGGTGTGGCGCAAAGGCGGAGAGAATGCCCTGGTACGCGCCTTCGTTCAAGTCGTCACAAAGGCGCAGCAAACGACGTAGCCGGGCCTGGCGCCGCCCTTCCCACCGGCAGACCGTGACTGCGGCTCAACAAGCTTCCGACTGCCGCGCGCCACAGATTGGCTACGGGCGTTTCACGCGGCCGGCTGGCGGCCAATGGATCTGCAGCGGGTCACCGGGTACAGCCGGGAAACGATCCGCCAGGCGCTACGACCGGAGGTCCGGCGGGCGACCAATCTCAGCCGGCGCAGGACATCCCCTCAGCTGCCGGCGGACGGCCCTGAGCCCCGTGCGGGCGAGGCGTTCGTGGAAGGGGTCCACCGCTACGCCGCGTTGCTGCGGGTCGCGGCGAGTTCGGGGAAGGCGTCCTCCCAGCGCCGGCGGAGCTGGGGTGGCAGCCAGAGCGTGGGCCAGCAGGAGGGGCAACGTCAGCCTGCCGCCGTGGACGGCAGACACCTCGGACCCGATGTGCGAGAACCAGGACGATCGCGAGCGGCATGCTGCTGGCGGTCAGGGCGGGTGACCCGAGCGGCGTTGGTCACCCCCGTAGGCTTGGCGGATCATGGCTTCTCGCCGTACTCATCACTTCCGTGCCCTGCTTGCCGTGCCGGCGTTCCGGCGGCTGCTGGCCGTCCGGCTCGGTGGGCAGTTCACCGATGGGGTGTTCCAGGCCGCCCTGGCCGGCAGTGTGTTGTTCAACCCGGACCGGCAGGCCACGCCGACGGCGATCGCGTTCGCCGCGGCGGTGCTGGTGCTGCCGTACTCGGTGGTGGGGCCGTTCGCGGGGGTGTTGCTGGATCGGTGGAGCCGCCGGACGGTGACCGTGGTGACGAACCTGGCCCGGGCGGGTGTCGTGCTGCCGATCGCCGCGTTGATCTTCCTCGGGTCGGAAGGGCCGCTGTTCTTCGTCTCGACCCTGGTCGTGATCGGGCTGGGCCGGCTGCTGCTGTCGGGGTTGTCGGCGGCGACTCCGCACGTGGTGCCCGACGAGCGGCTGGTGACCGCGAACGCGGTCGGCGGCACCGGGGGGTCGGTGGCGTACTCGCTCGGGCTGGGTTGCGCCCTGCTGCTGCTCCAGACCGTGTTCCCGGCCGGCGACACGGGTTACGCCGCCATCGCCCTGCTCGCACCGGTGGGCTACCTGACCTCCGCCGCGATGGCCCGGTTCTCCTTCGCCCGCGACGAGTTGGGCCCCGACCAGGTGCTGCCGCACCGGCCGGGCCTGGCCGGAGAGGCGGCGGCGGTGGTACGCGGTATGGCTGACGGGATACGGCACCTGGGGCAGGCGCGCGGCGCCGCGTACGCGATGGGAGTCCAGGCGGGATTCCGGCTGCTGTTCGGGGTTCTGGCCTTGGCGATGCTGCTGCTCTACCGCAACCGGTTCGCCGGCGATGACCTCGACGGCGTGCCGGCGCGGTTGGGTCTGGTCTTCGCTGCGGGCGCGGCCGGCGTGTTGCTCGCGGCGGCGGTGACTCCGGTGGTGGCCCGCCGGGTCGGTGGGTGGCGGTGGGTGGTCGGGTTGCTCGCGGCGGTCGCGGTGGCGTTGCCGGTGTTCGGGTTGCCGTTCGACCCGCTGCTCCTGGTGGTGGTCGTGCTGGTGGTCAACGTGGCCGGGCACGGCATCAAGATCGTGGTGGACACGATGGTGCAGCACGAGTGCGCCGACGCGTTCCGGGGGCGGGTTTTCGCCGTGAACGACACGGCGTTCAACCTCGCCTATGTGCTCGGCATGGTGGCCGCATCCCGCTTCATTCCGGACGATGGGCGTTCACCGGTGCTGCTCGGTGTCGCCGCGGTCGGCTACGGGTGCCTCGCGGTGGGTTACGCGGTCGCCGCTGGCCGGTGGGCCCGCAAGGCCGGGGACGACATCGCCCTCCCGGTGGGGACGATGACGGCGGTCGACCGGTAGCCGCCGGGCACTCGGGGAAAGGGCCGGCGGGGACAGGGAACGGCCACGACGGGGGTGTGCCGTCGTGGCCGTTCAGTCATCTCACCCTGCCGCGCCCTGCGCGGGCCCGGTCAGCTCTTGAAGGCGTCCTTGATCTTCTCGCCGGCCTGCTTGACGTTCGCGCTGGTCTGGTCGCCGCGGCCCTCGGCTTCGAGCCGCTCGTCGTCGGTCGCCCGGCCGGCGCCTTCCTTGACCTTGCCGGCGGCCTCTTCGGAGGCGTTGCCGATCTTGTCGTCGATACCCATGGAGCCTCCCACGTCGATGCTGGCGCTACACGGGTTCCACTACCCCTGGCGCCGGACCTGAACCACCGTCCACCAGGTCAGTTGCTGAGGCCGGACGGTGCGGGTTGCCGGTCGATGTCGGGTTCGAGGTAGATCGCCGTGGCGGTGGGCAGGACCCGGCGGATGCGGGCCTCGGCGTCGTCGATGGTGGTGGCGACGTCGGCTCCCCGGTCGGCGGTGCCGATGGCGATCTTCGCCGCGACGAGGAGCTCGTCTGGGCCGAGGTGCAGGGTGCGCAGGTGGATGACGCGGTCGACGCCAGGGGTGGCGACCAGTTCGGTCCGGATCGCGGTGACTTCTTCGGGCAGGGCGGCTTCGCCGATGAGCAGGCTCTTGGTCTCGACGGCGAGGATGACGGCGATGACCACCAGCAGGACGCCGATGCACAGGGTGGCGATGCCGTCGAACAGGGCGTTGCCGGTGAGCACGCTCAGGCCGACGCCGGACAGGGCGAAGAGCAGACCGAGCAGGGCGCCGGCGTCCTCGAGGAGGATCACCGGCAGCTCCGGGGCGCGGGCGTGGCGGACGAAGGAGACCCAGCCCCGCTTGCCACGAACCTTGTTCGCCTCCTTCACCGCGGTCCGCAGCGCGTAGCTCTCCAGGGCGATCGCGATCAGCAGGACGGCCACGGCGATCAGCGGTGAGGTCAGCTCGTGCGGGTCGCTGATCTTGTGGTAGCCCTCGTAGAGCGCGTACAGACCGCCGAGGGTGAACAGGATGATCGCGACGATGAACGAGTAGACGTAGCGCTCGCGGGCGTAGCCGAACGGGTGCAGCGCGGTGGGGGCACGGCGGGCGCGCTTGCCGCCGACGAGCAGCAGCGCCTGGTTGGTGGAGTCCGCGACCGAGTGCACGCCCTCGGCGAGCATCGACGCCGACCCGGTGATGCCCGCGGCGACGAACTTGCTGACCGCGATACCCAGGTTCGCGACCAGCGCCGTCACCACAGCCTTGGTACTGCCCTCAGCCGCCATCGGTCCGCTCTCCCTCGTCGCATCGTCGGATGGGTGATCAGTGTGCCTGTGACGCCGGACCGGCACCGGACCGGTGTCTGCCGCTATCCCGCCGGGCAGCACGCGCCGGCCCGTCCCGCAGGGACAGGCCGGGCACACGCTGCGCGGATCAGTGGATCCGGCGGCGGCCGTAGGCGCCAGCGGCGACCGCGACGCCGATCGCGGCGAAGACGACCTGGATCGCCAGCTCGATCCAGTCGATGCCGCGGGTGTCGTCGACACCGAGGGCGCCGGCGACGAGAGTGCCGAGGATCGCGGCGACCACGCCGATGAGCAGGGTCAGCCAGATCGGGATGTTCTGCTTGCCCGGCACCACCAGGCGGCCGAGCGCGCCGATGATCAGACCGATGATGATGGCGGTGAAGAAGCCGGTAACTTCCACGAGAGCCGTCCCTCCAGAGGTTGTCTGCCGGAGGTCACTGTGCCCCTGGGGTGCCGCCGGCGAAACCTTCCCGATGGCATGCCGGCACTTCTTCACACACCTGTCATGCAATCGCGCACCGATCGTCAGAACGGCGTCAGCGGCTCCACCGTCCCCTGCTGGCAACTGTCCCGCCGTCGCGGCTACCTGAGCCCGAATCCCATCGCCGGCGCAACCGACAGCTCGGCTCGTGCCGGGGCGTGCTCGCCTGAGATGGGGGCAGCGGACCTGAGGTGCTGTCATCCTCGCGCCCAGGCCGGCGCCGCACCTGCACGATGCGGCGTGGTGCCGGAAGCCCCGGCACCACGCCGTGGGGGCGCTACTTGCCGCCGGCGAGGGCGACCAGGGCGTTGGCGGTGCGGAAGTACGGGTTACGGCCCAGATCGCCGACGGTGGTGATGTTGAAGGCGTCCTTGAGCAGCTTGGCGTCGCCGTCGCTGACCCCGGCGAGGGCGGACACCGGGGCGTCGACGATCTCGGTGAGGGTCTTGTCCTGGTAGGCCTTGTCGACCAGCTTGGTGAGGTCGGCGGTGACGGGCATGCATACTCCTTCGAAGTCCCGACCAGACAATCCGGTCGGGTGCGGACATATCTGTCGAATTAGATCATGGAGCGGGCGCTTCGATCCACTGTGGACGCATTCACTCCTCCTCGTCGCCGCCCTCGTCGTCACCGAAGTCGAAGACCTCGTCGGCGACCATGCCGCCGGCGAAGCCGAGCGCGGCGCCACCGACCACACCCGCGGCGACGCCACCCATGCCGGGGCCACCGTGCCGCTCGTGATGCTCCTCCTTGTAGTGCTCGCCGGGGTGGCCGTACCCGGCGGGCCCGTGGCCGGGGACGCCGTACGCGGGCTGCCCGTAGCCGGGCGGCGGAGGCGGGTAGCCCGGCGTGCCGTAGCCCTGGGCGGGCGGAGCGTAGCCGTGGCCGGCGTGCAGGCTCTGGTAGCCGTCGAGGGCCTGGCGGACCCAGCCGTCGACCTGCGCCGCCCAGTCGACGCGGTCAGCGTCGGCGTGGGCGGCGTGGTAGCGGCCGAACGAGTCGTGGCCGCCGGTGAACAGGCCTCCACGCTTGTCGAACTCCAGCACGACGTCGACGCCGTGCTCGTTGGCGACGAAGGTCAGCTCCACCTCGTTGACGCTGTGGGCGTACTGCGGGGCGGCGTAGTACTCGACCTCCTGGTAGAACGGCAGGCTCTGGTGCAGCCCCGAAATGTGCCCACGCTCCAGGTCGGCGCCCTTGAACGAAAAACCGAGCCGGCCGAACGCCTCCAGGATGCGCTCCTGGACCGGCAGCGGATGCACGAACACCGGGTCGAGGTCGCCCTTGTCGACCGCGCCGCGGATCGCCACCTCGGTGCGCAGGCCCATGGTCATGCCGTGCAGGTGCTGCCCGTACAGGTCGGTCACCGGGGTCTCCCACGGCATCGCCACCTGGACCGGCAGCGACAACTGCTGACCCTCGCGCAGGTGCAGGCCACCCGCGACCTGAACGCGGTGGAACTCGACGAGGGCGTCGTACTCCTCCTCCGCGCCGTCGATCTCCACCCGGGTGACCAGCCCGACGGTGATGTGGTCGATCTCCACGTCGTGGCTGCCGCCGGTCAGGTTCACCTGCCCGCCCAGCATCAGCCCCGGGCGGGTGTTCGGATTGGACAGGACGGTATCGACGCTGGGGCCGCCTACCCCGAACGCGCCCAGCATCTTCTTGAACACCACGAACCTCTCCCTCGACGCACATCGAACGCGCGACAACCCAGACTCGGTGCAACTTCCACCGGAACCCTTGCGCCGCAACGAAATCAACGACGTCCATGATGGAAGCCGTCGCGCCGGGAAGCTACCAATGCCACCTGAGAGATGGCTGAATGCATCCGCACAGCTACTCTCGGGTACCTGTGCGGGTGTCGGCCTGGTCTCTGCGCGCGAGTGCGGCCGCCACCCCCACATCGCGCGTGTCAGTCGGCCGGCCTCGTCAGGAGGTCGTCTCGTCCTCGCCGGCCTCGGGCCCGTCGCCACGCACCGGGGTGGTGCGCAGGCGTACCCGGGTGATGGCGCGGCCCGTCACCTCCGCCACCTCGGCGGTCAGGCCCGGCAGTTCGATCACCTCACCCGGCGTCTTCGGGATGTGGCCCAGGTGGGCCAGAAGCAAGCCCGCCACGGTCGTGTAGTCACCGGCCTCGAGGACGTCCTCGTCGAGGTCGATGCCCACATCCGACAGGTCGTGCAGCGGGAAGCCACCCGGCATCAGCAGCGCCCCGTCCACCTCCCGCACGACGGCCTGCACGTCCCGGTCGGTTTCGTCGTAGATCTCCCCGACGATCTCCTCGACCAGGTCCTCCATCGTGACGATTCCGTCGATGGAGCCCCGCTCGTCCACGACGAGGGCGAACTGCTGCCGCTGTGCGCGCATCTCCCGGATCGCCTCGGTCACCTTCAGCGTCTCCGGCAGGTACACCGCCGGACTGGCGTGGTCGGCGACCGGGCCTTCCTGGTCGAGCAGGTCGCGCATGTGCACCACGCCGACGGTGTCATCCAGGCCGCCGCGGCCCACGACCGGGGCGCGCGTCTGCCCCGACTTGCCCAACTCGCGCAGCGCCTGCGGCGCGGTCAGCGTCGCGGACAGGGTGATGACCTCGCGGCGCGGAACGAGGATCTCCCGCAGGATCCGCTCGGCCACCTCGAACGCCCCCGAGATGATCATCCGGTGTTCGGGGGTGAGGTTGCGCTGCGCGGCCACCATGTCCCGCAACTCCTCGGTGGTGACCTCCTCCCGCCGGGCGCGGGGGTCACCGCCGGTCAGGCGTACGACCGCGTCGCTGGCCTTGCTCAGCAGCCACACCGCCGGCCGGGAGAACGCCGACAACGCATCGAGGGGACGGGCGACCAGCAACGCCCAGCCCTCCGCGCGCTGCATCGCGATCCGCTTCGGCGCCAGCTCACCCAGCACCAGGGTGATGAAGGTCAGCACGATGGTGACCAGCACGATCGACACCGGCTCCGCCGCTGACCCCAGGAACCCCAGCGGCCCCACCAGCGGTGCTGCCAGGGACACCGCAGCGGCGGCCGAGGCGAGGAACCCGGCCAGGGTGATGCCGATCTGAATGGTGGCCAAGAAACGATTCGGGTCCCGGGCCAGCTTTGCCAACACCCGACCCGCCCGGGAGGTGCGCTCCAGGCGCTGCAGTTGGCTCTCCCGCAGCGACACCAACGCCATCTCGCTGCCCGCGAACACCGCGTTCACCAACACCAACACGAACACCAGCGTGACCTGCACGCCATAGCCGCCCACAGCCTGTTCGACGCCTCCTTGAACCGGACCTTCCGCAACACCAACCGTAGCCGCCCCGGGACCACCGAGATCGGGGCATCTCCGCCGCAAAACGGGGAACCCGCCGCCGGTGCCGGAGGTTCTCACCGCTCTGCCCTGGCCGCTGGGATGGAGTGTCGCCGTTTTTCTGATCGCGGGTGCACTGACCGTGCTCGGGAGCATCCGGCTGGTCACCCTCGGTGACACGCTCGCCGACCGTACGGGCTGGGGTGAGGCGTTCTTCGGCGCCGTCTTCTTCGGCCTGGCCACCTCTCTGTCCGGCATCGTGATGACCGCCGTCACCGCTGCCACCGACCAGCCACAACTCGGCTACAGCAACGCCGTCGGCGGCATCGCCGCCCAGACCACCGCGGTCGCGGTCGCGGACGCCTTCCAGCGTCGGGTGAACCTCGAACACGCCGCCGCGTCCCTGTCGAACGTGCTCTTCGGCACCCTGCTCATCGCCCTGCTCGCCGTCGCGCTGCTCGGCAGCTTCACCCCGGACGCGACTCTCGCCGGTCTGCATCCCGCCTCCTTCGTCATGATCGGCAGCTACCTCGGGGGCCTGCACCTCATCCGCAGAGCCGGGGCCAGCCCGTTGTGGCAGGCCGTTGCCACCACGGAGACACTTCCCGACGTCCCGCACGCCCATGGAAAGCTCGACCAGCGCAGCTCCGCCTGGCTGTGGACCCGGTTCGCCGGTGTCGGCCTGCTCGTCGCCGTCGGCGGCTGGGCCATCGCCCTCGCCGCCGAGAGCCTCGTCACCATCACCGGGCTCAGCGCCGGCTTCATCGGCGCGATTCTGATGGGCGCCGTCAACGCCCTGCCCGAAACCGTCACCGCCGTCGCCGCCGTTCGCCGCGGCGCCCCGACGCTTGCCATCGCTGCCGTCCTCGGCGGTAACAGCCTCGACGCGCTCAACCTCGTCGTGGGTGACATCGCCTACCGCGACGGATCGATCTACCACGCCGCCGGAACCGAGGAACTCTTTGTCACTACCAACGCCCTGTTCATGACCGCCGTCCTTGTCGGTGGTCTACTCGTCCGCCAGGCGTGCGGATGGGGCCGCCTCGGCTTCGAAGGCGTACTACTCGTGACCAGCTACGCCGCTATGACCGTCATCCTCGCCCTCTCCCCCGCGTAACCCACGCCTGCATGCCCGACACCTCGCCGCCGCAGCCCTCGCCCAGAGCAAAGTCGCCAGGTTGCTCGCACGGAGAGCAGCTGCGCCGATCGCCGGCGCTGGCGGTCCCTGTCGACAGCGCCACCCGGGTGGCACGCGTCGGTCATGCTCAGAACATGATCCGCTTTGTGCTCAACGTGCTGTGGCTCATATTCGGCGGCGGTATCGTCCTCGCCGCCGGTTACGGCGTCGCCGCGCTGATCTGCTTTCTCCTGGTGGTCACGGTTCCGTTCGGCGTCGCGGCGCTCCGGCTGGCGGTCTACTCTCTGTGGCCGTTCGGCCGCACCGTCGTACCCAAGCCCGACTCCGGGATCGCCTCCGGGCTGGCCAACGTCCTCTGGGTGGTGCTCGCCGGCTGGTGGCTGGCCCTGTCCCACCTCCTCGCCGGCATCGCGCTGTGCCTCACGATCATCGGCATCCCGTTCGGGATCGCCAACTTCAAGCTCGTCCCCGCCGCGTTCTGGCCCCTCGGACGCGAGGTCATCGACACCCCGTAACGGGTCCGACCACCGCGGGAAGTACCAGCGCCGCCATCGTCATCACCGCAGTCATCTGGTGGCGCACCCGAAAGACAGGACCAGCACTTGCCGCGGGCCGTGGTCCAACACGACGTCACACGCGTTCGTGACGTGGTCACCGACGGGTGGTTTCGAGGGCTGACGTCGTCGAATACGACAACATTCGGAAGAATTCGACGTTGTCGCTGGCATGGCCACGCCCGGCCAGGCGCCGGACAGCGCGATGCACGTCCACCTTGCCAGGCTCACCACGCCTCTGCTGAGCCTCGGCAGGCGACCACAGCAATGCCCCGCTGCGACCAACACACGAAGGGGGCAACCCAGGTAACTTTGATTGATCTTGGTGGGCGGGTGGAGCGGCCGGCGCAGGCCTCAGACCCGGTCCCGCCACGTAGCGGGCCCGCTACGCCCGCGAACACGACCGGTGTGAGTGACCCGGCCGCCGGGTCACCGCCATCCGACAAGCCACTTGACGGATTGAGAGCATGATGTCCGCCTGGATCACCACCCCGATCAGCACGGACCTCCTGCGCGGAGCGCTCGACGTGCAGCGCACCGCGCGCGGGGTGCTGCCGCACCGGCTGCCCGCCTGGGCCCGCGCCCAGTACACCGACGGGCAACTCGCCATGGTGGAGGCTCAACCCGCCGGCGTGCGGCTGGCCTTCCGCACCCGCGCGACCGCGGTCGAGCTGGACACGCTGCCCACCCGACACACCTACGTCGGCCTGCCGGGCCGCCCCGACGGCGTCTACGACCTGCTCGTCGACGGTCACCTGACCGACCAGACCAGCGTCACCGGCGGGGACACGGTGACCATCGACATGACCAGCGGGACCACGCAGCGCCGGTCCGCTCCACCCGGCACCGTCCGGTTCACCGGCCTGCCCGACCGGGTGAAGGATGTCGAGATCTGGCTGCCGCACCACGAAACCACCGAACTCGTCGCCCTGCGCACCGACGCTCCCGTCGCACCCGTGCCCGACCCGGGGCGCCGGGTGTGGCTGCACCACGGCAGCTCCATCAGTCAGGGCTCCAACGCCACCAGCCCCACCGCCACCTGGCCGGCTGTCGCCGCGTCCCTCGGCGGCGTCGACCTGGTCAATCTCGGCTTCGGCGGCAGCGCGCTGCTCGACCCGTTCACCGCCCGCACCATGCGGGACACCCCGGCCGACCTGATCAGCGTGAAGATCGGCATCAACCTGGTCAACGCCGACCTGATGCGGCTGCGCGCCTTCACCCCGGCCGTGCACGGCTTCCTCGACACCATCCGCGACGGCCACCCCACCACGCCGTTGCTGGTCGTCTCCCCGATCTACTGCCCCATCCACGAGGACACCCCCGGTCCCGGCGCGTTCGACCTGACCGCCCTCGCCACCGGACAGGTGCGGTTCCGGGCCACCGGCGACCCGGCGGAGCGGGCGAGCGGGAAGCTCACCCTCCGTGTCATCCGGGACGAGTTGGCGCGGATCACCGCCCAGCGCGCTGCCGACGACCCGAACCTACACCACCTCGACGGCCTCGACCTCTACGGCGAGGCCGACTTCGCCGAGCTGCCGTTGCCCGATCAGCTCCATCCGGACACCGCCACCCACCGACGCATCGCCGAACGCTTCGCCGAGCGGGCGTTCGCCGCCGGTGGACCCTTCGCGGAGCGCCGCTCCTGATCCGCCTGCGGTCGGTCCGCGCCGCGCCGTTGATGTCTGATCGGCATGAATCCCGCGACTTCTGTCTTCGACCGCATGCCGGATCGCTGTCAGGGTCGAGTCTGTCCGACCGGCTGTCCGGTGCCCGGTCCGCGTATCGACGAGGAGTGATCATGGTTCTTGCGACACACCGCCTGGTGGTCACGGCGGCAGTGGTGTCCCTGGCCGCCTGCAGCCCCGCCGGTGCCGCCGAGCAGCCGACGCGGGACAGCACGGTGACGGCCCCCGCGTCACCCGCACCCGACCGGGAGCACGAGTTCCGGCAGCTGGAGGAGAAGTTCGACGCGCGGCTGGGCGTCTACGCGATCGACACCGGCAGTGGGCGGACGGTGGGGTACCGGGCCGACGAACGGTTCGCGTACGCCTCGACCTTCAAGGCGTTGGCCGCCGCCGAGGTCCTCGACGAGACCACGGACGCCGAGCTGGACCGGGTGGTGCGGTACTCGGCGGACGACCTGGTGACCTACTCGCCGGTCACCGAGCGGCACGTCGCCACGGGCATGACGCTGCGCGCCATCGCGGACGCCGCCGTCCGGTACAGCGACAACACCGCCGGCAACCTGATGTTGCGCCAGCTCGGCGGACCGCAGAAGTTCGAGAAGGAACTGCGCGAGGTCGGTGACAAGGTCACCGACCCGGCGCGCTACGAGACCGCGCTCAACGAGGCCAGGCCCGGCGATCGACGGGACACCAGCACCGCGCGGGCTCTGGCCGGGACCCTGCGGGCGTACGCCGTCGGTGACGCCCTCGAACCCGCGGACCGTGACATCCTCAACGGTTGGCTGCGGGGCAACACCACCGGCGGTGAGCTGATCCGCGCCGGTGTGCCCGACGGCTGGGTCGTCGGGGACAAGACCGGTGCCGGCGGCTACGGCACCCGCAACGACATCGCGGTGATCTGGCCGCCGGACCGGGCGCCGATCGTCCTCGCAGTGCTGTCCAGCCGGGACGAGAAGGACGCCAGCTATGACAACGCCCTCATCGCCGAGGCGACGAAGGCGGTGCTGGCCAGCTGGTGACCGGGTGACCGGCACCCACTCGTCGCCGTGCGCCCGCACCGACGTGTCGGACACCGCAGGGCGGCGGCGATGAAGGCCCGGCCGGGGCGTGGGACGCCGACTGGTGGGCCGCTGCTGCCCAGCACCCTACGAATCGAGGTGACCCGGGATGCGGAAACGTGACCACCATGTCGTCACCAACGCCGCATCGCTGCTGATCTGTGGCCTTCTGGCCGGAGTGGTGGTCGCGGCGGCGGCCTTCCCCGCGGTGGCGATGTCCGGCCTGACGGCGAAGGCCGGCGCCGAGACGTTCGGCGCACTGCCGAAGGAGCTGACCGTGGCCCGGGCGCCGCAGATCAGCTACCTGCTGGCCTCGGACGGCAAGACCCCGCTGGCGACCATGTACGACGAGAACCGGCGGGACGTGAAGCTCGCCGACGTGTCGCCGTTGATGCAGAAGGCGATCATCGCCGCCGAGGACCACGACTTCTACCAGCACCACGGGGTCGACCTCAACGGCGTCGCCCGGGCCTTCGTCAACAACCAGTCCGGCACGAACGGTCAGCAGGGCGCCTCGACGCTGACCATGCAGTACGTGCGGCTCGCCATCGCGTACTCCGCCTCGCACCCGGCCGACGTGGTCGCCGCGACCGAGGACACCAGCGCCCGCAAGCTGCGCGAGATGCGCTACGCCCTGGAGATCGACAAGGAGTTCTCCAAGGACGAGATCCTGGAGCGCTACCTCAACATCGCCGCCTTCGGCAACGGGGCGTACGGCATCTTCGCCGCCAGCCAGGTCTACTTCGGCAAGCCGCCCAGCAAGCTCGAGCTGGCGGAGGCCGCGCTGCTGGCCGGCATGGTGAAGGCGCCGAGCCAGAACGACCCGACCACCCGCAGCGGCCGGGGTCTCGCCCTCGACCGGCGCAACTACGTCCTGCAGAACATGGTCACCATCGGCGCGATCAACCAGCAGCAGGCCGACGCGGCCAAGGCCACCGAGATGGTCGTCGAGGACGAGCGCACCCCGAACGGCTGCGTCGCCACCAACCAGCGCTACTGGGGCTTCTTCTGCGACTACCTCTACCGCTGGTGGATGTCGCAGGAGACCTTCGGCTCCACCACCTATGACCGGGAGCGGCGACTCAAGAGCGGCGGATACACGATCACCACCAGCCTCGACGTGCAGGCGCAGCGCGGCGCGGACCAGGCGGTACGCAGGGCCAAAAGCGAGACCGCCGAGGAAGCGGCCATGGTCGCCGCGGTGGAACCGGGCACGGGCCGCGTCCGTGCCCTCGCCGTGAACCGCACCTTCCGGCCCGACGACCCGAGGAACCCGACCAACGAGCCGCACAGTGACCCGAAGCAGCGGGCGAAGGGCGCCTCGGGCAACTACCCCCACACGGTGAACCCGTTGCTCACCGGAGGGGACGGCATCACCGGCTACCAGGCCGGCTCGACCTTCAAGATCTTCACCGTCGTCGCCGCCTTGGAGAAGGGCATCCCGCTGAGCCACACCATCGACGCACCACAACGGTTTCGGTCGGAGTACGTCATCGACCGCGCCAGCCCCACCGCGTGTCCAGGCACCGATCTGTACTGCCCCACGAACTCCGACAAGAGGGCCGGTGGCGTGCTGAACATGTGGAGCGCGTTCTCCCGGTCGACCAACACCTACTTCGTTCCGCTGCAGCAGCAGGTCGGCGCCGAGAACGTGGTCGACGTGGCCAAGCGGCTCGGCATCCAGTTCCGGGTCGACCGGGAGAACCGGTGGGCCGACGACCGGGAGGCCGCCCACGACTGGGGCGCGTTCACCCTGGGCGTCTCCGCCACGACCCCCTTGGAACTGGCCAACGCGTACGCGACGCTGGCCGCGGACGGCACCTGGTGCGCACCGACACCGGTGCAGGAGATCCGCGGTCCGGACGGCGGGACCCTGAGCGTCGCCGATCCCCGTTGCGAGAAGCGGATCGACACCGCAGTGGCGCGCGCCGCCGTCGATGTCGCCCGCTGCCCCGTCGGCGACGACTCCGCCACCAGCCGGTGTGGCGGCAGTCGGACGGCCGCGCAGGTGAAAGCCGCAGTGGACGCGCCGGTCGCCGGCAAGACCGGCACCACCGACGCGGAGAACTACGCCTCCCTGGTCGCGATGACCAAGCAGTACGCCGTGGCGGGCATCCTGACCGACCCGGATTGGCCGCAGACCACCGTGAAGATGCGGCACCAGCAGCGCGACGGTGTCAACCCGCCGGTCTACGAGACCCTGGCGGCGGCGATGCAGGGCAAGCCACGCATCGATTTCGCACCGGCGCCGACGGAACTGACCCGCTGAGCCACGCGCGACCCGTACGTCGAGATGTCCCGGTGCGGTGGTGACCTGGTGTGGAAGCCGGTCGTGCTCGTCGCCGGCTAACCCCACCACGGCAGTGTGCCGGTGCGGAGGTGGTCGTGCAGGGAACGGGCGACCTGGGCCATCGTCGCCTCGCTGCCGGGCTGGGCGACGGCGGGCACCCGGGAGGCGGTGAGCGCGGCGACCGCGTACGACTGCCCGTCCGCGTGGTCCACCACGCCCACCTCGTGGCGCAGGTGCAGCAGGGTGCCGGTCTTCGACGCCCAGCGGGAGGCGTCGGAGGTGAAGTCGGGGGCGAGCCGCTGCCGGTGCAGGTTGTCACCCATCAGGGCGCGCACCCGGGCCGCGGTGGCCGCCAGGATCGTCGAAGGCCGCCAGAGGGCCTGCAGCAGGTCGACGAAGGCCCGGGCCGATCCGGCGTTGGCGCGGGTGACGTCGAGCTGGGCGACGGGATGGCCCTGCCCAGGGGTGGTCGCGCCGATGGCGAGGGAGTGGGCCAGGTGCACGTCGTCGGGGCCGAGGCGTTCGGCGGGGGTGTCGGTGAGGTCGCCGACGCGATGTCGTACAGCGATGCCGTCGATGCGTAGTCGCCGCAGTTCGGCGGCGACCGCGGCCGGCGGGACGAGGTCGAACAGGACGTCGGCGGCGACCGAGTCGCTGATGCAGGTGCTGAGGTAGAGCAGGTCGTCCACGGCTATCCGCGCGGGATGGCGGAAGCGGCTCAGCCCGGTCGGGCCCGGTGTGGTGATCCGACCGGGCGGGACGTCGACCGGTGTCGCCGGGTCGAGTTCCCCGCGCGCGACCCGTTCCAGCACGGCGACCGCCAGTGGCACCTTCACCAGCGACGCCGCCGGATACGGGGTGTCCGCGTCGAAGCCGATCTCCGCGCCGGTGTCGAGGTTGCGGACCAGGAAGGCGCCGTGCAGTCCCGCCTCGTCGAGCAGGTCCTGGGCGTTGCGTACCACCGCGATGGCGCTCATGTCGGATCTCCGGTCGACGGGCTGCCGGGTGGCGAGCCCTCGGCCGGCCTCGGGTCACCGGCGGAGGCGCCCAGGCAGTGGGCGATGTCCGCGTACAGGACCGTGCTGAGCTGATCGAGGTCCTCGCGGGTGCCGGTGGCGACGTCGTAGCCCCGCAGGAGCCGCGGGCCGGCGAGAGGGCGCCAGTGCAGGTCGAACTCCTCGGCCTGTTGACGGGAGCAGAGCAGCAGGTCGGGAGAGCCGAGGGCCGCTGCCGCGGCGTCGACCAGCGACGGCGCGACCGTCACCTGGGCCGGTGCCAGGCCGGCCGCCTGGCCGACGCGGGTCAGTGGGTCGCGTAGGTGCGCGACGTCGTCCTCGGGTTGGATCAGGATCCTCCGGCGTGCCTGCGTCCGGGCCCTGCCGCTGCGCAGCGTCTCCAGGAACACCGTCGGCGCCGGGAAGGGGGTCCGGGCGGCCAGCCCCAGCGGGACCCGCCAGGCGGCTGTCGCCTCCGGAACCGCCACGATCCCGGCACCGACCTCCAGGGTCCGGCAGAGCCGTTGACGCTCGGATGGGCCGGCCGGCCGTACCTCCAGGTGGATCCCCTGCCGCCGCGCCGCGACCACCAGATCGGCGAGGCGGCGCGGCGGGCAGATCTCGGGTACGGCGACCCGCAGCGGCCGCAACCGGGCCCGCTCGGCGTCGTCGCGCATGGCGTCGGCGAGGTCGACCAGGCGCCGGGCCGACGGCAGCATGTCCTGCCCGAACGACGTCAACCGGACCGCCCGGGACGACCGGTCGAACAGCCGCGCCCCGAAGTGCTCCTCCAGGGCGGCGACCCGGCGACTGGCGACCGACTGGGGGATGCCCGCAGCTGCGGCCCCGGAGGTGAAGCTGCCGTGGCCGCTGACCGCGACGAAGGCCCGGCAGGCGGCGACCACATCCACTCACCGAACCTATACCCGGAGCGCATGGACGAACTGGCGCGGCACCTGCCCAGCATCAGGCCGGAGTCGGCCTGATGCTGGGCACGATGACACAGGGTGATGCAGGGCGTGAGGTGGCGACACCGACGCGTGGCCGTGCGACCGCTGTCTCCGTCTCGCGATCGAGCAGGAAGCACTCACTGCGAGATCGCGGTCGCCTCCAGTTCGACGAGCACGTCGGGCTCGAAGAGGTAGTCCACCCCGATCAGCGACGCCGGCGGAAGGGGCCAGGGCAGACCGAGCTCCTCGACGACCGATTCGATCCCGGCCATGAACGGCCCGATCTTCTCGGGTGCCCAGTCGGTGACGTAGAAGGTCAACCGGACCACGTCCTCGAATGAGGCGTCGGCTCCGGCGAGGGCCCGGCCGGTGTTGCGCAGCGCCTGCGCGACCTGCCCGGACAGGTCGCCGGGCGCGACCGGTGTGCCGTCGCCCAGGCGTGCGATCTGACCGCTGACGTGGATGTGCCGTGACCCGGTGGCCACCGCCACGTGATGGTAGGGCGTGTGCGGCTGGAGGCCGTCGGGGCTGAAGCGGGTGACGGGCATCGTTTCTCCTCTACGGGAATCGGCTCGGTTTACCATTGATACCTAGTTGCCGCAGGACACTTCAAGGAGACCTGGTTACATGCGCGATACCACCACCGCCCGCGCCGAGGAACTGCGTATCGACGCGCCGCATCGCGAGTTGCTCGACCAGGTGTTGGACAAGTGGTCGCTCAGCGTTCTCAACGAACTGTGCGAGCGCCCGTGCCGGTTCAACGAGCTGCGCCGGGCGGTTCCGAAGGTGACGCAGAAGTCACTCACCGCGACCCTGCGACGGCTCGAGCGCAACGGGATCGTCGAACGTCACGTCGTGGCGACCCGCCCTGTCGCGGTGGAGTACCGGATCACCCGGCTGGGAAAGACCCTGCGCGCCCCGGTCGACGCCCTCCTCGAGTGGGCCGATACCCACATGCCGCAGATCGAACGCGCCCGCAAGGCGTTCGACGCGGAGGCCGAGTGACGAATGCGGGCCGGGCGGTCTTCGTTCCGCCCCTCGGCCTGCTGCCGTATCCGGAAACCGCGACGTGCGCCGCCGGTGTGCGGTCGAACCCCGAGGCCGCCGCGCGCTACCGCCCGACAGGTCCCCGAACATCACGACTTGACGAACGGTATGTTATCGCTCACAGTCGATGTCTGAGGTCGGCAACGCCTGCGACTCACCGGGCAGAGCCTGCATCGTCGTCGGCTCTTGGATCAGGCGTACGCCAGGGTATGCGGAGGCCCTGTTAGCGCTGACATTCTCCCGCATGCGCCCGGCCATGCGCTGCGGCACGCCCGTCCTCGGGCGGACCGCTCGGCTCTTGGTCATCGGAGGAGGATCATGTCTGTCTTTGGTAGGTCTCCATCGACCGCACCGCCGGCACGGCGGCGCGGGTGGCTGCCGCGGGTCGCCGCCGCTGCCGTGACGGCCGTGGTGGTCGGTGGCGCCGCCGTCACGGTGGTGTCGACGCCCGCCGCCGCGGCCACGGTCGACACGAGCGCCTGGTACGTGTTGGTGAACCGCAACAGCGGCAAGGCGCTGGACGTGTACAACCTGGCCACGAACGACGGGGCGCGGATCACCCAGTGGACCCGGAACAACGGCAGCCAGCAGCAGTGGCAGTTCGTCGACTCCGGCGGCGGCTACTACCGGCTGAAGTCACGACTGTCGGGCAAGGTGCTGGACGTCTACAACTGGTCGACCGCCAACGGCGCCAGCATCGTGCAGTGGACCGACGGCAACGGGTCCAACCAGCAGTTCCGGCTGGCGGACTCGGCCGGCGGCTACGTCCGGTTGATCAACCGGAACAGCAACAAGGTAGTGGAGGTACAGGGCGCTTCGACCGCCGACGGGGGCAACATCGTGCAGTACGACGACTGGGGTGGCAACAACCAGCAGTGGCAGCTCGTCCGGGTCGACGGTGGGGGCACCCCCACCACGCCGCCGCCGGGCGGCACCTGCGCTCTCCCGTCGACGTACCGGTGGTCGTCGACCGGGTCGCTGGCGAACCCGAAGGCGGGGTGGGTGTCACTCAAGGACTTCACCCACGCCCCCTACAACGGCCGGCATCTCGTCTACGCCACCACGCACGACACCGGCACCAGATGGGGCTCGATGAACTTCGGCCTCTTCACCAACTGGTCCGAGATGGCCTCCGCCAGCCAGAACACCATGCCCTTCTCGGCGGTCGCCCCCACACTGTTCTACTTCCGCCCACGCAACATCTGGGTCCTCGCCTACCAGTGGGGCAGCACCGCGTTCTCCTACCGCACCTCCACCGACCCCACCAACGTCAACAGCTGGTCACCGGAACAGCCTCTCTTCACCGGGAGCATCTCCAACTCCGGCACCGGCCCGATCGACCAGGCGCTCATCGGTGACGGCACGAACATGTACCTGTTCTTCGCCGGCGACAACGGCCGCATCTACCGCGCCAGCATGCCCATCGGCAACTTCCCCGGCAACTTCGGCTCGTCCTACACCACCATCATGACCGACACCACGAACAACCTCTTCGAAGCCGTCCAGGTCTACAAGCTCGAGAACGAGAACCGGTACCTCATGCTCGTCGAGGCCATCGGCGCGCAGGGCCGCTACTTCCGCTCCTTCACCGCCACCAACCTCGCCGGCACCTGGACCCCCCAGGCCGCCACCGAGAACAACCCCTTCGCCGGCAAGGCCAACAGCGGCGCCACCTGGACCAACGACATCAGCCACGGCGAACTCATCCGCACCAACCCCGACCAGACCATGACCGTCAACGCCTGCAACCTCCAACTGCTCTACCAGGGACGCTCCCCCAACTCCGGCGGCGACTACGGCCTCCTGCCCTACCGACCCGGACTCCTCACCCTGCAACGCTGACCACCGGACCCCACCCCCACAGCCACCCGCGCCGAGCACCACGACCGGTAGCGGCGGGCTCGGCGCACGCCGAGCCCGCCGCTGTCCCGTGTCGCGGACGAGGCGACACGTCTGTCCGACGGGGATGGTGGCGGGCCGCCGGGCTTGTCCTTTCCCGCAGGACGAGTGACACCGGAGCACTAGCCATTCCTTCCGTGCTTGCGTACTTTGGCGTTCCGCGGGCTCGCCGTGGCCCGTGGATCCGCGCACTCGGGGACGGCCGGCGCCGTCGATCACGCGGGGAGGAGCATGAACCGCTCAGGCAGGCGGTGGCGGGTCGCGGAGTTGCCCACGACCAGGGCCGGCGTCGAGCGGACGTTCTCGTACCTCATTGCGGGGGTGCGCCTGGGCACCGTCGCGCAGATGATCCCGGCGGTCAACACCGGCGTGGCCACGTCCCCCCATGCCGCCGGCTACCTCGCCTGCTGGACCGCCGCGGCCGTCGCCTCGGTAGCGGTGAGCGTGGCGACGCTCGTGCGCCGCCGACCATTGGGCGCGACGGCTGCCGCGGTGGACTTCGCCCTGGCCTGCGTACTGCTGGTGCTGGGGCCGTTGGTGCTGGCGACGGGTGAGCGCTTCGGCAGCTGGGTCGCGTACCAGCCGGGCTACGCGCTGTCGATCATCATCACGGCCAGCGGGGTCCGCAGCCTCGTCCTCTGGGCCGGTGGTCTCCTGGGCGTCGCCGTCTCCTACCTGGTGTATCTCGGCGGCGAGTTCGGTGGCGACATGACCCCGAGCGCGATCGGCAACGTCCTCACCTACGTGGTGTACGCGCTGGTCGCGCGGATGCTCTTCGGGTACATCCGCCACATCGCGCAGGACGCCGACGCCTCGCGCGCCCGCGCGGCGGAGCTGGCCCGGCGGGAGGAGGAGCGGCGCGCCCAGGTGATGATGCACAACGGCGTCGCGGTGATGCGCCTGCTCACCGAGTCGGAGGCCGGCCTGGCGCGCTCCCGGCTGATCGACCTGGCCGAGGTGGAACTCAAGCGCATGCGCGCCTACCTGCGCGGCCGGGCGCCCGACGGGGACGAGCCCACCGGCGGGGAGGACGCCTCGGGGCCGTCCGTGCCGCTCGCGGCGATGGTGCGGCGGACGTGCGACCGGTTCGCCGACCTCTCCGTCGATGCCCTGCTCGACCTCGGGGCCGACCTGAGGCTGCCCGCCGCGCAGGCCGAGGCGCTCGAACGCGCGTTGGAGAGCCTGCTGCTCAACGTACGGGTGCACGCCGGGGCGGCCGAGGTCGTGGTCCACCTGGACCAGGCCGACGACGGGAGCTGGACGCTGACCGTACGCGACGACGGCGTCGGCTTCGACCCGGTGTCGGTGCGGGCCGGGGTCGGGCTGCGCGAGGTCGTCGTCGGCGAGCTACGGCGGCGAGGGCTCGACGTCCGGATCGAGTCGGCGGTGGGCGACGGGACGACGGTGACGATCTCGTCCGGTCCCGGCCCGGCGGCCCTCGACGTGGACGGGGACGCCGTCGTCGGCGAGGCGGCATGAGGCCGGCCGTCGCCGTCGTCGAGGACGCGGCGCTGATGCGCGACTCGTTCAGCCTGCTCATGCCCGGTCTGGAGGTCGTCGCCGCGGTCGCGTCGGTGGAGGAGCTGACGGACCGCCGGCCGGTGGTGGACGTCGTCCTGCTCGACCTGCACCTGGCGAACCTCGAACAGCCGGACGTCCGGCAGGGCATCGCCGCGATCCGCACCCTCACCGGCTGTGGCTACCGGGTCTGCGTCTACAGCCAGGAGGAGCGTCGTTTCGTGCTCGCGGCGTGCATCGCGGCGGGGGCGAGCGGGGTCGTCTCCAAGGCGCTGCCGACCGGCCGGGCCGAGCAACTCTTCCTGGAGGTCGCCGCCGGTGGCACGGTCATGCCGCAGTCGGTCGTCGGGATCCTCGAGGTGCTGGTCCGGCGGGACTGCATCACCCTGCTCAGCGAGCGCCAGCGCCAGGTCCTGCACGGCCGCGCCCGTGGGCTGAGCTACGCCCAGGTCGCCCGGCAGCTGTTCGTCAGCGAGTCCACGCTGCGGGGCTACTGGCGGGACCTGACCCGGTCGCTGTCCGAGTCCCTGCGCGACCTCACCCCCGGCGAGATCGAACGCGCGCTCGGCCTCGCGCCCGGGGACCTGCTGGAACTCTGGCCGGCGGATGGGACCGAGGACTGGTGGCGTACTGCGCGCAGACCCGGCCGTGGGCGCTGAGCCGAGGTGGTGCGCGGCCCGCTGACCGGGTGAGGGCGCGGACCGGGCGAGGGCGCGGACCGGGCGGGGTCCTGCACGCACGGGCGCGGCGAGGGGCGACGCCGGGTATGGTTCGGGGTGACGGTGTCACCGGGCGGTCGCCCGCGATCGAGACGCCGTCGATCGGGCGCCCCGGTGAGCGCCGACTCTGCCCTCGCGCGGCCGGCACCTGGCCGCGACCCCAGGTAATTCCCGCCAGGAACAGGAATGCGCATGACATCACACGACCAGGACCGACCGTCGTTGTTCCTCGCCACGCCGACCGTCGACGGGCTCGACGGCCCGTCCGTGGCCTTCGACGGCAGCGCGGAGGCGATGCGGCGGCTGCGTCATCCGTTCGCGGTGGACCCGGCCGGCCAGCAGCGACCTACCCCGGCATCGACGGCCGACAACGCGGAGCAGCGCGACTGACCCCTCGGGCTGCCGTCGCTGAGGAGGGGACCTCCGGCCGGTGGGACCACGGCCGGGGTGACCATGAGATCCACCACGAATCGTGACAAGAGTCGGGGCAATCGACCGATAGAGATCACTGTACGGGACCATGTCCGTCACTGCTCTCGCTCAGTTTGCGCTGCTAACTACCCTGTCTTTTGATCGCGTGCCAACGCACTCCTCCACAGCGACAAGGGCTACACATGAGCGAGAGTTACCCTCCGTACGGAGGTCAGCCGGATCCGAATGCGCCCTGGGGCACCCCGCCCGGCTCGCCGGTCGGTCAGCCGGGCTACGGCCAGCCGCAGGGCTACCCCGGCCAGCCGGTGACCGCCCCGCCGTACGGCGCGCCCGTCCCGCCACCGCAGAAGTCCAAGAAGGGGCTGTACATCGGACTGGGCATCGGCGCCGTGGTCCTGGTGCTCCTGGTCGCCTGCGGCGGCATCATCGGCTTCGTCGCCCTCAACGACGAGGACGACCCGGCCCCCGGCCCGACCACCTCCGTCGCCGCGCCCGACCCCACCGCGGCGTCGCCCTCCACCGCGCCGCAGCCGGGTGAGCCGCAGCCGGACAACAACAACGCGGTGACCGCGCAGAGCTCCAGCGACATGTCGGCGGTCTGCGACGGCAGCCCGATCCTGAACGCCGCGCCGTACACCAGCCCGAAGGGCGCGAAGGTGCTCACCTTCTCGAACTCCCCGGACCGGCCGTCGTCCTGGCGGAGCGAGTCGTTCGGCTACGGCGAGCCGTACTACGCCAGGTCGACCGAGTGGGAGAAGGTGCCGGTCATCGGCTGCCTGACCTACGTGGAAGGCAGCGAGGGGCCGGGCCGCAAGTGCGACTACAAGGACAGCTCGCAGAAGACGGTCACCATCGACTACGTCTCGTCGCGGTACACGCTGACCTTCCACAACGCCAAGACCGGCGAGAAGATCGGCGACGGCGGCACGATCAACGCCCCGGCCACCCGCTGCCCGAGCTTCATCGCCTACAACCGGACGACGATGAAGGCGTACGCCAGCCCGGACGACGGCGCGCTGGAACTGGCGCTGGGCAAGTTCACCGGCTGATCGGACGACCACCCGTTCCCGACCGTGGGTGCCGGACAGGTCCGGCACCCACGGTCGATCGGTGTCAGCCGGCGACGCCGGTGACGGTGCTGCCCGACCGGGTGACCCGGTAGGTCACCTGCTCGCCGCTCCAGAAGTGGAACGTCAGGGTCACCTGCCTGCCGTCGGCGACCTCGGCGAAGAAGTCGGACGTCAGGTTGATCACGTTGGTGGCGTAGTTCGGGGCGAAGGCCCGGTCGAACTCCTTGAACGAGGTCCAGTTGTGCGGGCCGGCGTTGCTGCCGTCGGCGTACCTGGCCTCCATCGTGGCGAGCTGGTCGCCACGGAACGCGGTCGGGACGGCGAAGGAGCTGGTCGTCCCGGTGGCGTTCTGCACGACGGGCCGGTCGTAGGTGAGGACGTCGATCCGCCACGGCACGCCCGCGGAGAACCGCGCGTGCAGCGTCGCGTTGACCCCGTACGCGCGGGCCCCGGTCAGCCGGGTCAGCGCCGACGCGGTGAGCGTGAGCTGGTCGCCGGAGACGGTGTAGTCGGTGCCGCGCACCAGGTCGGTGGCGCCTTGGCGGAGGCCGACGAAGGACGTGCCGTTGAGGTTCAAGGTGAGGGTCTTGCTGCTGATCAGGCTGGACTTCGCGTTGAACACCAGGTCCGAGGACGCGGTGCCGGAACGGGTCGTCCAGCTCGACCTGATCTGCGCGAACAGCTCCGGGTCCTTCCACTGGAAGCCGGTCCGGTCGAAGTGCTGCCCGTTGTCCCAGAGCATGGTGGTGAGCTGCCGGGTGCGCGCGTACCAGCCGAGGAACTCGAAGAACTTCAGCTTCTCGCCCTGCTCGATGGTGCCGGTGTGCCGGTCGAAGCCGAGCAGGCCGTACTCGCCGATGACCACCGGGATGCGCTTGGCGACGAAGGAGTGGTACACCCGGTCGAAGGAGTCGGTCAGGTCCTTCTGGGCGGTGGCGTCGAAGCGGGTGCCGCCGGCGACGTTCACGCTGAACGGCCAGTAGCCGTAGAAGTGCACGGTGGCGATCAGGTTCGGGTCGTTCAGGGTCTGGAACGTGGCCGCCAGCTCGTCGACCCGGGCCTGCTCGGACGACGTGTGCAGGGTGGGCAGCACCAGCAGGCGGGTGGCGTTGTTGCCGCCGGACTGTCGCACGATCCGGTGGAAGGACGTGTTCAGCTCGTTGAGCAGCGCGGCGTTCTGGGCGTCGCCGGAGCTGCCGGTGAACTGCGGCTCGTTGACGCTCTCGAAGACCAGCTTGGGCGAGGAGTTGCGGAACGTGCTCGACAGCTGGGTCCAGATCGCGTTGTACCGGTTCAGCACGTTCGTCCGGTCGGTGGGCATCGTGTTGATCCACTGCCACGAGTCGTGGTGAATGTTGATCATCACGTAGAAGCCGTCGGCGAGGGCCCAGTCGACCACCTCCTTGACCCGGTGGAGGTAGGCCGCCTCGATGGTGTGGCTCGGCGCCGCACCCAGGTGGGCCGACCAGGTCACCGGGATGCGGATGCTCTTGAAGCCCTGTGCCCGGACGTTGTCGAGCAGCGCCTCGGTGATCCGCGGGTTGCCCCAGGCGGTCTCGTCGGGGCCGACGGCGTCGAGGGAGTTGCCCAGGTTCCAGCCGGGCTGCATCGCGGCCACCGCCGCCATCGCGTCCGTGGCCGGCGGCGGCGTGGTCGGGGGCGGTGAGGTCGGCGGTGGTGAGGTCGGCGGCGGCGTGGTGCCGACGGAGCCGGTGCAGGTGACGCCGTTGAGCGCGAACGTCGTGGGCGCGGTGTTGGCGCCCGACCAGGAGCCGTTGAAGCCGAACGACGTGGTGGCATTGGTGCCGAGGTTGCCGTTGTAGCTGACGTTGGCGGCGGTGACCTGATCACCCGAGGAGGTGACGGTGGCGTTCCACGCCTGGGTGACCCGCTGCCCGGAGGGGAAGGTCCAGGTCAGCCGCCAGCCGTCGAGCGGATCGCCGAGGTTGGTCACGGCGACGTCCGCGCCGAAGCCGCCCTGCCACTGGGCGGTGGTGGTGTAGGTGACCTTGCAGCCCACCGCCGCCTGGGCGCTGCCGGCGACCGTCATGCCGAGGCCCACCAGCAGTGCCGTGACGCCCGTCGCGGCCAGACCGAGCCGCCATCGTGTTCTTCGCAGGGTGCCGTGCAGACCGGACATGGCTCTCCTCAGGGGACGGTGGTGGTGCGCGGGGTGGTGGGCGGCCGGGACGTCGTACGGGCCACCCGGGTCGCACCGAGATTAAGTTTGGATTCCAAACTTTGTCAATCGGCGTTCGCCTATGCGATGGGTCGCGACCCGCGTGGGAGGGACCCCGGGTGACCCACCGGGCAATCCCCTGAAAGCGGGCATCCTGCCCGAGCGTGCGGGCTAGGGTCGCGGCGTGGGCGCTCGTGCCGGCGTGATCCGAGCTCTCCAGGCCGATCCGGCGATGTCGTCCCTGCGCCGCTCCCTGGAGTCGTACTACGGCGACCCGGACCGGGAGGCGGCGATGGACGCGTTCTACGCGCCCTTCGTCCGGCCGGGTGACCTCGTCCTCGACATCGGCGCGCACGTGGGGGACCGGGTCGGCAGCTTCCGCCGGCTCGGGGCCCGGGTCGTGGCGGTGGAGCCGCAACCGCTGTGCCTGCGGGCCCTGCGCGCCATCCACGGCGACGACGACGGCGTCACCCTGGTCGAGGCGGCGTGCGGCGGCCGGGCCGGACGCGTACGGCTGCACGTCAACTCGGCCAACCCCACCGTCTCCACCGCCTCCGCCGACTTCCTCCGCGCGGCGGACGGGGCCGGCGGCTGGGAGGACGAGTCCTGGGACGCGGAGCTGAGCGTCGCCGCCACCACCCTCGACGCGCTCGTCGACGCGTACGGCGAGCCGGCCTTCGTGAAGGTCGACGTCGAGGGCTTCGAGAACGAGGTGCTGGCCGGGCTGAGCCGGCCGGTGGCCGCGCTCTCCTTCGAGTTCACCACGATCGGACGCCCGGTGGCGCGACGCTGCCTCGACCGGGCGCGGGCGCTCGGCTTCGACAAGTACAACCTCGCCCTCGGCGACGAGATGACGCTGGCCCTCCCGACCTGGGTGGCCGCCCGCGAGATGGCGGCACACCTGCGCGCGCTGCCGCACGAGACGAACTCCGGCGACGTCTACTGCCTGTCCCGCCCGCTGCGCACCGCAGAGGTCAGCGGGCCAGGCCAGGCCAGGCACAGGCCAGGCCAGGCGCGGGTCAGGCCGGGCCGGAGGTGAGAGCACCGGCGAGGTAATGCAGCGCCGCGGCCGGATCCTCCCCGTCACCGTGCGGGGCCCGCAGCTCGGCGACGTAGCTCGCGATGTCCGCGAGCCGCCACCACGACGGGTAGAGCGCGAGGGCCGCCGGGTCGACGGCCCGCCCGGTGGCCCGGCTCCACCGGGCGAGCAACGCGTCACCGTCGTCGGCCGGCTCCTCGCCGAGCATCCGGGCGAAGGCGGGGGTCAGCATCCACAGGTCCCGTTCCGGCGGGGCGAGGAGCACGGTGTCCCAGTCGACCAGCCGCAGCCCGGCCGGGGTCCGCAGGACGTTGCCCGGGTGCGGCTCGCCGTGGGTGACCACCCAGTCCGACGCCGTCCGGCGTACCCGCTCGACCCGCCGGTCGAAGTCGGCGAGCAGCCGCCCGACGTGCTCCGCGTGCGCGGCGAGCAGCGTACGGGCCGGCTCGGCGTACGGCCCGCCGGTCCACTCCCGGTCCAGGTCCCGCAGCGCCTCGTGCAGCCGCTCCCGGTCGGGCAGCACCAGGTCGGCGCGGCCGGAGACGCCCGCCACCGTCGGGGTGAGCCGGTGCAGCCGGGCCAGCAGGTCGACGACGTCGGCGTGGTCCTCCGGCCGGTGCGGGCCGAACGGCCCGGCACTCCCGTCGACCAGCGGGAACACCGACAGGGCGTACCGCGCGGTGAGCCGCCGCAGCACCGCGCCACGGGTGTCCGGGATCGGCGCGACCACGGCGTCGAGACCGCCGTGGCGGTGCAGGGCCAGCGCGGTGCCGTACGCCCGGCTCAGCCGGGCGAAGGTGTCGTCGCGGTCGGCGGGTCGCACGCCCAGGTCGTCGACCGTGAGGAACCAGCCCGTGCCGGTCCGGTCACGCACCGCCCAGTGGTGGCTGCCCGCCCCGACCGGCAGGAACTCGACCGCCTGCGCCTCGACCGCCCAGCCCTCGGCCAGCGCCCCGGTCAGCTCGGCCTCCGTCAGACCCACCGGTCGGTCCCTCATGCGGCGCGATTCTGCCCGGTCCCCGGCACCCCGGTCAGGTGGATTTCAGGCGTCGCGCGGGGCGTACATGATGACGGCGACGCCGAGCAGGCAGAGCGCCGCGCCGGCCAGGTCCCACCGGTCGGGGCGGAACCCGTCCACCAGCACGCCCCAGGCGAGCGAGCCGGCGACGAACACCCCGCCGTAGGCGGCGAGGACCCGGCCGAAGTGCGGGTCCGGCTGGAAGGTGGCGACGAAGCCGTACGCGCCGAGGGCGATCAGCCCGGCGGCGATCCACCACAGGCCCCGGTGTTCGCGCCAGCCCTGCCAGACCAGCCAGGCGCCGCCGATCTCGGCGAGCGCGGCGAGGGCGAACAGCAGCAGCGAACGCAGGACCGTCACCCTCCGGACCGTACCCCGGTCAGCGCGGCGGCCCGGCCGCCGCGCGGCCCCCGCTCACCGGCCGATCCTCGCGGCGGCCCGGGCGGCCAGGGCGTCGAGCACCACCACCTGCGCGGACGGCACCTCCACCCGCACCTCGACGTGGTCGGTGGCCGGTGCCACGGTGAAGGTGAAGAACCCGCAGCACCCGGACTCCCGGGTGGTCAGGTCGCGGACCCTCCCCTCGGCCGTCGGGTCGAACGTCCAGCGCAGCCGGGTCGCGTCCGGCCGTTCCTGCCGGCGCAGGGCGGTGGCGAACAGTTCGTCGAACTCAACCACCCGCAGCGGTCGCTCGGGGGTGGGCAGGGTGCACGACGCCGGCACCCAGTCACGCTCGTCGCTCATGTGTCGACGGTAGACCGGGACCGGCTGCTGGGAAACGCCGCCGGCCCGCCCCTCGGGACGGGCCGGCGGGGCCGGCGTCAGTGGCGGCGGCGGCCGTACGCGCCGGCGGCCAACCAGACGCCGATCGCGGCGAAGGCCACCTGGATGAACAACTCGATCCAGTCGACGCCGGCGGTGTCGTCGACACCGAGGGCGGCGGCGACCAGGGTCCCGAGGATCGCCGCCACCACACCGATGACCAGGGTCAACCAGATCGGTATGCGCTGCTTGCCGGGCACCACCAGGCGGCCGAGCGCGCCGATGACCAGGCCGATGATGATGGCGGTGAGGATGCCGGTCACTTCCACGGTAGCCGTCCTTCCGATCGTTGTCGTCGACCCCCTGCCTGCCCAGCGGCGCACACCGCCGAAACGGCGACGCCGAAATGTCACGCAACTGTCATGGATCCGCGTGGTGCCCGCCAACCTGGCCCGCGACGGTGGGGGTCGACCGGGAGAAGGGGGTACGACCATGGCGTCGCCGCAACCACCGGCCCGGTGCACCGTCCCCCTGGTCGAGATCTGCCTCACCGAGTTCGACCTGGCCTGCCTGCCGGAGACCGGCGCGGTCTTCGACCGTCTGCTGGCCCTGCACCCCGGGCAGATCGTGGTGGACCTGTCCGGGTGCCGGCACATCGACGCCGCCGCCATCGGCCTGCTGCTGGACACTCACCGGCGGCTGGTCCGCGCCGGAGCGGTGCTCACCCTGCGTGACCCGAATCCCCGGATCCGGCGCATCCTGGCGACCGCCCACCTGGACCGGGTCCTGCCGGTCGTCGGGGCCCCGCCGTCCGGCGCCGGCGGCCTGGAGGAGGAGGCGCGGCCGGGGCCGGCCGCCCGGGGCAGAGCGCCGGTCCCCGCCCGGCAGTGACCAGCCCCCGCACCGCCCGCCGAGCGCCGGACCACGAGTTCCGGCTCCCGTCGACGGACGCCCGCCACGTCGACCGGCGTGGCACGGACGTAGGAAGGACAGCAGGATGACCGTCGTCCCGCACGACCACCTGATGACGCTGATCTGCGACAGCTGCGGCGACACCGTCACCGGCCCCACCTGTGTGCTCCCCGACGCCGAGGTCGTCTGGACCCTGGTGTCCGAGCACGGCTGGAGCGGCTCCCCGTTCGCCGTCGGCCCGCACCGCTGCCCGCACTGCAGCCTGCGCCCGTCCTCCGGCGGCGGGCAGGTCCCGTGCGAGGGCCACGGCCCCGGCGGCATCCTGGGCATCGACCACCTGGACGACACCACGGTCGTCGCCGCCACCGGCGACATCGACCTCGACACCGGGGACACCCTGCGCACCGCGCTGCGGCACGCCGCCGACATGGGCGGTCACGTGGTGGTCGACCTCACCGACGTGCACGTCATCGACTCCACCGGGCTCGGCCTGCTCGTCCGGGCCCACCGCGAGGCCCGCGACCGGGGCGCCACGCTCTGCCTGGTCCGGCCGTCCCGGTTCGTCCGCACCGTCCTGCACACCATGCGGCTGGACCCGGTCTTCCCGATCTACGACAGCCGGGACGAGGCGCTGGCCCGGTTGAAGCCCGACCGGCCGCTCGCGGGGGCCGGTCGGGCGACCGGCTCCTGAGCGTCGGCCCGCGCTCCGTCCGCACCCCCCGCGGCGGGCCGACGCTCAGGGCGCAGCCGCCCGCCGCCGGCAGGCGCGGACGGATGGCCGACATCCTCCGTGACACCGGGCGGAGGCCGCTTAGGAAGCGGCTACGGAGGGTAAGGCGAGATCATGGGACAGCTGCGCACCTCTCCGCCCCCACCGCAGGCCACGGAGCTGCGGCGCTGGCAGCTGGCCGACCCGGCCGACCTGCGCGGACTGCGCGCGTCCCTGCACGAGGCGCTGACGGGTGAGGAGCTGCCCGCCGGGAGCCACCTGGACGAGGTCCCCGAACTCATCGCCCTGGTCGCCAGCGAGCTGGCCACCAACGCCCTGCGGCACGGCATCCCGCCCACCATCGTGCGGCTGCTGGCCGCCGACGACCGGTTCATCCTGGACGTGGCCGACCACGACCTGAGCAGCATCCCGGAGCTGGCCGACACCCGGCCGATGGGCGCCGGTGGCCGTGGCCTCCAGATCGCCCAGGCGGTCTCCCTGGACGTCGGCTGGTACGCCACGGAGACCACCAAGAACATCTGGGCGGCGTTCCCCCGGCGCTGACCCGCGCGGTCGACCGGGAGTTCGCCGACCCGGCCCGGCGGGTACCTGGCACGGACAGCGGCGTCGGACGGAGGCACGGATGAGCGAGCGGGAAGCGCTGCACGGTCTGCTGCACCGCTCCCACCAGGCCCGCCCGGAGGACCTGCCCCGGCTGGCCCGGCGGATGGCCGGGGAACTCGGCGCCACCGAAATGATCATCTACCTGGTCGACCACGAGCAGCGTGAGCTGCTGCCGATGCGGGAGGACGCGTCACCGCCCCGCGACGTGCTGACCATCGAGGGCACCCTCGCCGGCCGGGCGTACGCGCTGATGCGCCCGTACCCGGCCGAGGGCGGGCCGGGCGCCGCCCGGCTCTGGGTGCCGCTGCTGGACGGGCTGGAGCGGATGGGTGTGGTGGAGGTGGTCACCACCCGGCCGGTGCCCGCCGACCGGGTGCCCGAGTTCGAGGCCGCCTGCTCCCTGCTGGCGGAGCTGGTGGTGACCCGGTCCAACTACAGCGACACGGTGGAACGGGTACGCCGCCGCGCCCCGATGCGGCTGGCCGCCGAGATGCTGCGCGCCCAACTGCCGCCGCTCACCTTCTCCACCGGCAGCATGACCATCAGCGGCATCCTGGAGCCCAGCTACGACGTCGGCGGTGACGCCTTCGACTTCGCGGTCAACGGCGACATCGCCCATCTGGCGCTCTTCGACGCGGTGGGGCACGGATCCGGTGGCGGGATGCGGGCGGTCGTGCTGGCCAGCCTCGCGCTGGCGGCGTACCGCAACGCCCGCCGGGCCGGTCGGGACCTGACCGACACGTACCACCACATCGACAGCGCCGTCCGCGACCACGACAAGCGGGGCCTGATCACCGGCGTCCTCGCCGAACTGGACCAGCGCACCGGTCGGCTCCGGGTGATCTCCGCGGGACATCCGAGCGGGCTGGTGCTGCGCCGGGGCACGGTGGCCACCGTGCTGCCCACCCCGACGGCGCTGCCGGTGACCCTCGGCGAGCACCGGGCCCCGGTGGTCGTCGAGGAGGCGCTGGAGCCCGGCGACGACGTGCTGTTCTACACCGACGGGATCACCGAGGCGCGATCCGGCGACGGCGAGCCGTTCGGCGTCGACCGGCTGGTCGACTTCGCCGTCCGGGCGCTCGCCGACGACCTGCCGCTGGCCGAGACCGCCCGCCGGCTGGTGCACGCGATCCTGGCGTACCAGGACGACCAGCTCGGCGACGACGCCACCGTGCTGCTGGTCCGCTGGCACGGCCGGCCGGACTGATCCGGCGCGGGCTCAGTCCTCGGCCGGGATCGGGTCGTCGTACTCGCCGGGCGGACCGGTGTGCAGTTCGCCACCGACCTGCGGCCAGGCGTTCGGGGTGCAGCCGTGCAGCCCGAGCGTCTGCTGCTGCATGACCGGGGCGGGCTCGCCCCGGCCGGGGCAGAGTTCGTGCCCCCGGCCCAGCCGGTGGCCGACCTCGTGGTTGAGCAGGTACGCCCGGTAGGTGGCCAGGTCGCCGCCGAAGGCCGGGACACCCCGCGCCCAGCGGGCCACGTTGATCACCACCCGGTCGCCGTTGCGGCAGGAGGTGTACCGGTCCGCCGGGTCGCCGCAGAGCTCGCCCCGGGTGACCGGGGTGGTGAGCAGCACGGTGAAGTCCGCCGGGGTGTCCGGGCCGACCCGCTGCAGCCGCCACCGGCCGTCGGCCGTCCAGCCCTTCGGGTCGGCCAGCACCACCGCAACCTCCCGGCCGAAGCGCTCCACGTCCACCTCGTCGATGCCGCGCTCGACGGCCACCCGGTAGCGCATCAGCTCACCCCCGGTTCCGGCCACCCGGCCGGTGGCGGTGGCGGTGCGGAAGGTCCCCGTACCCCGCTCCGGGTAGCGCAGGGCGCGCGGGGCCGGTCCGGCCGGCGAGGCGGCCGGGGACGGTGTGGCCGGGGCGGGCGCGGCGGCGGCCGCCGGGGCGGCGACGCCGGGCGGGCGCCGGACGTCACCGACCACGTCGCCGAGGTCCAGGCCGGCGCGTTGCGCGGCCACCCCACCCCCGGCCACCCCGACCGCCAGGACCAGCACCGCCGTCCACCCGCCGGCCCGCCGCCACAGCCGGCGTCGGCCACGGTGCCGGCCCCGGTCGGTCGCCCCGGCCATGCCGCTCACGGTCAGGCTCCCCACCCTCGGCCTCCGTCCCGATCGTCCGTTCCGGGCAGGAGTACGCGGGGAGGGCCCGTGCGGATGAGTCATCCGGCCGACGATTCGACACCCGGTACCGTTGCCGGGCAGACACTCCCGACGATCCGGACAGCGCCCGGCCGTCACCCGTAGGAAGGAACCCCCCGTGTCGGACGCCGACGCCCTCATCGTCGCCGCGGTCACCGCGGTGCGCGGCACCGACGTACGCGACGCGGAGCGGAAGCTGGACCGGCTCGTGGTCGGCACCGGCGCCGCGGACGGCACGGCGGCGGTCGACGCCGCCCTGCTGGACCGGCTGGTGGGCGCGCTGGCCCGGCTCTGGCCGCGCGGCTGGCAGCCGGTCGACGTGGCCCGGATCGTCACCCGGCGGCTCGGCCCACGCCCCGGGCGGCTGGTGGTCGACGCGCTCGCCGCCCAGCGGCGCGGCCAGACCGGCGACGTCCCGCAGTGGTGGGACGAGCAGCTCGACGCGCTGGCCGCCCGGATCTGGTGGGACGACGACGCCGGCTGGCTGGCCCGCTGGGCCGCCCGGCAGAGCGAGGACCGGATCACCGCGCTGCGCGACGCGGTGGAGGTGCTGGCGCTGCTCGACGGCCTGCCGCCGGTCGCGGTGCTGCGCCCGCCGCCGGGTGGCGGTGGCCCGGCCGTGCCCCGGCGCGGCCCGGCCGGCCGCAGCGGCTCGCCGATGCTCGACCGGGTCCGGGCGCTGCTGGCCAAGGCGGAGTCGACCACCTTCCCCGCCGAGGCGGAGGCGCTCACCGGCAAGGCGCAGGAGCTGATCGCCCGGCACAGCCTGGACCGGGCGCTGGTCGAGGCGAGCGCCGAACGCCCCGACCAGCCGGGCGGGGTGCGGCTGGGCACCGAGGCCCCGTACGCGGGCGCGAAGGCGCTGCTGGTGCAGGAGGTGGCGGCGGCGAACCGGTGCGAGTCGGTCTGGTCGGACGACCTCGGCTTCGCCACCGTGCTCGGCTTCCCGGCCGACCTGGAGGCGGTCGAACTGCTGTACACCTCGCTGCTGGTGCAGGCCACCGCAGCGATGCTGCGCGGACGCGGCGAACGCACCCGCAAGGACCGCCGGACGAAGGCGTACGACGAGTCGTTCCTGCACGCGTTCGCGCTGCGCATCGGCGAGCGGCTGCGCGCCGCCACCGAGGCGGCGGACCGACAGGCCGCCGAGGACGCCGGCCCGCAGCGGCTGCTGCCGGTGCTGGCGGCCCGCTCGGACGCCGTCCGCGAGCGGATGGAGACCCTCTTCCCCCGGGCCACCAGCTCCCGGTTGACGATCCGGGACGCGGAGGGCTGGCACTCGGGCACCTCCGCCGCCGACCGGGCCCGGCTCGACGCCGGCGCGTCCACCCGGCCGCTGCCCGGACGCCGCTGAGAAGATCCGCGGTGCGGGTGTCGGATCCGCCGGCCCGGCTCCGACCCCTTCCCGAGCGGCCACACCGGTGGCCCGTAGCCGAGGAGCACCGTCGTGAAGTACATGCTGCTGATCTGGAACCGGCCCGGCTTCGTCGAGGCCCTCTCCGAGCAGGAGCGCACCGCGCTCTTCGGCGAGGTCGACGAGATCATGAAGGAGTTGACCGAGTCCGGCGAACTGGTCGGCGGTCAGGCCCTGGCCGACCCGTCGCGGACCCGGACGGTCCAGCGCCGTGGTGAGCACCCGGAGGTGACCGACGGGCCGTTCCTGGAGAGCAAGGAGCAGTTCGCCGGCTACCTGATGGTCGACTGCGACAGCGAGGAACGGGCCGTGGAGATCGCCTCCCGCTGGCCGGACGTCCGCCTCGGCCTCGGCGTGCTGGAGGTCCGGCCGGTGATGGACGACGCCGGGACCGAGATGTGACCGGTCGGGAGGTGGAGGACCTGCTGCGCGTGCTCGCGCCGCAGGTCCTCGGCGTCCTGGTCCGCCGGCACGGCCAGTTCTCCGCCTGCGAGGACGCGGTGCAGGAGGCGCTGCTGGCCGCCGCCACCCAGTGGCCCGACCGGGGGGCGCCGGAGAACCCGCGGGCGTGGCTGCTCACCGTCGCCGGCCGGCGGCTGACCGACGAGTGGCGCAGCGAACGGGCCCGCCGCGACCGCGAGGTCGCCGTCGCGCTCCGCGAGCCGGCGTACGCGGCGGTGACCCCGCCCGCCGACGAGGACGGGTCCGACTCCGACGACAGCCTCACCCTGCTCCTGCTCTGCTGCCATCCGGCGCTGCCCCGGTCGGCACAGCTGGCGCTGACCCTGCGTGCGGTGGGCGGGCTCACCACCGCCCAGATCGCCCGCGCCTTCCTGGTGCCCGAGGCGACCATGGGCCAGCGCATCCGCCGGGCCAAGCAGCGGGTCGAGGCGGCCGGGGCCCGGTTCGTCATGCCGGCGCCGGCCGAGCGGGACGAGCGGCTGCGGACCGTGCGGCACGTGCTCTACCTGATCTTCAACGAGGGCTACACCGCGTCCAGCGGCGCCGAGCTGCACCGGGCGGAGCTGACCGGGGAGGCGATCCGGCTGACCCGGCAGCTGCGCCGGGCGCTGCCCGACGACGGCGAGGTGGCCGGGCTGCTGGCGCTGATGCTGCTCACCGACGCGCACCGGGACGCCCGTACCGGGCCGGGTGGCGAGCTGGTGCCGCTGGCCGAGCAGGACCGCGCGCGGTGGGACCGGGCCGCGATCGCCGAGGGGGTGGCGCTGGTGACCGAGGCGCTGACCTGGTCACCGCCGGGTCCGTACCAGCTCCAGGCGGCGATCGCGGCGGTGCACGCCGAGGCGCCGTCGGCGGAGCGGACCGACTGGCGGCAGATCGTCGCGCTCTACCGGGTGCTGGCGGGCCTGGCGCCCAACCCGATGGTCACCCTCAACCGGGCCGCCGCGGTGGCGATGGTCGACGGGCCGCGCGCCGGGCTGGCCCTGCTCGCCCCGCTCGACGCCGACGACCGGGTCGCCGGCCACCACCGGCTGGCCGCCGTCCGGGCGCACCTGCTGGAGCTGGCCGGGGAGCCGGCGGCGGCACGCGAGGCGTACCTGCTGGCGGCCCGCCGGACGACGAGCCTGCCCGAGCAGCGCTACCTGGAGCTGCGCGCCGCGCGCCTCGGGGAGCGGCGATGAGTTCCGGCCGCGCCGGGAGTCCACCCCGCATGGGTACGGTGAGCTGTCAGATCTCGATGTCGTTGGACGGGTACGTGGCCGGGCCGGAGCAGAGCCGCCAGGATCCGCTGGGCCGGGGCGGGCTGCGCCTGCACGAGTGGCTGTTCGGGCTGGACGCCTGGCGGGAGCGGCACGGCCTGGCCGGCGGGGAGCGCGGCGTCGACGCCGACGTGGTCGAGGAGATGACCCGCGACGTCGGGGCGTACGTGATGGGCCGGCGGATGTTCGGCGGGGGCGACGGCCCGTGGGACCCGGAGTGGCGCGGTTGGTGGGGCGACGACCCGCCGTTCCGTACGCCGGTCTTCGTGCTCACCCACCACCCGCGCGAGACGCTGGTCATGCGCGGCGGCACCGAGTTCCACTTCGTCACCGACGGCGTCGAGGCGGCGCTGGCCCGGGCCCGCGAGGCGGCCGGCGACAAGGTGGTGTCGGTGGCCGGCGGGGCGGACACGGTGCGGCAGTTCCTGGCCGCCGGGTTGCTGGACGTCCTCCAGCTGCACCTGGTGCCGATCGTGCTGGGCGCCGGTGAGCGGCTCTTCGAGGGGGTGGGGGATCCCCGGCTGGAGCAGGTGTCGGTGGTCGGCGGGCCGACGGTGACCCACCTGACGTACCGGGTCCGCCGCTGAACCGCCGGTCACGGGCGCCGCGTCCGGTCCGGTCAGACGTGGCAGTCGCGGGCCAGCTTCTCCGGGATGCCGACGAAGCTGCGGCTCATCCAGGTCGCCGGGCTGGCCGCGCCGGCCCCGGCGTCGATCTGCTTGGCGGCGTCGCCGACCAGCGTCCGGATCCGTGGGTCCTCGGCCTTGCCCGCCTGGGCGCGCACGTCGTCGGCGAGCTTGGCGAGGCTGCCCTTGAGCTGGCCGTTGAGCTGCTCCGGGGTCAGCTCCCGCCGGGTGGCGGCAGCCGAGTCGGCGGCGATCCTCCGGCTCCCCTCGATGATCAGCCGGTCGACCTCGCGGCAGACGGCGACGGTGTTGGCGGCGCTCGGTCCGGTGGGCGAGGGGCTGGCCGTCGGGTCGCCGGTCGGTGTGGGGGCGCCGGTGGTGGTGGCAACGCCCGTCGGCGCGCTCGCCGGGTCGGCCGGGCCGTCACCGGTGTCCTGGCAGCCCGCCGTCAGGGTGCCGAGGGTGAGCAGGGCGAACACGGCGCGGGCGGTGCGGGACATCGACTTTCCCCGTTCGGTCGTCGGCCGTCCCCGACAGGGACGGCATGGCGCGGGCGGGTGGCGCGGTGAACTGCCGACCCGCCCGTCTCGGTCTGCTCCGGTGGCCTTCCCACCGCCACGGCCGTCGGGCCACGACCCGGTCGGACGACCGCCCCGGCGGCAGGACCGGGCGGTGGCCGGGCCGAGCGCGACCCTACCCCGGCGGGCGTCGCCCCGTGGGGCACCGGCCCGCCGCCACGGTGACCCTCCGCAATCACGCCCGTGAACGGGCAGCCTCCGGCGCCGGGCGAGCGGCGCACGCGCGCCACGCCGGGCCGGCGGGATGGCCGGTCCGGCGTGGCGCAGGAGCGTACGTCAGCTCTTGAAGGCGTCCTTGATCTTCTCGCCGGCCTGCTTCAGGTTGGCGCTGGCCTGGTCGTTGCGGCCCTCGGCCTCCAGGCGCTCGTTGTCCGTCGCCCGGCCGACGCCCTCCTTGACCTTGCCGGCGGTGTTCTCGGTCGCGTTACCGATCTTGTCGTCGTAACTCATGCGAGCCTCCTGGTCAGCCGTTGCTTCGACATCCAGGAGGTACCCCCGGACCCGTCGGGGGAAACCGCGTCCCGTCCCGGCGACCACCGACGGTGAGCACCGGGACGGGCCGTCCCCGATGGAGGGACCGGCGGGGCAGCGGGTCAGCCGACCGGGCGGAACCGCCGCAGCCGCAGGCTGTTGGCCACCACGAAGACCGACGAGAAGGCCATCGCGGCGCCGGCGATCATCGGGTTGAGCAGGCCGGCGGCGGCCAGCGGCAGGGCGGCCACGTTGTAGGCGAAGGCCCAGAACAGGTTGCCCTTGATGGTGGCGAGGGTCCGGCGGGAGAGCCGGATCGCGTCCACCGCCGCGGTGAGGTCGCCCCGGACCAGGGTCAGGTCGGACGCCTCGATCGCCACGTCGGTGCCGGTGCCCATGGCCAGCCCCAGGTCGGCCTGGGCCAGCGCGGCGGCGTCGTTGATCCCGTCGCCGACCATGGCGACGGTCCTCCCCTCCGCCTGGAGCCGCTGGACCACGGCGACCTTGTCGGCCGGCAGCACCTCGGCGATCACCTCGTCGATGCCGACCTCGGCGGCCACCGCCTTGGCGACCGTGGCGTTGTCGCCGGTGAGCAGCACCGGGGTCAGGCCCAGCGCGCGCAGCCCGTCGATCGCCGCCCGGCTGGTCGGCTTGACCACGTCGGCGACCGCGAGCACCCCCCGGGCCCGACCGTCCCAGCCGGCCAGCACCGCCGTCCGGCCGGCGGCCTCCGCGTCGGTCACCGCCCGGACGACCTCCTCCGGTACGTCGAGACCGCGCTCGCGCAGCAGCCGGAGCCGGCCGACGACCACGTCACGGCCGTCCACGGTGCCGGTCACCCCGAGCCCTTCGGCGTTGGCGAAGCCGGTGACCGGCGGCAGCGCCCCGGCCTCGGCCGCGCCGGCGGCGACGGCCCGGGCGATCGGGTGCTCGGAGCCGGCCTCCAGCGCCCCGGCCAGCCGGAGCAGCTCGGCACGCTCCTGACCGGCGGCGGGGACCACGTCGACCAGGGTCATCCGACCGGTGGTGACGGTGCCGGTCTTGTCCAGCACCACCGTGTCGACCTGGCGGGTCGACTCCAGCACCTCCGGCCCCTTGATCAGGATGCCGAGCTGGGCGCCGCGCCCGGTGCCGACCAGCAGCGCCGTCGGCGTGGCCAGGCCGAGGGCGCACGGGCAGGCGATGATCAGCACGGCCACGGCGGCGGTGAAGGCCGCGGTCGGGCCCGCGCCGCTGCCGAGCCACCAGCCGAGCGTGCCGGCCGCCAGCGCGATCACGATCGGGACGAAGACCCCGGAGATCCGGTCGGCGAGGCGCTGCACGGCCGCCTTGCCGGTCTGCGCCTGCTCGACGAGCTTCGCCATCTGGGCGAGCTGGGTGTCCGCGCCGACCCGGGTGGCGGTGACCACCAGCCGGCCGCCGGCGTTGACCGTCGCCCCGACCACGGTGTCGCCGGGGCCGACCTCGACCGGCACCGACTCGCCGGTCAGCATGCTGGCGTCGACGGCCGAGGTGCCCTCGTCGACCACCCCGTCGGTGGCGATCTTCTCGCCGGGGCGGACCACGAACCGGTCCCCCACCGCGAGCTGGTCGACCGGGATCCGGGTCTCGGCACCGCCGCGCAGCACCGCGACGTCCTTCGCGCCGAGTTCCAGCAGGGCGCGCAGGGCGGCGCCGGCGGTCCGCTTGGACCGGGCCTCGAAGTAACGCCCGGCCAGGATGAAGACGGTGACGCCGGCCGCCGCCTCCAGGTAGATGTTGCCCGCGCCGTCGGTGCGGGCGATGTCGAAGCTGAAGGGGTGGGTCATGCCGGGCGTCCCGGCGGTGCCGAGGAAGAGCGCCCAGAGCGACCAGCCGAACGCGGCCAGGGTGCCGAGCGACACCAGGGTGTCCATGGTGGCCGCGCCGTGCCGCAGGTTGATCCAGGCGGCCCGGTGGAACGGCAGCCCGCCGTAGACGACCACCGGGGCGGCCAGGGTCAGCGACAGCCACTGCCAGTGGGTGAACTGCCAGGCCGGGACCATCGCCAGCAGGACCACCGGCACGGCCAGCGCCACCGACACCCACAGCCGGGTACGCAGGCCACGCAGCTCGTCCACCGGTTCGGCGGCCGGCTCGGCGACGCCGGCCGGGGTGGGCGGGGGCGGCAGGACGGCGGTGTAGCCGGTCTTCTCCACCGTGGCGATCAGGTCGTCCGGGGTGACGTCGTCGGCGTACCGGACGGTGGCCTTCTCGGTCGCGTAGTTGACGGTGGCCTCGACGCCCTCCATCCGGTTGAGCTTCTTCTCGATCCGGGCGGCGCAGGACGCGCAGGTCATGCCGCCGATCGCGAGTTCGATCAGGTTCGGGGCGACCGGCAGCGACTTGGCGGTCGATGTCATCGCTGCACCTCCTGTCAGCTGTGCCCGTGACCGGGGGCGCCGTGGCCGGCGTCGGCGGTCGGGGTGGGTGCGGCCGGAGTGGTCGCGGGGGCGGTCGGGGCGGCGGTGGCGATCGGGGCGGCGGCGGTGTCGCCGGCCACCACGGTGAACTCGGCGGTGTGCACCGCGCCGCCGTGCCGGAAGTCGAGGTAGAGCCGGTAGGCGCCGGTGGAGGGCACCTCGGCGGCGAAGCTCACCGCCGGGCCGGCCGGGGTACGCCCGTCGCCGGGCACCCCCTCCGGGTGCACGTGCAGGTACGCCAGGTCGCCCTGGCGCAGCGCCACCAGGTGCCCGTACGCCCCCAGGTAGGGCTCCAGGTCGGTGACCGGCTTCCCGTCCCGGCTGATGGTCAGGGTCAGGGTGCTGGTCCGGCCCGGCTGCGGGGTCCCGCCGAGGGTGACCGTGTAGCCGTCGACCGTGGTGCTGGTCGCCGGGGCGGGCAGCGGCCGGGGCGTCAGCGTGCCGGGAACGGCCACGTCGACCCCGAGGGTGAGCGGCTGTCCGCCGGTCGGGGTGAAGTCGGCGAAGGCGCGCCAGACGCCCGGCCCGTCGAGCGGCGAGTCGACCCGCCAGGTGCCGTCCGCGTCCAGCTCGGGGTGGACGTGCCGGAAGCCGGAGAGGTCGCGCCGGGCGACGATCAGGTGCATGCGCTTGTCGTGGGCGACGTCGTACCGGGTGACCGGGGCGCCGTCGGGGCCGGTGATCCGGAAGGCGAACTCGCCGGTCGGGGCGGCCACCGGTTGCAGGGTGTAGCCCCGGTCGGAGACGAGCAGGCCGCCCGGGAGGTGGTCGGTGGCGGTGGCCTGGCCGCCACCGTCGTGGGAGTCGTCGGAGTGGGCGCCGGCGGAGTCGTGGCGGGTGTCGGCGGCCGGGGTGACGGGGCCGGCCAGGTGGCCGACCCCGTACGCCGTGCCGAACACCGCCGCGAGGCCGAGGGCGAAACCGCTCAGCTTCGTCGCCGTGTTCATCGTGGTACCTCGGTTCTCTCGGGTCGGGTGACCCGTCACGCCTCGACGAGGTCGTACCCGGCCTCGTCGACCGCGGCGCGTACGGAGTCGGTGTCCAGCGGGCTCTCGCTGGTGACGGTGACCTGGCCGGTGGCCAGGTCGACCTGGACGTCCCGGACGCCCTGGATCGCGCCCACCTCGGTGCTGACCGAGTTGACGCAGTGCCCGCAGGTCATGCCCTTCACCTGGTACGTGGTGGTGACCATGGCAGTTCTCCTCTCCTGAGGCGATGCTATACCCCCCTGGGGTAGCTCGCCCAGTGACGGTAGCATACCCCCTAGGGGTACGCTATCCTTGTCATCATGACCACACCGAGCACCCCGACCCGGGGCTACAGCGCCAGCAAGGACCAACTGCTCGCGCGGCTGCGCCGCGTGGAGGGGCAGGTCCGTGGCATCGAGAAGATGGTCGACGACGACCGGTACTGCATCGACGTGCTCACCCAGATCTCCGCGATCCAGGCCGCGCTGGACAAGGTCGCCCTCGGCCTGCTCGACGGGCACGCCCGGCACTGCATGCACGAGGGCGCCGCCGAGGGCCGGGCCGACGAGATGGCCAGCGAGATGATGGCCGCCGTCGGCCGCCTGATGAAGCGCGGCTGAACCGCCCACGTCGGGACCTTCGGCCCGACCGCCGGGCGGCGCGCGGGACTACCGTCGCAGGTGGCGACCGGGACCGGCGCCACCGGAGCACCGGACCGGCCACCCGAGTCGTGGACGGAGGGCGGCCATGATGGGGTACGGCCCGATGATGGGCGCCATGTGGGTCTGGACGCTGCTGGCGCTGGCCGTGCTGGCGGGACTGGGTTATCTGGCGTACCGCCTGACCCGGGAGCAGCCCCGGACGCCGGTGGACTCCACCGCGCGGACGATCCTCGACGAGCGCTACGCGCGCGGCGAGATCGACGACGAGGAGTACCACCGACGCCGGGACGTGCTACGGACCGCCGGCTGACCGCTCCGCCCACGACGAGCCGACGGCCCACCCGGGCCGTACGGCGGAGCGCCCGGGACCCGTGAGCGGGCCCCGGGCGTCCCCGGCCGGGTGGCTCAGAGCCGGGCGAGGATCTTGTTCATGGCGTCGATCTCGCCCTGCTGGGCGGTGACGATCTGCTGCGCCATGGCCTTGGCCTCGGCGTTGGCGCCGTTGGCGATCTCCTGCTTGGCCATGGTGATCGCACCCTCGTGGTGGGCGATCATCATGGTGACGAACTGCCGGTCGAACTCCGTGCCGGAGGCGGCCTTCAACTTCGCCATGTCGGCGTCGGACATCATCCCCGACATGCCGCCGTGGTCCATGTGACCGCCGGTGTCCGGGCTGCCGGACGGCACCGGTCGACCCCAGGCGTTCAGCCAACCGGTCATGGTGGCGATCTCCGGGGCCTGCGCCGCCTTGATCTCCGCGGCGAGCTTCTTGACCTCCGGGTCCTGGGCCCGGCCGTCGGCCAGCTCGGACATCTGCACCGCCTGCTGGTGGTGCGGGATCATCATCTGCGCGAACATCACGTCGTCGTCGTCGAAGCCGGCCGCGGCGCTCGCGGAGGCGGCGCCGGTGGTGGCGCCGGCGCCCGGCATGCCGTGGCCGGAGTCGGACGAGTGGTCGCCGCCGCCGCAGGCGGCGAGGGCGAGGACGGCGGCGCCGGCGACGCCGGCCAGGGCGGCACGGCGCGCGATGGTACGAGTGAGCATGATTCGAACCTTTCGGTGTCAGGACGGACGCAGCGGACGGCGGGCGCGGCGGAACCGCGCCGGGGCGTCCTATCTGCGCAGCACCGACACCGTGGCGAGCCGGAGGCCGACGGGGCGGCCCGGAGGCGCGCGCGACCCGACCCACCGCCCGGCGGGGTGGTGGGCGCCGGAGCGCGGTCGTCCCCACCGGAGCAGCAGCGCCGCGAGCAGCAGGGTCACCGTCAGCGTGCCGAGCACCGCCAGGCAGACGCCCCACGCCCCGGGGTGACCGTCCGGGTCACCGGCGGGCAGCGCCGCCCCGTGCCGGCAGCCGTCGTCCGGGCACCCGTCACCGGCCACCGGCACGACGGTGGTCGTGGTGGCGGCTCCCGCCACGGCCGGCGTCCCCGGCCGCTCGACCCGGACCTCCGCAGCGGTGACGTGGGCCCCGGCCGGTGGCACCGGGCCCTGCGCGACGGCGTGGCCGTCGGGGTGGCCGGAGCCGTGCCCGCCGTGGCCGATGGTGTGCATGGCGGCCAGTCCGAGCAGGGTGCAGACGAGCAGCAGCAGCCGGGTCCACCACCCGGTCGTCGCCACCGTCGCCGTCCGCACCCGACAACGCTAACCGACCCCGGGCGGAGTCAGAGGCGTACCCGCCGCAGCAGTTGCGCGTTGAGCGCCACCACGATCGTCGAGCCGGACATCAGCACGGCGGCGAGCGCCGGGCCGAGCGTCAGCCCGACCCCGGCCAGCACGCCGGCCGCCAGCGGCAGCGCCACCACGTTGTAGCCGGCCGCCCAGGCCAGGTTCTGCAGCATCTTCCGGTACGCGGCCCGGGAGAGCCGGACCACGCCACCGACCCCGCGCGGGTCGGAGGAGGCGAGCACCACCCCGGCCGACTCGATCGCCACGTCGGTGCCGGCCCCGATCGCGATGCCCACGTCCGCCCGGGCCAGCGCCGGCGCGTCGTTGACCCCGTCGCCGACCATGGCGACCCGCAGCCCCCGGCGCTGGAGTTCGGTCACCTTCTCGTCCTTGTCGGCCGGGAGCACCTCGGCGAAGACCTCGTCACCCGGGCGGAACCCGAGGTCGGCGGCGACGGCGTCGGCGACCGGCCGGGCGTCCCCGGTGATCATCGCGATGGTCCGGATCCCCTCGGCGCGCAGCGTGACGACCGCCTCCCGCGCCTCGGGTCGCACCTCGTCGGCGAGGGCGAGCAGACCGAGGACGGTGTCCGGCAGGCGGACCAGGTGCAGCACCGCCGCCCCGCGCTCCGCCCAGCGGCGGGCCTCCGGGGTCAGCGCGTCGGGCAGCGTCAGCCCCTGCTCGCGCAGGTGGGCCGGCCCACCCACCGCGTACGCCGTACCGTCGATCTCGGCGCGCACGCCGCGGCCCGGCAGCGACCGGAAGCCGGTGGCCGGGGCCGGGCCGCCACGGTCGGCGGCGGCCGTGACGATCGCCCGGGCCAGCGGGTGCTCGCTCTCGGCCTCCACCCCGGCGGCCAGCCGCAGCACCTCGTCCTCGCTGGTGCCCGGCACGGCGGCCACCCCGGTGACCACGTGCTCGCCCTTCGTCAGCGTGCCGGTCTTGTCGAAGAGCACCGCGTCGACGGTCCGCATCCGCTCCAGCGCGAGCTGGTCGCGGACCAGCACCCCGGACCGGGCGGCGATCCCGGTGGAGAGCGCGATCACCAGCGGGATCGCCAGCCCCAGCGCGTGCGGGCAGGCGATCACCAGGACCGTGACGGTCCGCACCACCGCCTGGTCCCGGTCGCCCAGCGCGGACCAGGCCACGGCGGTCAGCACGGCGGTGGCGGTGGCGATGTAGAACAGCAGCGCCGCGAACCGGTCCGCGAGCACCTGGGCCCGCCCACCGGACTGCTGGGCCTGGGCCACCAGGCGCTGGATCCCGGCCAGCGTGGTCTGGTCGCCGACGGCCTCGACACGGACCCGGATCGCCGAGTCGGTGGCGACGGTGCCGGCCACCACCCGGTCCCCCACCTCGCGGGTCACCGGCCGGGACTCCCCGGTGACCATCGACTCGTCCAGCTCGGCCGAGCCCTCGACGACCCGCCCGTCGGCCGGCACCCGGCCACCGGGACGGACCAGCACGACGTCCTCGACGCTCAGCGCCGCGACCGGCACCCGCTCGACGGCCCCGTCCGGGCCGACCCGCTCGGCGTCGTCGGGCAGCAGGGCGGCCAGCGCGGCGAGCGCGCCCCGGGCCTGCCCGATGGCCTTCATCTCCTGCCAGTGGCCCAGCAGCATGATGGTGACCAGGGCGGCCAGCTCCCACCAGAAGTCCAGGTCGAACGCGCCGAGGCTGGTCGCCAGCGAGGCCACGTACGCCACCGTGATCGCCATCGCGACCAGCAGCATCATCCCCGGGGCCCGGTCGCGCACCTCGCGGACGGCCCCGATCAGGAACGGCCAGCCGCCCCACCAGAAGACCACCGAGCCGAGCACCGGCCCGACCAGCGAGCGCCCCGGGAACTCCAGGGAGTACCCGAACCAGTCCATCACCATGTCGCCGACGAGCACCACCGGCAGGGTCAGCACCAGGCAGACCCAGAACCGGCGACGGAACATCTCGGGATCGTGGCCGGCGTGCTTGTCGTGCCCGCCGTGTCGCCCGCCCTGCTGACCGTGCCCGGCATGCTGCTCCATGCCTCCAACATGCCGCTTCGGCGCGCTCCGGGCAGGGCGAACCGGGCGAGCCGACACCCACCCTGGCTACCATTCACCGACGATGACGCCTGCGCCCACCGCCGCGACCGCCCCGCGTACCGCGCCGGGGCCCGTCGTCGGCCCGTCGCCACCCGGCGGACACGACGTCCGCTCGCGGTACGTGACGACGCCGGCACTCCCCGGCGATCCGGGGGCGTCGACGACGACATCCGGCACCATCCGCTGAACCGACCAGCCGGCTGACACGTACCTCGCTCTGGATCGTTGGGAGACTCGCAATGGGCGCCGACCACACCCGTCCCGCTCCGTCCACCCCGCCGGGGGTGCGACGGATCCTCGTCGCGACGGTGGTGCCGCTGTTCGTCCTCACGGTGATCGTCGCGCTGGTGCTCTGGCCGCGGGACACGCCGACGAAGGACACCGGCGGTGACGTGCCGCGCTACCACGGCACGGTGACCCGGGTGGTGACCGAGCCCTGCCCGCCGACGCCGGAGGCGCCCGAGGGGTCGCCCGGCACGGCCGACGGCCCGTGCGGGACGGTGACGGTCAAGGTCGAGCAGGGCCCGGACGCCGGCCAGCAGGTCCAGACGCCGGTGCCGGCCGGCCCGGGCGCACCGACCGTCGCCGTGGGCGACGAGGTCGTGCTGGTGGAGCTGACCGACCCGGCGGACCCGACGGCCAGCAGCTACAACATCGCCGAGCACCAGCGGGGGGAACCGCTGATCTGGCTGGTGGCGCTCTTCGCGGCCGCGATCGTGGCGTTCGGGCGGCTGCGCGGCCTCGCGGCGCTCGCCGGGCTGGCCGCGAGCTTCGCCATCCTCCTCACCTTCGTGGTGCCGGGCATCTCCGGCGGCGGCTCGCCGCTGCTGATCGCGATCACCGGCTCCGCCCTGATCATGTTCGTGGTGCTGTACCTCACCCACGGGATCACCGCGCAGACGTCCGTGGCCGTCCTCGGCACCCTCGGCAGCCTGGTGCTGACCGGAGTCCTCGGCAGCCTGGCCACCGCCGCCGCGCACCTGACCGGGTTCGGCAGCGAGGAGGCCACCACGCTGTCGATGTACCAGCGCGACGTGGACCTGCACGGGCTGCTGCTGGCCGGCATCATCATCGGCTCGCTCGGCGTGCTCGACGACGTCACGGTCACCCAGGCGGCCACCGTCACCGAGCTGGCGCACGCCAACCCCGGGCTGTCCCGGATGCAGCTCTACCGGGCCGCCACCCGGGTCGGCCGGGCGCACATCGCCTCCACGGTGAACACCATCGTGCTCGCCTACGCCGGCGCCTCGCTGCCGCTGCTGCTCCTGCTGACCGCCGACAGCCGGCCGGTGGGGCAGATCCTCACCAGCGAGTTCCTGGCCCAGGAGATCGTCCGCAGCGCGGTGGCGACGCTGGGGCTGATCGCCGCCGTACCGCTGACCACCGGCCTGGCCGCGCTGGTCACCACCGCCGGCCGCGCTCCGGAGGCCGACCCGGTGCGCGACCCGGATCCCACCCCGAAGCCTCGCCCCGCCGTCGACCGGGACGCCGCGCTGGAGGCGCTGAGCGCGGGCCGTCCCGGCACCCCGTCCACCCCGGCCCCCGCACGGTGGCCCGACCCCGGAAGGAGCACGGACACCGCATGGTGAAACTCCACAGCGTGACCGCCGACGACCCGGAACCTGACGAACGCGTCACTCGTCACGCAACGCCACGACGAAATAACGCTTTTAGTCGGGTTCAGGACGTAGCTCACCGGTACGACTGTCAGGTAACCTCGCTGCCGGTCACCGCCGAAGGCGCGCAGCGGCGCCTGCGGTGCCGCCGCCCAATCGCCGCGAGGCGAGCCGGGGAACCAGGTACCTGGGGTGAATCCGCGACAGCGGTAGGGGCCACTTCCGTCCCGAACCCGTCAGCTAACCCGGTCGGCGGTCGACGGAAGGGAACACTGTGACGGCACCCCTGCGCCGCTGGATGACTCCGGTGGTGTCCGTGCTCGCCGCCCTGGCCATCCTCGCCGGCGCGGCCCCCGCCATTGCCGCCCCCTCGACCCCCACCCCCTCCGGGCACGCGGAGGACGACGAGCCCAAGTTGCTCACCGACGTCATCGAGCTGCGCAACCGCGAGTACAGCAAGGCGAAGTCGAAGCTGGAGAAGTCGAAGAAGCGCCAGCTCGAACTCGCCATGGAGGTACGGCGGGCGCAGGACGAGCTGGAGGCGCTCAAGCCGCACGTCACCCAGATCGCCGCCCAGTCGTACCGGACCGGCCGGATCGGCGCGGTGTCGATGCTGCTGGAGAGCGACGCGCCCGACTCGTTCGTCCGACGCGCGGCCGCCCTGGACGAGCTGAACATGGTCAACGGGCAGAAGCTGGCCGAGGTGACCGCCGTCAAGAACCGCGCGGAGCAGGCCAAGCTGGCGCTCGACGCCGAGGTTCGCGAGCAGCAGAAGCTCACCAACGACATGGCCCGGGAGAGCCGGGAGGCGGAGAAGGCCCTCGCGCTCGTCGGCGGCAAGGGCTTCACCGGCGGCCTGGTGGACGCGACGTCCCCGGTCGCCCGGATCGCCCCCGGCCGGACGGCGGACGGCGGCTGGCGCTCCGAGTCGTGCAGCGAGGACGACCCGACCACCTCGGGCTGTGTCACGCCGCGCACCCTGCACGCCTACAAGGAGGTACGCCGGGCCGGCTTCAAGCGGTTCGCCGGCTGCTACCGCCCCGGCGGGCCGTGGGAGCACCCGAAGGGCAAGGCCTGCGACTGGTCCCTGCAGAACAGCGGCTTCGCCCCCTGGCACAACAACGACACCCGGATGTACGGCAACAACCTCACCGCCTTCCTGATCCGCAACGCGGACCGGCTGGGCATCTACTACGTCATCTGGAACCGGCAGATCTGGTTCCCGGCGACGGGTTGGAAGTCGTACAGCGGACCGTCGAACCACACCGACCACGTGCACATGTCGCTGCTGTAGCGCCCGGCGCGTACGGAACGAGGGCCGCCCCCGGTCGGGGCGGCCCTCGTCGTGTGTCGGGGATCAGCGGGCGACCACGGCCACCTGGTCGTCCCCGGCCCGGTCCGGCACGTCGGCGGGCACCGCGGCCACCGTCCGGGCCTCGCCCGCGGCGAGCCGGTACGACAGGCCGACCACCGCGCACCGCCCGGCGGCCACCTCGCCGGCCAGGACGGCCGAGTTGTCCAGCAGCGCCTCGACGGTGCGCGCGATGTGGATGTCCACGATCCCGTCGACGTCGTCGACACCCTGCGACGCGGCACGCCGCACGCTGGGCGTCACCGCGTCGACCACGGCGCCCAGGTGGCCCGGCGGCGTGGCGCCGGTGCGGGCCGCCTGTCGGGCCGCCTGCACCGCTCCGCAGGAGTCGTGGCCGAGCACCACCACCAGGGGGGTGCCGAGGACACTGACCGCGTACTCGACGCTGCCCAGCACCTCGGAGCCGACGGTGTGCCCGGCGGTGCGGACGACGAAGAGGTCACCCAGGCCCCGGTCGAAGATGATCTCGGCGGCGAGGCGGGAGTCCGAGCAGCCGACGATCACCGCGAAGGGATGCTGGCCGTCGGCGACGGCGGCCCGGTGGGCGGCATCCTGGTTGGGGTGGCGCGGCGCGCCGGTGACGAACCGCCGGTTACCGGCGAGCAGTTCGGCGAGCGCCTGGGTGGGATCGGTCAGGGTCATTGCCGCACCTCTGTCCTGCGCGTGATCGGCCTGGTCGCACCGGCCGGCGACGGAGGCGGCCGCGCCCCCCACGGTCACACGCAGCAGAAGGTACGTCAAGGTTTACGTGATACACATTTCATGCTTTGGTCCTCTTCTCCCCGGTGGGGCCGGAAAGGTCGCGGTCCGGGGAGGCCCGGACCGTAAATCCGAAGGAGGGGCCATACGATGGCGGGCATGGCAGCGGAGAACGGGAGCACCCGGAACTGGACGTTCCTCACCAACCACGCACACGTCCTGCTCGCCATCGCCCGCAATCCCACCGCCCGGCTGCGGGACGTGGCCGACGAGGTGGGCGTCACCGAGCGGGCCGCCCAGGCGATCGTCGCCGACCTGGAGGCCGGCGGGTACCTGCGACGGACCCGGGTCGGGCGACGCAACGAGTACACGGTCAACCCGAGCGGCCACTTCCGGCACCCGGCGGAGTCGGACCGCCAGGTCGGCGACCTGCTCGCCCTCTTCACCGGCGACCCGGCCGACTCCACCCGCTGACCCGCCCGCCCCGTCCGGGTCGCCCGTCACCGCGCTGCGGGCGCGCCGGCGGTAGTCTCACCGCGTGCGCGAGAGCTTCCGGCCGGGCGGGACGGCGCTGACCGGGCCCACCCGGCGCCCATCCCGGACGGTCCTCAGTGGAGTCGTGGCGGCCCTGCTCGCCACGCTCGTCGTAGCGCCCGCCCCGGCCCGGGCCGAACCGAAGTGCCCCGCCCCGGCCGGCGGGGCGGCCCCCACCGAGACGCCGTGGGCGCTGCGCCGGCTCGATCCGGCGTCCGCCTGGCGGATCACCCGGGGTGAACGGGTCACCGTGGCCGTGGTCGACTCCGGCGTCTCCCCGGTCCATCCGCTGCTCAAGGGGCAGGTGGGCGAAGGCCGCGACTTCAACGGCCTGGCGCAGATGCAGGGCCGGTGCGACCAGGCCGGACACGGCACGATCGTCGCCGGCATCATCGCCGGCCGCGACGACACCGGTGCCCCGTACAGCGGCGTCGCGCCCGGCGCGCGCATCCTGCCGGTACGCGTGCTGCCCGACACGCAGCGGACCAACGACCCCGGGCTGCCCGTGCAGATCGCGGCGGCGATCAGGTGGGCGGCCGACCAGGACGTCCAGGTGATCAACCTGTCCCTCGTCACCATCGACCACCCGCAGTTGAAGGACGCCGTCCAGTACGCCCTGGACAAGGGCGTCGTGGTGGTCGCCGCCGCCGGCAACCGGGCACAGGACCAGCGGGACCTGCCGGCGTACCCGGCCGCGTACCCGGGCGTGATCGCGGTGGCGGGCGTGGACCGGGAGGGCGGCCACGTCGGCAGCTCGGTCAGCGGCAACTACGTCGACATCGCCGCCCCCGGGCTGGACATCGTCGGCCCCGCCCCCGGCGGGCAGGGCTACCTCGCCGAGCCGGAGGGCGGGACGAGTTTCGCCGCCGCGTACGTCTCCGGCGCCGCCGCGCTGCTCCGCTCCGCCCGCCCCGACCTCACCCCGCAGCAGGTGGCCTACCGGCTGACCCGGACCGCGGACAACCCGCCCGACGGCCACAACGCCCAACTGGGGTACGGCGTGGTCAATCCGTACCGTGCGCTGACCAGCCTGCTCGGCACCCGGACCGACCCGCCGGCCGGCGCGATGCCCCCACCCGCCTCGGACGAGGACCCGCTGGGCCGGCAGTGGACCGTGGCCCTCTGGGCGGCCGGGGTGGCGGCGCTGCTCGCCGCCGGGCTGCTGATCGCCCGTCCGGTCGTGGCCCTGGGCCGGCGACGCGGCTGGCGACCGGGACGCCGCACCGAACCCGCCGACGCCTGACCATCCCGGGCCGCCTCGGGACAGGGCACCACGCGGGCCGGGCCCCCGGCCCACCGTCCGACCCGGACACGACGAAGCGCCGCCCACCGGATGCCGGCGGGCGGCGCTTCGTCGTCGGGTCAGCGCAGGATGCCGGGCGTGGCGTCGCCGTCCGCGCCCCAGACGTCCTCGTCCTCCTCCAGCCAGCTGTTGCGGGCGGCCTCCTCCTCGCCGTAGCCGGCCCCGTGGCCGCCGCCCATGCCGGCCACGCCGCCACGGCCCGCGCCCGCGGTGGCGCCCCGGACGCCTCCCGCGCCCTTGCCGGCGCCACCGCGACCGGCAGCGCCACCCATGCCGGGGGCCATCGCGGCGCCCATGCCGCCGAGCCGGCCGGCCCCCCGGCCGCCACCGCCCCGGCCCGCGCCACCGGCGCCGGCCGCGCCGCCCATCATCGGGGGCATGCCGGCGGTGACCGGCTTGCCGAGCGCGCCGCCGCCGGGGACCATGCCGCCGCCACCCAGGCCGCTACCGCCACCCAGGCCGGCGCCGCCGCCGAGGCCGGTGGTGCTGGGCAGACCGCCACCGCCGCCGGCGGGCAGGGTGCCGAGCCCGCCGCCCGCGCCGGCCAGACCGCTGCCGTACTCGTCACCGAGGCTGCCGGTGCCCGGCAGACCCCCCACGCCACCCGAGCCGCCGCCGAAGCCGCCGGTGCCCGGCGTCAGGCCGGGGTGGGTGCCGGAGCCGATGCCCGGCGTGCCCGAACCGGTGCCGGAGGGCGGCTCGAAGCCGCTGAGCGAGGGGCTGCCGCCACCGCCCACGCCGCCGGTCGACGGCGAGCCGCCGATGCTCGGCACACCGCCACCGCCCCCGCCGCCACCGCCGCCGGTGGTCAGGTCGGGCCGGCCGAGGTCCGGGTTCTGCGCGCCCTTGTCGGTCACCGAGCCCGGCGCGCGCTCCTCGATCCCGAGGTAGTTGCTGCTCACCTGGTCGTAGACCCGGGCCGCGTCCTCGGTCTTGTCGTTCAACCAGTCCATCATCGAGCTGATCGGGTCGACCCAGCCGAGGAAGTCGGGCTTGACCTTCATCTCGAAGAAGCCGGCGCTGATCGTGAGCTTGGCGTTACGCGCCTCCAGCACGTCGTTGACGCAGCTCGCCGGGATGGGGAAGTTCTGCTGGGCCACGGTGAGGTCGTTGGCCGCCTGCTTCAGCGACTGGACGATGCCGTCGTGCTTCTCGGCATCCTCGACGACCCCGCCGGTCCGCTTGGCGAGCCCCTCGACGTGCGTCTTGAACGACTCGTACGCGGGGCCCTTCCAGGTCTCGCCGAGGTCCTTGACGTTCTTCTCCAGGTTCTCCTTCACCGTGCGCAGGTTCTTCAGCAACTGCTCCCAGCCGAGAGCGGCGCTGGTGACGTCGCCGGGCCTGCCGTCGACGACGATCTGCTGGCACATCTCTTCCCAGCTCGGCATCTGTCTTCCCCCCGATCAGCTTGCCGCGCCGTTGCCCAGGGCCTGCGCCATCTGGTCGGCGGTCATCTTGTTGGCCCCTTCCGCGGTCTCGTAGTCCTCCTTGACCTTCTCGAGCGCCTTGGCGGCGTTCCAGAGGTCCTCGGCGAGCGTGCGGAGCGCGGTCTGGGTGCCGTCGTAGAGGCCGGCGTGCCGCTGCGCGAGCGCGGCCGCCCGCTCGAACGACCCGAGCGGGCTCTTCCCGTCACCGCCGCCACCGATCCCGGCCGCGCCGCCCGCCGGGTTGCGCATCCACTTCCGGATGTCCTCCTCCATCCGGTACGACTGGCTGTTGAGGAAGTCGGCGTGATCGTTGAGCCACTTGATCGCGCCTTCGAGGCTGCTCGCGTCCCACTCGGTGGTGGCGCCGGCGCCGCCCGGTGCGGGGGTGAGGTGCGTCGGCTTGTGCGCCTTGTTGACGTTGTCGGCCGTGTAGCCGTCGAAGTAGACGAACGGCGTGATGGTCGGCGCGACCGGCACGTTGGGGGTGTCGACCTCGATCTGGTCCGGCTGCTTGGTCCTGTCGTCCGTCATCGGTTCCTCCCCGTTGCCGACAGACTCTCTGGCTTACTGGTGGTGCCCGCCCTGGGCGGGCGGGGCCGGCGGAGGCGTCGCCCCCGGTGGCAGCCAGCCGGCGCCGGGCGGCGGCGCGGCGGGGGGTGCGTAGGGACCGGCCGGCTGCGACGGCACGCCGGGCGGCGTCCCGTACGGCGGTGGGGCCGGCGGGTACGGGCCGGGCGCGGGCCGGGTGCCCGGCGGCGGGAAGCCCGGTCCACCGGTCGGCGGGCCCGCCGGGGCGGCCGGGGCGGCCGGGCGACGCCGGGAACGGCGGACCAGCACGAAGACCACGATCGCCACCGCCAGGGGCACGAGCAGGCACAGCGCGCCCTGGACCAGGGCGCCGGCCCGGTTGGTCACGCCGAACGAGACGGCCGGGCCGTCGTCGGACTCGGACGGCGCGGGACGGGGCGAGGCGTTCCCGCCGGCGGGCGCCCCGGCGAGCAGCGGGTTCGCGTCCACGGCGGGCACCTGACGGGTCAACGCCGCGACCGGGTCGACCGCGCCGAAGCCGTAGTCGTCGTCGCGACCGGCCGGGCCCCGGTCCTGGGCGGTGCGGATCAGCCGGTTCACCACGTTGGCGGCGTCCAGGTCGGGGTACTTGGCGCGCACCAGCGCCACCACGCCGGACATGATGGCCGCCGCCTCACTGGTCCCGCTGCCGACGCTGTACCCGTTGTCCATCACGGAGGTGGGGCGGGGCGAGATGATGTCCTGCATCGGCGCGGCCAGCACCGCCTCCCGCCCGGTGGCGCTGCCGGAGTTCGCGGACCCGTTCCTGCCCAGACCGGTGACCGCGATGACCCCGGGGATGTTGGCAGGCGAGATGATCTCGTACTCGCCCTGCTTCGTGTTGCCGGCGGAGGCGACCAGGACCACGTTCTTGTCGTTGGCGTACCGGACCGCGTCGACAAGCACGGGGCTGCCCTTGCCGCGGCCGCCGATGGACATGTTGACGACGTCCGCGCCCCGGTCGACCGCCCAGCGGATGCCCTCGGCGATCTCGTCGTCGTTCATCCGCTCGCCCAGCGACACCGGCAGGATCTTCGCCTCGGGCGCGATGCCCAGCTGGCGCATCGCGCCGCCGCCCTTACCGGCGATGATCCCGGCCATGCCGGTGCCGTGGGCGATCCTGTCGTCGGTGCCCCGCCCGTCGGCGGTGGTGTCCGCGCCGATCCCCCGTCCGGCGAGGACCTGACCGCGCAGGTCCGGGACGCCGGGATCGACGCCACTGTCGAGCACGGCGACGGTGACCCCGCGCCCCTTGGTGATCTTGTGGGCCTGGGGGATCTTGAGCGAGTCGAGATACCACTGCAGGCCGCGCACCGTGTCGGCGCGGGCCGGAGCCGGCGCCACCAACGGTGCCGTGCCGGTCGTGGCCACCAGGGCCAGCACGGCCACGGTGGACCGCAGAGACTTCCCCGTACGCATGACACTCCCAGGACCTCGACCGGCGACAACGCAGTGCGGCTCCGGTCCGGTCGAACCGGACCGGAGCCGCGACGGCTGATTATCTCAGCCCCACACCCTGGCGTTGCTCATCTCGGTGGAGACGTAGTTCTCGCGCGCCACGCCGACCGCGCCACCGATCTCGTTGAGGATGCGGTTGATGTCGCGGACAGCGGTGTCCCACTGCGCCTGGTGCTGCTCGTAGGCGGCCCGGTCCTCACCGTCCCACTGGAGCTTCGACAGCATCGACCGCAGCGTGTCCAGCTTCTCGTCGATGGTCTTCGAGATGGACTGCATCTGCTGGTTCGCGCTCTCGAGGACCGCGTAATCGACCTTGATGCTCATTGATTCCTCCCCTGCTCGTCTCGGCGGATCACGGGTTGAGAGCAGAGTGGAACTTGTCCAGCATCTGCTGCTGCTCTTCGTCGTTGACCTGGTGCGTCGTACCCGACTTGTCGAGCAGGTCGGCGATGTTGTCCATCGCCGTCAGCAGCTTGACCGTGTCCTCGTTCCAGCGCGTCATCAGCGACTGGAAGCCGGTGGACGCCTGCCCCTTCCAGGCGATGGCCAGGTCGTCCACGACGTTCCACAGCTTCTTCAGCTCGCCGTCGACCTCGCTGCGCGTGGACCGCACGTCACTCGCGGCGGTATGCAGAGTCGCTGCTTCGACCTCGAACGCCATGCTTCACACCCTTCCGTCTTCTTGTGGCGGCGGAAACTGCCGCGCCCTCCCCCGCGGCAAGGCCGAACCCCACCGACGGACACTCATGGGAGACGGTAGCTCACCGTGTCCAACGGCCGCAGCCCTGCCCGGGGCGGGACGTGACGTGTTTGGTGTCATTGTGGACAGACCTCACCGCCACGTCCACGTCGATACCGTCAATCGACGAACGTCACCATTCGCCGCGGCCACGACGGGTGGCCGGGAACCCACCCCGGCCACCGGAGGTCAGACCGGCTCCACCCAGGCGGTCTGGATGAGCTGCTGACCGTCCCGGCGACGCACCAGGGTGCCCCGTCCCGGCGGCTGTGGGCTGGGCCGCAGCGTGCCGAAGACGGCGCCCTCCTCCCGGTTGCCGGACATCAGCAGGCCCGGCGAGTCCAGCTCGCGCAGACGTTGCAGCACCGGCTCGTAGAGGGCCCGGGCGACGCCACCGACCCGTCGGGTAACGATCAGGTGAAGCCCGATGTCGCGCGCCTGCGGCAGCAGCTCGTGCAGGGCGCTGAGCGGGTTGCTGCCGCCGGAGGCGACCAGGTCGTAGTCGTCGACCAGGATGTACAGGTCCGGCCCCTTCCACCAGCTGCGGTCCCGCAGCTGGGCGGTGGTGACGTCCGGGCCCGGCAGGCGGTTCTGCAACGCCGAGCGGATCGAGCCGAGGCCCTGGCTGAAGACCTGGTTCGACGGGGCGTAGTCGAGCAGGTGGTCCCCCTCGACCGCGCCGAGCAGGCCGCGCCGGTAGTCGGCGATGACGATCCGGGCCTCGGCCGGGGTGTACCGCTCGACGATGCCCCGGGCGATCAGCCGCAGCACGTTGGTCTTGCCGCACTCGGCGTCACCGAAGACCGTGAGGTGCGGCTCGTTCGCCAGGTCGAGGTGGACCGGGGCGAGCGCGGACTCGTTGACCCCGATCGGCAGGCCCGGCGCGGACCGGTCGGAGATCCGCAGCAGCTCGGCGAAGGGCAGCTTGCGCGGCAGCAGCCGGACCTTCGGCGCCGGCTCGCCCGGCCACGCGTCCGCGACGTGCCGCGCCAGCTTGACCGACGCCTCGGTGAGGTCGTCGATGTCCCGGCGGTTGTCGATCCGGGACACCGCGGCGAGGAAGTGCAGCTTGTCCCGGGTCAGGCCGCGTCCGGGCGCGCCGGTCGGCACGTTCGCCGCGGCCCGCCGGTCGATCTCCGACTCGTTCGCGTCGCCGAGCCGCAGCTCCAGCTTGGTGCCGAGCAGGTCCCGCATGTTGATCCGGATCTCCGCCCAGCGGACCGCGGTCAGCACCACGTGCACACCGAAACCGAGGCCACGGTTGGCCAGGTTGGTGATGGTCTGCTCCAGCTCCTCGTACTCCTGGCGCAGCGTGTTCCAGCCGTCCACCACGAGGAAGACGTCGCCGAACGGGTCGTCGGCGAACTCGCCGGCCGCCCGGCGGCGCCGGTAGCTGGCGACCGAGTCGATGCCGTGCTGGGCGAAGCGGGTCTCCCGGTCGTCCAGGACGGCCACCACCTCGGCCACCGTACGGCGGACCGCCTCGGTGTCCCGCCGACCGGCGACGCCGGAGACGTGCGGCAGCCCGTCCAGGCTGCGCAGCGCGCCACCGCCGAAGTCGAGGCAGAAGAACTGCGCCTCGCGGGGGGTGTGGGTGAGCGCCAGCGAGGCGATCATCGAGCGGAGCAGGGTGCTCTTGCCGCTCAGCGACGCCCCGACGATGACCACGTTGCCGCCCGCGCCGGCCAGTTCCACCATCATCGGGTCGCGCCGCTGCTCGTACGGCCGGTCGACGACGCCCACCGGGACGGTGAGCTGCCCCCGGCCCGGCCAGGTCGCGGTGCACAGGCCGAAGGTCGAGTGGACGGCCAGCGGCGGCAGCAGCTCGACCAGGCTCGGCGGCTCCGCCAGCGGCGGCAGCCACACCTGGTGGGCCGGCGCGCCCCGGCCCTTGATCCGGTCGATCAGCACGTCCAGCATCGCCACGGCCTTGCCGTCGGCGGGCTTCTCCTCCGCCGGGGTCGCCTCGACCGGGGTCTGCGGCACCTGCACCGGCACGAAGTTCACCCCGTACGGGACGATCCGGCGCTGCACCATCGCCCGCGACGACTGCGGGCTCTGCCCCGGCGCCCGGTACGGCCCGGAGACGTACGCGGCCCGGAACCGCAGCATGGTGCTGGTGTCGGTCTTCAGGTAACCGTGGCCGGGCGCGTTCGGCAGCTCGTACGCGTCGGGCACGCCGAGCACGATGCGGCTCTCCACCGCCGAGAAGGTCCGCAGACCGATCCGGTACGACAGGTGGGTGTCCAGGCCCCGCAGCTTCCCCTCCTCCAGCCGCTGCGAGGCGAGCAGCAGGTGCACGCCGAGCGACCGGCCGAGCCGGCCGATCATCACGAAGAGGTCGATGAAGTCCGGCTTGGCGGCCAGCAGCTCGCTGAACTCGTCGCAGATGATCAGCAGGCTGGGCATCGGGTCGAGCGGCTCACCGGCCGCCCGCGCCTTCTCGTAGTCGAACCGGGAGACGTAGTTGCCGGCCGCCCGCAGCACCTCCTGCCGGCGGGTCATCTCGCCGGCGAGCGCGTCGCGCATCCGGTCGACCAACGGCAGCTCGTCGGCCAGGTTGGTGATCACCGCGCTGGTGTGCGGCAGCGCCTCCAGCGAGGCGAAGGTGGCACCACCCTTGAAGTCGACCAGGACGAAGTTGAGCTCCTCCGAGGAGTGCGTCACGGCGAGCGCGCCGACGATGGTGCGCAGCAGCTCGCTCTTGCCCGAACCGGTCGCGCCGATCACCAGGCCGTGCGGGCCCATGCCCTCGTGCGCGGACTCCTTGAAGTCCAGCTCCACGACGTTGCCGTCCGGGCCGACGCCGAGCGGGATGCGCAGCCGGTCGCGGTGGCTGCGGGGCCGCCAGGTCTGCTGCACGTCCACCGCCGCGGCGTCGCCGACGCCGAGCAGGTCCGGCAGCTCCATGCTGCGCGCCAGCGGCTCCTCGGAGGTGGTCTGCTGCTGGGAGAGCCGGTACGGGGCGATCTGCCGGGCCAGCCCCTCGGCCGCCTCGGCGCTGAGCCGGTCCGGCGTGCCGAGCCGGGAGTTCGCGGTGCCCCGGACCAGCTCCAGCGAGCTGCCGTCACCGGCGTCCAGGCAGAGCAGCCAGCGGCCGGCGTCGCGCGGAACGGCGCCGGAGAGGTCGATGGTGGTGACGCCGAGCAGCCCCGCCCCCATCAGCTGGCAGGTCGCCGAGACCTCACCGCCGTCGATCACCACCACCACGTGCGGCGCGGTGGTCAGCGGCTTGGCCTCCGGGGTGAAGCGGGGCCGGCCGGCCAGTTCGGCGGAGAGCGACTCCTCGGCCTCGGCCAGGCTGGCGAAGACGAGCCGGCGGGCGCCCGCCGCGTCCGTGCGCGCGCTGTGGTGCGCGTGCGGCAGCCACTTCACCCAGTCCCACGCCGGCTGCCGGTCCGGCGCGGCGACCACCGCGAGGATCAGGTCGTCCGGGGCGTGGAAGGTGACCAGCTGGGCCAGGGCGGCCCGGGTCAGGTCGAGCACCGGGTCCCGGTCGCCGCGCAGCACGATCCGGCTGAACGACCGCAGGGACAGCGCGGTGGGCAGGTCGGGCACGCTGGAGTGGGCCCGGACGAACCGGCGCAGCGCGATCGCGCTCATCGGCTCCAGGTCCTCCACCGGCTTGGTCTCCGGGGGGACGATCTCCACGGCCAGCCGCTGCGGGCCGGTGGCGATCCGCGCCTCACCGAAGTCGTCCTCGGTGATCCGCCGTTCCCACATCCGCCGGGAGGCGGCGATCGACCAGAGCGCGTCCGGCTCGGGGTGCCGCCAGGTCATCGCGGCCCGCTGCTGCTCGGCGGCGCGGCGGGTGCGCTTGCGCATCTGGGCCAGGTAGCGCATGTAGTCGCGCCGCTCGGCGTTCAGCTCGGCCTTGTCGTTGTTGCCGTGGCTCATCGTGCCGAGGGCCATGCCCAGCATGGAGACACCGAACAGGCCACCGGCGACGTACGTCATGGTGCTGCCGCCCCGGCCGGCGTAGAGGAAGGCCATCGCGCCGACGCCGCAGAGCATCGGCAGGATCATCAGCATCTGGCCCAGGCTGCGGGGGGTCTGTTCGGGCAGCTCCGGAGGAGACTCCAGCAGAACCTCACCCCGGGGCAGCGGTGGCCCCGCCTTCCGTGGAAGCCGACGGAACACGACCGTGCTCACGGCTGTCTCCTCCCCAAGAGCGGCCCTGACGCGGTACGCGACCGACCGGAGTCGTCGGGTGGGCATCGTACGCGCCCGCCATCGTAGGTAATCTCCCGTGGGCGTCGTGGACCCGCGGGGGCGAGCCGCCGGCCGAGGTGGATCTGAGAGAGCACGAGGAGGCCACAGTGGCGACGAAGTCGGCGACCGGTGGACTGAGCCGGATCACCATCGTGGCACCACGGACCAGGATGGATCTGGCCCTCCCGTCCGACGTGCCGTTGGCGGACCTGCTGCCCACCCTGCTCCGGTACGCCGGGGAGGACCTGGCCGACGAGGGCGTACGGCACGGGGGTTGGAGCCTGGCCCGGCTCGGCGGGCAACCGCTCGACGGTGGCCGCACCGCCGCGCAGCTCGGGGTCCGCGACGGCGAGGTGCTCTACTTCAACCCGCGCTCGGCCGCCGCCCCGGAGATCGTCTTCGACGACGTGGTGGACGCGGTGGCGACCGCCACCAACCAGCGCCCGGGCACCTGGCAGGTCGGCACCACCCGCTCGTTCTCGGTGCTGCTGGCCGCGGCGGCGCTCGGTGTCGGCGCGGCGGTCACCCTGTTCGCCGGGCCGCCGCAGCTGCCCGGCGCGGTGGCCGCCCTGCTGGTGGCGGTGCTGCTGATGGTGGCCGCGGCGGTGCTGTCCCGGGCGGCCGGCGACAGCCGGACGGGTGCGGTGCTGGCGATGGCCGGGGTCGGCTACGCGGCCGTCGGCGGCCTGCTGGTGCTGGCCGGCGACCGTGGGCTCGGCGAGCTGGCCGGCCCGCACGTGCTGCTCGCGGGCACCGCGGTGGTGCTGTTCGGGGCGATCGCCGGGCTGGCCGTGGGCGACCGGATGCCGCTCTTCCTCGGGGCCGTCACCGTCGGCGCGGCGACCGCCGTCGGCGCGCTGCTCTCGCTGGCGTTCGGCCTCGGCGCGGCGGCGGCCGCCGCCATCGTGGCGACCGTCGCGTTCGCCACCCTGCCGGCGCTGCCGATGACCGCCTACCGGCTGGCCCGGCTCCCGGTGCCCTCCATCCCGACCGGCCCGGAGGACCTGAAGACCGACACCGAGACCGTCGACGGGCGGCGGGTGCTGCGGCAGAGCGAGCGGGCCGACCAGTTCCTGACCGGTCTGCTGTGGACGGTGTCGCTGCTGGTGCTGGGCGGCCAGATCGTGCTGGCCGGCAACGGTCGACTGCCGGCGGTGCTGCTCTGCCTGGTGCTGGCGCTGCTGTCGCTGCTGCGTGCCCGGCCGTTCATCGGGCGCGCCCAGCGCACCCCGGTGCTCTTCGCCGGTTCGGTCGGGCTGGCGCTGGCCGCCTGGGCGACCTTCGCCGGCGGCTCGCTGCCGACCCGGCTGGGCCTGGTCCTGGGCGGGGTGGCGCTGACCGTGGTGATCAGCCTGATCTACGGGCTCAGTGTGGCGGGCAAGCGGATCTCGCCGGTCTGGGGCCGGGTGCTCGACATCGTGGAGATCCTGCTGATCGTCGCGGTGGTGCCGCTGGCGTTCTGGGTGTGCGGCCTCTACGGCTGGATCGTCAATCTCCGACCCTGATCGTCCCGGCCGCGGTGGCGACCGGCGTGGTGGCGTAGACCCCGGGCCCGTGCTGGCCGTCCAGCGGCCGGGCCGGGATCCCGCTCCGGCGGGCCACGTCGCGTACCACCTTCACCAGGGCCTCGACGTGCCCGTCGAGGGCGGCGACCCGCAGCAGCGGCGGCACCGGCCGGCCGCCGGGCACCACCACCGTCGCCACCGTGTGCGACGGAGCGGAGGTCGCGGTGACCGCGTCCACCAGCGTGCCGAGCGACGCCCCGGGGCGCTTGCGCAGGGTCAGGCAGCGCTGCGTCCAGCCGCCGCCCCGCAGCCCGGTCCAGGTCTCGGCCGGGGCCGCCGGGGCCAGGTCGAGGCCGGCGGCGGAGACGACCGCGGCCCGCAGCTCGTCCCGGCCGAGCACCCGGTGGCCCAGGCCGGCGGCGTTCAGCGCCTTGCCGAGGCGGCCGATGCCGGCCGCGACGGTGCGGTGCACGCCGTGCATCCCGCCGCCCCGGGTCACCGCCTCGGTACGGGCGTCCGGCACCGACAGCCGCAGCGCCACCCAGACCGTGCGGTGGGCCGCCGGCGGCGCGCCGGGCGCCGGGTACCAGACCAGGGTGTGCGAGACGACCTGGGTGAGGGTGACCGGGCCGGAGAAGTCGGCCAGCACACTGAGCACCCGGTCCACCGTGGCCGCCTCGATCGCGCCGGCCGGTGCGCCGGGCCGGCCGGTCAGCACCACCGCGGCGAACCAGCCCCGGCCGTCCTGCCCGATCCCGAGCCGGGTGCCACGCTCGGTGAGTTCGATCACACTCAGCTCGGGGGTGAGCGCGGCCAGCCGGGGGTCGACGACCTTGCCCTGCGCGACCGCGGCCCGCGCCTGGTCCCGGCGGCGGCCCAGCCGGCGACGCAGCAGCAGGTCCTCGTACCACCAGCGGCCGCCCCGGCGCAGGAAGGCGGCCGCCAGCACCAGCACGACCAGGCCGCCGACCGCCCCCAACAGCCAGCCCGGGCCGCCCGTCGCCGCCCAGACGGCGAGCGCGCAGAGCTCCACCAGGACGAGCTGGCCGACCGCGACCGGGCCGATCCGTCCGCGTCCGCGCCGGTCGGCCGGCACCACCGGACGGTCGTCGGGGACGGCCGGGGTGGTGGGCGTACGCCCGGGTGGCGCCGCAAGCTGCGTCATCGGTGAGCGTCCCTTCTGGACATCGTGGAGCATCCGCCGGTGGGTGCGCCGCCGGTGGGCGGGCGGGGGTCCGTCGACCCGCCGACGGCCCTTATCGTAGGGAAGCCCGCGACGGAGTTGAGCCCTGATCGTCGTGGACCCGTCCCCGTCGGAGGTCAAACATGCGGACCCGCCGCGATCAGGTGCAGGCGTACCGCTTCGTCACCCGACGCATCGTCTCGGGGATGCTCTCCGGCGACCCGGAGACCACCAACCTTCCGATGCGGCGGCTCGGCATGGCCGTGGCCGGCAGCGTGCTCGCCGCCACCATCGTGCTCGGCGGCGCCGGGGCGTACGGGCAGTTCACCGGCAACACCGCGCCGTTGGAGACGAACACCCTGGTCATCGAGCGGGAGACCGGGGCGACGTACGTGTACGCCGACGGGGTGCTGCACCCGACGTTGAACTACACCTCCGCGCGGCTGATCCTCAACGAGGCCGACGCGCCGGTGCGGACGATGTCCCGGGCGTCGATCGCCGACCGGCCGCGCGGTCGTACCGTCGGCATCGTCGGCGCCCCGGACGCCCTGCCGGACCGGAAGTCGCTGGTCGGCCTGCCCTGGTCGGTCTGTGACGTGCCGGACCCGGGCGACTCCCGGCGCTCCACCACCCGACTGGTGATCGACCGGCCGCTCTCCGGCGGCACCCCGCTGGGCGACGAGGCGGTGCTGGTGCGCGGCGGCGGGCAGCGGTTCCTGCTGGCCAACGGCGCGCGGGCGCAGATCGTCGGCGGTGATCCGGCGCTCGCCGCGCTGAAGATGACGAACGCGACCACCCTCGACGTGGGCGCGCCGCTGCTCAACGCGGTGCCGGCCGGCCCGGCGCTGCGGCAGTTGGGCATCGAGGGCGACGGCGCGCCGAGCGGCCGGACGGTCGGCGGCCGGCAGGCGCGCGTCGGCGACGTGTTCCGCGCCGCCGGCGAGCACTACGTGCTGACCCGGGACGGCCTGGTCTCCATCGGCGAGGTCAGCGCGCTGCTGTTGCAGAGCGACGGCGGCCAGGTCACCGACATCACCCCGGACGAGGCCGGCCGGCTGCTGACCGACGAGCGGCTGGAGGCCGAGGGGACGCTGCGGACGCTGCCCGCGCTGCGCCCGGTCCGTCCCGGCCAGTCGGTCGTCTGCGCGACCTACCGGCCCGGTCCGGGCGGCGGCCCGCCGACCACCACCCTGGAGGTCTTCGACCGGGCGCCGGCCGAACTCGCCGACGGAGACGGGGTGCGGGCGGCCCGGCAGGGCCCGCGCGACGCGGTCGAGACCGCCGACGAGGTGCTGCTGCCGGGCGGCCGGGGCGCGCTGGTGCAGGCCGCGCCGGGAGCGGGCGAGGGTACGGAGCCGGCGGCCGGCGCGACCGTCTACCTGATCACCCCGCAGGGCATGCGGTACCCGCTGGGCAAGCGCTCCGGCGACGCGGTGGCCGCCCTCGGCTACGGCGGGGTGAAGCCGCTGGTGGTGCCGGCGTCGCTGCTCTCGCTGGTGCCGACCGGCCCCACCCTGGAACGGCAGGACGCGCTGGCCTACTTCGCGCCGGACGACGGGGCGGGCAGCCCGTCGCCGACGGCGCGGGGCGAGGCGTCGGAGTCACCGGCGCAGGGCGGCTGAGCGCGGCCGGCACTTCGACGGGTCGCCCGGGCTGGCGCCGGTCGACTAACCTGGGGCCGACGGTATCGACTATGGACAACGGGGATGCTGCCATGACCGGGCGTACGACAGTCGACGTACTGTCCTTGGAGGATTTTCACCAGCGGTTGGCGGACAGGCTGACCCAGGCCGAGGCGGCCCTCAAGAAGCTGAACACCGAGTTGCAGTGCCGGCCGCCGGCCCTCGGGACCTTCGCCGACGGCACCGGCAACGCCCGCCGGTACAGCGAGATCCAGGCGAGCTACGCCGAGCGGGTGGGGCGGCTGCGTCGCGCGGTGGAGGCGTCCCGGGCCGCCACCAACACGATCATGACGAACTACCGCACCACCGAGGCGCGCAACGCGGCCAACGCCAGTGACATCGCCACCGCGCTGAACGGGGTGAACGAGGCGCTCAAGGAGCGGGGGGACCGCAGTGTCTGAGTACACCCAGCGCTACCAGCACGTGAGCCACCGCGAGCTCTACGACGCGGTGCGTGCCGGTGACCCGCAGCAGGTGGAGGGCCTGGCCAGCGAGTGGAGCTCGCTGCGCGACACCCTCGACGGCCTGGCCCGCGACCTCGACACCGACCTCGAGAAGCTGGCCCCCGCCTGGACGGGGGACGCGGCCCGCGAGTTCCACGACCGGCTGTCGCTGGTGGTGCGGTACTCCACCGAGCTCGCCGAGGGCGCGGCCGACGTGCGGCAGGCGCTCAACCTGATGGCCGGCCAGCTGCGCACCGCGCAGCAGAAGGCGGAGAGCCCCGAGGCGACCGACGACCACGACAAGGCGATCGACGGGGCGACCAAGGGCGCGCTGCTCGGTGTGCCGGGCATGATCGTCGGCGGCATCATGGGCCACCAGCAGGACAAGGCCGAGCAGGAGAAGGCCCACCAGCGGATGGTGGAGGTGGTCGCCGACCTGGCGGCCGGCTACGAGGTCGCCCGGTACGGGCGGATCGTCGACCCGCCGGCTCCGCCCACGCGGCTGCCCGGCGACACCGACCGCGGCGGCGTCCCGGCGCAGCGCGGGCCGGCGGTGGGCACCCCGTCGTCCGCGCCGACCACGGGGAGCTTCGGCCCCGGCGGCAACGCCACCGCCACCACCACGGGCGGCGTGTCCCAGGGCCCGGGCACCGGGTCCGGCGGCACCGGCACGGGCGGCACGGGCACCGTCGGAACCACGACCGGCGGTCCGGGCGTGATCGACGGCGGCACCGGCACCTCGCTCGCCGGCGCGGGCCCGGTGACCGGCGGGGTCGGCGGCGGCTCCGGCCTGGCCGGGGCGAGCCCCACCACGACCGGTGGGCCGGGCACCGGCTCGGGCCCGATGCTCGGGGCGGCCGGCCTGATGGCCGGCGGGGTGCTCGGCACCGGCGCGCTGGCCTCCTCGGGCGGCCGGGCGCCGGCCACCACGCCGAGCCGCCCCGGCGCTCCGACCGGCATGGAGAACCGTTCCGCGGCCGGCACCGGCCGGCTCGCCTCCGGTCAGCTCGGCGCGGGCGGCAACAGCGGCCGGCAGGGCGCGAGCGCGGCGAACCGGGCGGCCACGGCGGGCGGCGCCGGTCGCAACGGCGTGATCGGTGGCCGGGGCCAGCACGCCGAGGACGACACCGACGAGCGGATGACCTGGCTCACCGAGGACGAGATGGTGTGGGGGGACGGCGGCACGACCGCGCCGCCCGTGCTCGGCGGCGACCGCTGAGCTGACCGCGTCGAGACGGCCCACCCGGAAGCGCTCCGGGTGGGCCGTCCCTCGTCCGGGGCCGGGCCGACTCTCGTCCTTGCGATCGTGGGCCGCCGTCGGCCGCGCACGGTCGTCAGGGTGCCGGCGAGCGGCGTACCGATCGGTCGGGTCGAGGTCGGGTCAGCAGAAGCTGCCCGCCCGGGTCGTCCCGCCGTCCTGGCGGGTGGTCCGGAAGTCGCAGAGGTCGTACCCGTTGGCGGTGAGGGCCGCCTTGGTCTCGGCGGTCTGCCCGGCGGTGAGCGACGGCTCCCGGGACAGGACGAAGCCGCTGCTGCGGTCCGGGTCGCCGACGACCGCCCAGCGGTACTCCGGGTCCAGGCCGATCACGATGTAGTTCGGGCCGCCGAAGTAGCGCCACTCACCGCCGAGCTTGAGGAACGACACCGTCAGGGCCGAGTTGGCCGGCGGGTTCTCGCTGCGGGCCCGGCCGGTGACCGAGCTGGTGGTGCCGATGATCGTCCGGCAGCTGTTGCGGACGCCGACCGTGCCGTCGGGCTGCACGTCGTACCGGGCCTTGACGTTCTTGAAGCACTGGATCTCGAAGATGGCCGGGATCGCGGCGACCTGGTACCAGTCGCCGGCGTACCGCTGGACGTCGACCGCGGGCACCGGGGTCAGCGACCCGGTGTCCACGGCGGTCGCCGCCTGCGCGGGTACGGCGGTGGCCAGCACCGTGACGGCGGCGGCAGCCGCGACGACGGCTCCCCGACGGCGAACTCCCATGGTGTCTCCTCCGGTCTCTGCGGCTCGTACGGCGGCGGCGCGCCGGGGGCGACCGTTCGCCCCGAGCACGGCCCGGAAGTGCCCGGATCGGTCGGCCGGAAACTGTCGTCATTCTCATCTCCGTCGATGCATCCGGCGGCTGTCCGGCCGTCGTATCCCTCCTCGGGAGAGGTCCGTCCACATCGCACGCCGTGGCCCGGGTCACCCCGAACGCGGCCGTCGTGACGCTGCGCGGACCGCGCGGCGGCGATAGGTTGGAGACGTGCCCGTAGCCGCCTCCCGCCCGATCCGGACGGTGACGCTGCGTGCGCTGCGCGATCTCACCCGGCTGGCGGTGACCGCCCTGGTGCTCGCCGTCGGCGTCGGCGCCGTCGCGGCCGGCCCGGCCGCCGTCGCCCCGGTCGCCCCCGGCGTGGCGATCTCCCGGACGGCCGAGCTGCCGGCCGCCGCCTCCCGGCCGTCGACCGACGAGCAGGTCGCCGACGCCCCCGCCCGGCCGCTGCCGGCCCGGCGCGCCACCGTCCCCGCCGACGCGCCGACCGCCTCGACGGTCCCGGTGGCGACGGCGGATCCGGTCCGGGACGCCACCGGCCGGCGCGGCCCGCCCCGCGGCTGAGCGTCGCGGCGTCCCGAGGGCACCGGCCGCCGCGCATGGTCGCGGCCCCTCGTGGGTACGTCGACCCGCGCGCTTCCCACGTCGCCCCGCCGGGCACCTGCTCGTCGTCCACATCGATCCCCGCCGTGAGGTGCTGGTGATGCAGACCGTCTTCTCCTCCGTCCTGCCCGACGTCCCCGCCGCCGCCGTGATCTGGTTGGTCCTGCTCACCGTCGCGGCCGTCGCCGTGGGCGCCCTGGTGGCCCGCCCCGCCTGGCTGCGTTCCGCCGTCGCCGGCCGGATCCGGCAGGCGGCGCTGCCCAGCCACGTCGAGCTTGCCGAGGAGGAGCGGGAACGCGCCCGGTACGCGGAGGAGATCGCCGTGGCGGCGCGGCGCGCCGGGGCCACCGCCGAGCGGTGCCGGGCCGGGTGGCTGACCGCGCAGGAGGAGGTCGAGGCGGCCTGGACGGCGTACCAGGCGGCCGAGGCGGACGTCCGCCGGCTCTCGGCCGCCGCCGCCATGCCGCTGCCACAGACGGCGCAGACCCCGGCCGAGTACGCCGACCGGGAGCGGTTCCTGCACCGGGCGGCGCTGGACGCGTACTGGCGCAAGGAGCTGTCGGTCGAGCAGTTGAGCGACGTCTTCGCGCACCGCAACGGCTGGGACCCGCGCCGGCACCCGGTGGAGCAGGAGCTGGTCCTGCACCGGGCGATCCGGGACAACCTGGCGGCCCGGCACCGGGTTGCCGTGGAGCGGGAGCGCGAGGCGTGGCGGGCGGCCGAGTTGGCCGCGGCGGCGTCGCGCAGCCTGCGCGACGAGGCGTTCGCCGCGCTCGACCGCCGGCCGGAGGAGACCGGGTCGGTGGTGCCGATGCCGGAGACCCGCCGTCCCACCGCCGAGCCGACCCGCGAGCCCGCCTCCACCGCCCGAGGCCACGCCCCCGCCCCCGCCTACTGACCCCCACCCCACTCCCTCCCCCACTGCCCGCACCGCCCCGCACCGCCCCGCACCGCCCCGCACCGCTCGCGCAGCCGCTCGCCGTCGGCGGGCCCGCCCCGGGCCGCCGACTCGCGGTGATCAAGAGGTTTGCGTCCGGGAGAGCGCGTTCCGCAGACCAAAACCTCTTGATCACCGGACCGAGGCCAGCCGGACCGGGCCAGAGCGGACGGACGGGCCAGCGAGCCGGCCGGGCGGGGCGGAGCCGGGCGGGGCCCGGGGCGGAGCCGGCCGGCCGGTGACGCGCGGGCGGTACGGGTGCGGGTGCGGGTGGGTTAGCGTGGCGGGATGTCCCGGGAGATGGTGGTGCTCGTCGTCATCGGCGGCGTGCTGGCGCTGGCGACGCTGGTCGGCGCGGTGCTGCTGGCCGTCCGGGTGGTCCGCGCCCGGCGGATGCTCGGCACCCTCGGCGTCGGCGGCAAGGTGGCCTTCTACGGCGCGCTGATCTACACGGTCTTCCCGGTCGACGTGCTGCCCGACCCGATCTACCTGGACGACCTCGGGGTCCTCGCCGGTGCGCTGATCTACCTGACCCGGCTGGCCCGTCAGCGTCGGGCCACCACCGCAGGGCTGCCCAGCCAGCCGGACACTCCTCCCGACCAGGACCGGGTACGCCGTCCCGTGCCATGATCGGTCGGAGTCCGGCGGCCCCGGGGCACCGGGAGCGCCACCGGCCGCGCGGTGCGGCGGGACCGGTGTGCGCCGGTCCCGGGAAGACGGGGGACGACATGGCAGGCGGTCATCGGCTGGACCCGCACGACGTGCGGGTGCTCGCCTTCTGCCGGGAGCGGCACCTGGCCACCCTGACGACGCTGCGCGCGGACGGCACCCCGCACGTGGTGCCGGTCGGGGTCACCTTCGACCCGGACGCCGGGATCGCCCGGGTGATCACCTCGGGTGGCTCGGCGAAGGCCCGGCAGGTGGCCGCCGCCGGCCCGGCGGGCACGCCGGTGGCGGTGTGCCACGTCGACGGCCGCTGGTGGCTCACCATCGAGGGGCGGGCGGTGCTGCGCACCGATCCGGCGTCGGTGGCCGAGGCGGAACGCCGCTACGCCGAGCGCTACCGGCAGCCCCGGCCGAACCCCGAGCGGGTCGTCATCGAGATCGCCGTGACGCGGCTGATGGGCAGTCTGCCCCCGGTGTCCGGTTCCTGACCGGCCGACCCGACGGGCCCGGATCCGCCGCGCGCCGTACCCGGTTCACGCCCTGACGTCCGGTCACGCAGGGTGACCGTCGCCACCCACCCGGCGGAATCACCGCCCACCCCCGGTCGTTACACCCTGCGTACGACCGAGCAGCACGGCGGACGGGTCGCAACGCCCGGGGCCACCGGTCGTCACCTCCGGCGGTGAGTGGAGGGCCGCGAGCCCGCCCGCCGAGTCCCCTGAGAATCCGAGCGCCTGAAGGTGCTGCGTGCGCGTCCGGAGTGACGCGGGCGTCAACCCCCGAACGGAGCTTCGACATGAACATCGCCATCCGCAACAGCATGCTCTCCGTCGCCGGTCTGATCATGGCTGGTGGCGCCATCGCCGGCCCCGCGATGGCCGCGCAGGCCACGCCGGCCGAGAAGGCCGCCGCGTCGGTCGTGTCCGAGAAGGGCAAGGGCGCGCGCAAGGCCGGCTACGAGTACGAGGCGCAGCCGAACTTCTACTACTGTGGCCCGGCGTCGGCCCGGATCGCGCTGTCGGCCGACGGCAAGGAGGTCAGCCAGGACGAGCTGGCCGAGAAGCTGGGCACCACCGTCAACGGCACCGACTCGGCGATCGACATCACCCGGGTGCTGAACGAGTACACCGGCGGCAAGTACAAGACCACCGAGATCAGCAGTGACGAAGCCTCGAAGGAGCAGGTCGAGCGGCTGCGGGCCGACGTGAAGGCCGCGGTGGACGCCGGTGAGCCGGTCGTCGCCAACATCCTCGGCGGCGCGGTCGACGTCGACGGCAAGGAGCACAGCTACCCCGGTCACTACCTGACCGTGGTCGAGTACAAGGACGACGGCAACACGGTGAAGATCTCCGACCCGGCCGCTCCGGACGCCCCGGAGTACTGGATGGACATCACCGAGCTGGCCAACTGGATCGCGGGCCGCGGTTACAGCTCCTGATCCGACGCACCACCGACGAGGGCCGGTCTCCCCGAACGGGGAGACCGGCCCTCGCGTCGTTCGGGCGCGAGGCGTCAGCGGCGGGCCACCTCGTCGATCAGGCCGGCGAGCAGCGCCACCCGGGGCACCACCGAGTCCAGGTCCAGCCACTCGGCCGGGCTGTGGTCGTCCCCGCCGACCGGGCCGAGCCCGTCGAGCACCGTCGCGCCCGCCTCGGCGAGCAGGTTGGCGTCGGCGCAGCCGCCGGTGGCGGTGTGCGAGACCGGCACCCCGAGCCCCGCGCCGACCTTCGCGGCCAGCTCGGGCAGCCAGCGGTCCTCGGGGCCGGGCTCCCAGGGTGGGGTGGGCGCGTGCACGGCCAGCTCGGCGCGTACCCCGGTGACGGCCGGCTCCGCGACCAGCCGGCGGATCTCGGCGAGCGCGGCGGCGTACTCGGCGGTCCGCCAGGCCCGCAGGTCGACCAGCATCCGGGCCCGGTCGGCGACCACGTTGGGCCGGCCGCCGGCCTCCAGCACCCCGACGTTGACGGTGACCCCGGGCCAGCGCCCGTTGAGCGCGTCCAGCGCGACGGTGAGCCGGGCGGCGGCGAGCAGCGCGTTCGCCCCGCGCTCCGGCTCGATCCCGGCGTGCGCGGCCCGGCCGCGCAGCGTGATCTCCAGGTCCGCGACGCCCTTGCGGGCCGACACCAGGTCACCGTTGTCGCGGGCGCACTCCAGGCAGAGAGCCACGTCGGCCTCCGATCCGAGGGTACGCAGCAGCGGGCGGCTGCCCGGGGAGCCGATCTCCTCGTCCGGGGTGCACACCAGCACCAGCTCGGCGTACTCCTCGCGGCCCAGGGCGGCCAGCACCTCGACGGCGGCGAGCCCGGCGAGCAGGCCGCCCTTGTCGTCGCTGACCCCCGGCCCGTACGCCCGGCCGTCGTGCACCCGCAGCGGCCGGGCGGCGGCCGTCCCGGGCGGGAAGACGGTGTCCAGGTGCCCGGCGAGCAGGACGTGCCGCCGTCCCCGCCCGCGTCGGCGGGCGACCAGCACGTCGCCGAGGGGTGTACCGGCCGCGTCGGCGACCGCCTCGCGCTCGACCGCCATGCCGGCCGCCAGGCACCAGGTCTGCACCAGGTCGGCGGCCTCCCGCAGCCCGTCCACCTGACCGGAGCCGCTGTCCACGGCGACCAGTCGGGCCAGCCGGTCGTGGTACGCCCCGAGCCGGTCGCCGGCGGCGGTGAGCAGGGCGTCCATCAGAGCACCTTGTCCAGGAAGGCGCGGGTGCGCTCGTGCTTCGGGTCGCCGAGCACCTCGGCCGGGGTGCCGGACTCGACGACCACTCCCCCGTCGAGGAAGGCGACGTTGTCGGCGACCTCGCGGGCGAAGCCCATCTCGTGGGTCACCACCACCATGGTCATGCCGTCGGCGGCGAGTCCCTTCATCACGTCGAGCACGTCGCCGACCAGTTCCGGGTCGAGGGCCGAGGTGGGCTCGTCGAAGAGCATCAGCTTGGGGTGCATGGCGAGCGCCCGGGCGATCGCCACCCGCTGCTGCTGGCCGCCGGAGAGCTGGCCCGGGTAGCTGCCGGCCTTGTCGGCCAGGCCGACCCGCTCCAGCAGCCGGGCCGCCTCGGCCCGCGCCCGCTCCCGCGGGGTGCCGAGCACCCGCACCGGCGCCTCGACGACGTTGGCGAGGGCGGTCATGTGCGGGAAGAGGTTGAAGCGCTGGAACACCATGCCGATGTCGCGGCGGCGGCGGGCCACCTCGCGGGCCTTCAGCTCGTACAGCTTGTCGCCGTGCCGGCGGTAGCCGACGAGTTCCCCGTCGACCCAGAGCTGGCCGCCGTCGATGCGTTCCAGGTGGTTGATGCAGCGCAGGAAGGTGGACTTGCCGGAGCCGGAGGGGCCGAGCAGACAGGTCACCTCGCCGGGGGCGACGGTCAGGTCGATGCCCTTGAGCACCTCCACCGGGCCGTACCGCTTGGTCACGCCCTCGGCCCGCACCATCGGCCGGGTGGCCGTGGCGGTCCTCTCCTCGGTCACCGTCATCGCACGCCTCCCCGGGCGAAGCCGCGGCCGAACCGCCGCTCGATCAGCCACTGGCCGGCCGACAACAGGCTGACCAGGGCGAGGTACCAGATGGCGGCCACCACCAGCAGCGGGATGACCTTGTAGTTGTTCTGGTAGACGGTCTGCACGGCGGTCATCAGGTCCCGGCCGGCGATGATCGACACCAGGGCGGTGGACTTCAGCATGGTGATGGTCTCGTTGCCCATCGGCGGGATGATGACCCGCATCGCCTGCGGCAGCACCACCCGGCGCAGGGTCAGCGCCGGGCTCATCCCGAGCGCGGCGGCGGCCTCGGTCTGCCCGGCGTCGACGGCGAGGATGCCGCCCCGGATCACCTCGGCGGCGTACGCCATCTCGTTGAGCGACAGGGCGAGCACGGCGGCGACCGTGCCGGTCACCACCACGCTGGTCGGCTCGTCGAACAGGACGGTGCCGGTGAACGGCACGGTCAGGGTGAGCCGGGGGAAGAGCGCCCCGAGGAACCCGAAGAAGATGATCTGGACCAGCAGCGGGGTGCCCCGGAAGACCCAGATGAAGGCCCAGGAGACGCCGCGCAGCACCGGGTTGGCCGACAGTCGCATCACGGCGAGCACCACCCCGCCGACGGTGCCGAGCACCATCGCCAGCAGGGTCAGCCAGAGTGTGGTGACCACGCCGTCGAGCACGTAGTCCTTGAACAGGTACTCCCGGATCGTGCCGGGTTCGAGGTTGGGGCTGTCCAGCAGCGCCCGGACGAAGAGGACGGTCAGCCCGACCACGAGCAGCGCGGTCAGCCAGCGCCCGTAGTGGCGTACGGGGACGACCCGTACGGTCTCGGTGTCGCTCGTCATTGCGGTGCCTCCTGCGGGCGGGGCCGGTGAGCGCGACGTGCGGCGCTGCGGAGCCCCACAGTGGCGAACAGGGTGTGGTGCGGCGGTCGCCGGACGCCTCTCCGGGCCCGCCCTCACGGAGTCGGAGGGCGCCCGGCGACCGCGGTCTCAAGGGGTGGTGGTCCGCCGGGTCAGTCGATGGCCTGGTCGATGGTGGCCTTCTCGATGGCGATCGGGGTCTGCTTCCACTGGGCGAGGATCTTGCCGTAGGTGCCGTCGTCGATCAGGCTCTGCACGGCCGCCCGGTACGCCTCGGCCAGTTCCTTGTTCGCCTTGAGGAAGCCGAAGCCGTTCGGGCTGGCCAGCCAGCCGTTGGGGGCGGACGGGTCGGCCACCAACTCGGCCTTGCCGGCGAGCGTGGCGGCGGTGTCCACCAGGTTGACCCGGGTGGCGGCGACCACCTCGACGTTGCCGGCGATCAGCGCCTGCACGGCCTGCGGGTTCTCCGGGTACTCCTTGACCTCGATCGCCTTGCCGGCGCAGCTGTCCTTGGAGTAGGTGGCGAGGTTCTTCGCCTGGTTGCTGGCCTTCTGCACGGCGACGGTCCGGCCGCAGAGGTCGGCGACGGTCTTCACGCCGGCCGGGTTGCCGGTGCGGACCAGGAAGCCGGTGCCGGAGGCGGAGTAGTCGACGAAGGTGGCGACCTGCTGGCGCTCCTTCTTGTCGGTGATGCCCCCGGCGATGGCGTCGTACTTGCCGGCCTGCAACCCGGGGACGAGGCCGTCGAACGGCTGCTGGCTGAAGGTCGCCTTCAGGCCCAGCCGGGCGCTGGCGGCCTGGAAGAGGTCGAAGTCGAGGCCCTTGAACTCGTCGTTCTTCCCCTCGACCTTGAAGTCGATGAACGGCTGGTACGGGGCGTTGGTCGCCACGGTGATCGTGCCCCGGGCGCGCACGTCGCCCGGGACCTTCCCGGCCAGCGCGGTGTCGGTGCTGACCGCGCCGACGCCGTCGATGGTGACGGAGACCGGGGTGACGTCGCCGCCGCCCGACTCGGTGGTGGTGGTGCCGCCGCAGGCGGCGGTGGCGAAGAGGAGGGCCGTGGTCGCGCCGACCAGGGCGAAGTGGCGGATGCGCATGAGGTGTCCTTCCGGGGGCCAGAACGAACCAGCCCCCGGACTGTAACGCACGTTACGGTTTCAGCGGGGTTACGATTTTCTGTAACGGACCTCAGGCGCTCCCGAACGTCTGCTGCGCCGCCTCCATCGCCTTCAGCCGTGTGCCGGCGACCGGCCCGAGGCGGTCGATCACGGCCGCCACCAGGGTCTCCACCAGGGCCAACGCGGGCACGAAGCTGTCGTACGGCGAGGGCGACTCGACCCGGCTGGGCAGCACCACCTCGGCCAGCCCCGCCACCGGCGAGAGCCACCGGTCGGTGAACAGGACGACCTTCGCGCCCCGCGTCGTGACCTCTCGGGCCAGCGCGAGCGTCGGCTCCTCGTACCGGCGGAAGTCGAAGAGCGCGAACAGGTCCCGCCGGCCCACGTCGACGAGCATGTCGGTGCGCTCCACCGGGGTCGCCGGGAGCAGCCGGCTGCCCCCGCGCACCTGCATCAGGTGCAGCACCAGGTAGTGCGCGAGCAGCCCCGAGAACCGGCCGCCGACCGCGGTCACCCGCAACTGCTGGTCGGCGAAGAGGCGCACCGCGGCGTCCAACTCGCCCTGGGGCAGCTCGGCCAGCGTGCCGGCCACCGCCTCGGGCAGGGTCGCGGCGGCACGGGGCAGCGCGCCCTCCGGCGGCGACCCGGTGCGCTCCGCCGCCCGGTACGCCGACAGCGGCGAGGTCTCCCGCTCGGCCAGCTCGTCGCGCAACGCCCGCTGGAACTCCGGGTACCCGCCGAAGCCGAGCCGGGCCAGGAAGCGCAGCACGGTCGGCGCGCTCACCTCGGCCCGCTCGGCGAGCGCGGCGACGGTACCCAGACCGGCCGAGGGGTACGCGGCGAGCAGCGTCCGGGCCACCCGCCGCTCGGCCGGGCTGCACTCACCGAGACGCTGCCGGATCAGCGCCGCCACACCGACGCCGTGCGGCTCGTCGACAAGATCGGGGTTCGACACGCGCTGAGCGTAGCCGGGCGCGGAGCGGGACCGAGCCCGCTCCGCGCCCGCTGGGGGGTGCGAATCAGGACTTGGTGAGGGTGCAGGTGTAGTCGGCGGTACCGGAGCCGGAGTACGCCTCCACGTCCAGGTAGTACGTACCGGTGCCGGAGGTGTTGCGGGTGAGGCTGGCCGACTCGTCGGCGCCCGCGCCGTCGTTGACCGAGCGGGTCACCGTGCTGCCGCCCGAGTCGAGCAGGTAGATGTCGGCGTCGTACGCGGTCGGCACCGCGCAGGCCACCGTCAGCTTCTGCTTGCTGTTCAGGGTGAGCGCGAAGTAGTCCCGGTCGGTGGTGCTCTTCATGTCGCCGGTGACGGTGAGCGGGTAGGTGTTGCCGGAGACGTCGTTGGCGGCGCTGCGGGAGTCGTTCGGCTCGACCTCGGTGAAGCTGCTCCCGCCGGGCGGAGGCGGCGGCGGGGGCGTCGTGCAGTCGGTGACCGGGGTGCCGCTGTAGAGGTTGCTGCTCGGGACGCCGGCGTTGACGCTCTTCAGGTAGTAGCCGCAGGTCGGCCGGTTGGCGAAGTCGTACGTCTGGCCGTTGGTCAGCTTCCAGATCTTGAAGTTGGAGTAGGTGAGCGGCTGGCCGGCCACCGCCACCTCCGGCTGGTGGTCGCCGAGCACGACGTACGCGCTGCCGCCGCTGAGCGTGGCCAGGCCGTTGCGGTCGATGTGCAGCGACGAGTCCCGGTCCACCCCGACGCCCCACGCCTTCCCGCCGCTGGTGCGGCCGTCCTTGATCGCCCGGGCCACGAACGCCATCGTGCGCCCCATCCGGTCCCGCTCGACGAAGTGCGAGTCGTTGATCGTGTCGGCGTAGTGCGGCCAGCGGAACATGCCGGTGGTGAAGGTCAGCGAGCGGTCGTACGGGTCGTCGAGGGCGGTCGCCGAGGTGGCGCTGGCGGCGCAGGCGTCGTACACGATGTCGCTGTTGACGTGGTGCCCGGCGCTGCCGCCGCCGACCCCGCCGCCCTTGGCCACCACGGACTCGACGGACGCCTCCAGCGCGGTGCCCTTCCAGGCCACGTAGTTGCACTGGTTGCCGCCGGCGAAGTAGACGAACTCGGCGTTGCGGATGTCGGTGTTGACCTGCGTGTCGTTACCGTCCCGGGCGGCGGTGAGGGTGAGCGTGGTGCAGGAGTTCACCCCGGCCAGGTCGGTGATCACGTCGCACTCCGGGGTGGTGGTGCCGGAGGCGGCGATCACCACCACGTCGATCGCGCCGGCGCCGCCCCGGATCGCGTCGATCGCCCGGGTCATGGTGGCGGTGACGATGCCACCCGAACCGTTCATCGTGTACGCCGGGCCGGACCAGGCGGCCCGGGACACGTCGGTGGCGCTGCCCTGCCGGATCCGGGTGACCTGGGCGTGGGCGGCGGTGACCCCGACCGGGGCCAGGGTGGTCAGGACGGCGGCAGCGGCCACCACCGACAGGCGGCGGGGGTTGCGGAAGGGGGACATGGGCACCTCCGAGGGGCCACGGATCGATGAAACAGAAGTTACATCCATTAAGTTCGCTGCTCAAGACGTAACTTCTGTTACAGCCCGATGACGATCGGCGGCCATGTCCACAGTGGTGCCTGCGGGGCCGCCCCGGTCCGGGACCGGGGCGGCCCTCCGGTCAGGCCGGGCGGATGCCGATCACCGCGTCGACGAAGGAGGTCGACTCCCCCGCCCGGTACCCGGCGAAGCGCGGGCCACGGGTCACCTCCGCCGCGAACTGCGGGTCCTTCTCGTAGGAGGTGCCGGAGGTCGAGGCGCAGCCGGCCTGGTCGACCAGCCCTTCGGCGAGCCCGACCAGGGCGTAGTCGTAGAACACGTCGTCCGACGGCGGCACCGTGCACGGGCCGGCGGCCGGGACGACCCGCTCCTTGCCCGCCGCGATCACCGGCTGCCAGCGCTCGGCCCGGTAGCGGTCACCCTCGGTCAACCGGCTCCACCGCACGCCCTCGATGCCCCACACGCCGTCCGTGCTGGTCACGGACGCCCGGCGCAGGTCGAGCACGCTCACCCCACGCTGGCCGAGCACCCGCAGCGACCGGTGTCGGCCACCGACCCCGGTCACCTCCAGCGCGGTGTTCTCGTCCAGCCCGAACACCCGGTCGTGCCCGGTGTCGGAGGCGAGGCGGATCGAGCGCGCCTCCCGTCCCCGGCGCGAGAAGTGGGTGTCCAGCAGGCCCTCGGTGAAGAAGCCGAAGCCCCCCTTGGGCAGGTACCCGAGCACGCCCGGGTCGTCGAAGTAGCCCGGCTTCGCGCCGTCGCGCAGGCCCGGCTCGGTCGAGCCGCCGGTGATCATGTCGCGGCCGGCCATGATCTGGGCGCCCGCGCTGGTGCCCGCGACCACCGCGCCGCCGCGCAACTTGCGGCGGACGGCCGCCAGGGCGGCCGAGTCCCGCTGCGCCTCACCCCGGGTCATCGTGGTGACGTAGCGGTACTGGTCGCCGCCGCCGAAGAAGAAGCCGGTCATCGAGTCGATCTGCCGGACCACGGCCGGGTCGTCCGCAGCCGCCGGACGGTCCAGGTCGATCGGGATCCACTGTGCGTCGGCCGCGCCGTACTTCTCGAACAGGGCGGCGTAGTAGTCACCGTTGCAGACGCTGTTGTTGCAGTCCGGGGTGCCGGCGTCCGGGTCCTCCGAGGGGACCGGGGCGGCGGCGGTGAAGATGCCGATCCGGGCCCGGCCGGGACCCCCGGCCAGTCGGACGATGTCGCCGTAGATGGTCGCGTTGTCGTCGGCGAGAGCACCGCCGACGAGCACCAGGCTGCCGCCGGTGCGGTGGTGGGACGGGGCCGCCGAGGCCGGGACGGCGACCGCCGGCACGCTCAGCACGACCGCCGCGCTCGCGCTGACCCCGAGGGTCAACAGGCGGTTCAAGGGCATGACTGCTCCTCACTGGAGACCGTGAGGGCGGGCCGAGGGGAAGCGTACGGCAGGGCGACGGCGGCGACAACGGTGCGCACGGCCGACGCCGACGCCGGATCCGGTGGTTCGGTCGCCCGACCGGGGGTAGGAGCCTCGGCAGAGCCGAACCGTCCGCACCGGTAGGGGGCACGACATGAGCCATCACGACAGCACGCACCAGGACGTCGTCGACGTCCTGATGGCCGACCACCGCGAGGTCGAGGCGATCTTCGTGGAGCTGGAGACCCGGCACGGCACCCCGGAGCACCGCCGGCAACTGACCGACGTGGTCATCGCCGAGCTGGTCCGCCACTCCGTCGCCGAGGAGGCGTACGTCTACCCGACCGCCCGCAAGGCGCTGCCGGACGGCGACCAGATCGCCGAACACGAGATCAGCGAGCACGCCGACGCCGAGCGGACGATGAAGGAGTTGGAGTCGCTGGACCCCTCCGATCCGCGCTTCGACGAACTGCTGGCCCACCTCACCAGCACGATCCGACACCACGTGCAGGAGGAGGAGTCGGACCTGTTCCCCCGCCTGCGGGCCGCGGTCGCCCAGGAGGAACTGGTCGAGCTGGCCGGCAAGGTGCAGGCCGCGAAGAAGTCCGCGCCGACCCGGCCGCACCCGGCCGCGCCGGACCACCCGCCGGCGAACAAGCTGCTCGCCCCCGGCACCGGCCTGGTGGACCGGATGCGCGACGCGCTCAGCGGACGCCCGACCTCGATGCGGGAGCTGCGCGAGAAGCAGCAGCACTGACCCACCCCGACGGCCACGCCCCGGCTCCACCCGGGACGTGGCCGTCCGGCGTCCGGGCGGACCCGCAGGTCGGCGATCTGCCCGTCCGCCGCAGCCGGATCACGGCTCCGGCGCGATCCGGCTGCCCTCCACGTCGGACACGATGATCGCCTCCATCGGGCAGGACTCGGCGGCGTCCAGCACCTCGTCGGCCGGGTCGATCTGTTCCTCCAGCGGCCGGGAGAGCCCGCCCGCCAGCGCGAAGTGCCGGGGCGCGGCGCCCACGCAGATCCCCGACCCGATGCACCGGGTCGAGTCCACGAACACCCGCCAGCCGCCCGGCTGCTCCCCGCTCACCACTGCACCGGCATGGCGGTCAGGCCGCGTACCAGCAGGCCGCTCTTCCAGGTCAGCTCCGACACCGGCACCGCCAGGCGCAACCCCGGGGTACGCCGCAACAGCGTCTCCAGCACCACCTGGAGTTCCATCCGGGCGAGCTGGGCGCCGATGCAGTGGTGCACGCCGTGCCCGAAGCCGAGGTGCGGGTTGGCCTCGCGGGCCAGGTCCAGCCGGTCGGGGTCGGCGAAGACCTGCTCGTCCCGGTTGGCCGAGTGCAGCGAGACGACCACCGGCTCACCTGCCCGGACCAGCACCCCGCCCAGCTCGACGTCCTCGGTGGCGTACCGGGGGAAGGCGGCGGTCGCGCCGAGCGGGATGAACCGCATCAGCTCCTCCACCGCCTTCGGCACCAGGGTCGGGTCGGTACGCAGCCGCTCCCAGCCGCCCTCCTCGGTCAGCAGGACGTACACCATGTTGGGGATCTGCGTGACGGTGGTCTCGTGACCGGCGGCGAGCAGCCCGGCGGCGAGCCGGATCACCTCCTCCTCGGTGAGCCGGTCGGCGTTCTCGTCCCGCGCCCGGACCATCGCGCCGATCAGGTCGTCGGTGGGCGTCTCCCGCCGCTGCGCGATCAGCCCCGCCATGTAGCCCAGCAACTGGTCGATGTAGCTCTCGGCGGTCTCCGCGCTCAGCGAGGTGGTCGAGACGATCGCCTCCGACCAGGTGTGGAAGCGGTCCTGGTCGGAGACGGGCACACCGAGCAGGTCGCAGATCACCCGGATCGGCAGCGGGGTGGCCAGGTGGGCGACCAGGTCGGCGGGTGGGCCGGCGGCGAGCATCCCGTCGACCAGCTCGTCGGCGACGGCTGTGGTGCGCGGGCGCAGCTCCTCCACCCGGCGGGCGGTGAACGCCTTCGCCACCAGCCGGCGCAGCCGGGTGTGCTCCGGCGGGTCCATCGCGAGGATGCCCTCGTCGGCCTGGCGTGGGGTGTTACGGGGCTGGTCCCGGCCGACGGAGGCGGCCCGGCTGAACCTCGGGTCCGCCAGCACCGTGCGCACGTCGGCGTACCGGGTGGCGAGCCAGGCCGGTTCACCGAAGGGCATCCGGATCCGGGTCAACGGCTCCTCGCGGCGCAGCAGCGCGTACCGGGGGTCGACGTCGAGGCGATGGGGGTCACTGAACGGGTAGCGCTGCGGGATCGTGGCCTGGGATGTGTCGGTCACCGGGGTGGCTCCCTCTCGTCGGCGGCCCGCCGCGCCGGGCGGACCGGTCCGGAAACGACTCGACAGCGAGTCATGTCCCGACTGCGGATGGTAGCGAGAGTGGTCGATGCTGACCAGACCACCGTCCCCCGGACACCGCGCTGCCGGGCCACCCCGTGGGTGACCCGGCAGCGGACGTACGAGGTCAGCGCCCCTGGTCGCCCTCACCGGTACGCGCCTGCGCCATGTCGACGCCCTTGTCGATCTGCTCGTCGTACTTGCCGCCGGTACGACGGTCGGCGTAGTCGCCGCCCTTCTCCAGGCCCTGGTCGACCTGCTTGTCGTGCTTGTCGGCGAAGTCCTTGGCCTTGTCCATGAAGTCACTCACAGGCATCCTCCTCATCTCGTCACCTGTCTGCCTTCCCCCGGGTCGGTGGCACAAACACCGACGGCCGCCGCGCCCGCCGGGCCGGCCATTCCGCCCATCCGGCGGGACGGGTGTCGCAACGGCCACCGTCGGGTATCGACCCGGCGACACCAAGGAGGGCCGACGTGGTCGAGAACGGTGACGGGCGTACGCCCGAGGTGAGCGCGGCGGGCGCCCGCCCGGAGCCGCGACAGGCGTGGGGGGCGCTGCCCTGGCTGGTCCGCAGCGCCGTGGTGTGGAGCGCCTGCCTGGTGGTCGTGGTGGTGGGGCTCTACCTGCTGGGCAAGGTGGCGGTGCTGCTCGCGCCGCTGGCCATCGCCCTGGCGGTGACGCTCTTCCTGACCGCGCTGCTCGACCCGGTGCGGGCGGGGCTGCGCCGGCTGCGGGTGCCGGCGGCGCCGGCCGCGCTGCTCACCCTCCTGCTGCTGCTCGGCATCCTGGTCGGCGTCGGGGTGCTGGTGTGGAACCTGACCGCCGCGCAGTTCGGCGAGCTGAGCGAGGAACTCGGCGAGGGCCTGCAGCGCAGTCGCGACTTCGTCACCACCACCCTGCCGGTCAGCGACGCCCAACTGGACAAGCTCATCGAGCAGGTGCGCAGCGGGCTCGGCGGCAGCTTCGACCCGGTCGGCGGGGCCCGGACGGCCGCCGAGGCGGCCGGCTCCACGCTGCTCGCCCTGGTGCTGCTGTTCTTCCTGCTCAAGGACGGCCGCACCATGTGGCGCTGGGTGCTGCGCCGGCTGACCGGCCCGAACCGCGAGGTGACCGCCGAGGCGGGCCGGGCGGGCTGGCACACGCTCGGCGCGTACAGCCGGGGCACGATGATCATCGCGGCGATCGACGCGATCGGGATCGGACTGGCCCTGGTGGTGCTCCGGGTGCCGCTGGCGCTGCCGCTGGCCCTGATCACCTTCCTCGGTGGCTTCGTGCCGATCATCGGAGCGACGGTGGCCGGCACGATCGCCGTGCTGGTGGCGCTGGCCGCGAAGGGCCCGGCCACGGCGCTGCTGGTGCTGGCCGCGGTCATCGCCGTCCAGCAGATCGAGGGCAACCTGCTGGAACCGCTGGTCATGAAGCGGCAGGTCCAGCTGCACCCGGCGGTGATCCTGGTGGTGGTCACCGCCGGCACCCTGATCGCCGGTATCGCCGGCGCCTTCGTCTCGGTGCCGATCGCCGCGGTCACCTACCGGGTGGTCGACACCGTCCAACGCCACCGCGAACGCCGCCCCCCCACCCCACCCCCCACCTGACCCCCCCGCCTGACCCCCGCCCCCTGCGGGCGCACTTTCAGAGAAAGAGTGGCCATTCCGCGCGGAATGGCCACTCTTTCTCTGAAAGTGCGCGTGGGTGCGGGCGGGAGGGGGTGGTCAGGGTGGGGCGGGGAGGGTGGGGTGGGTGGTGAACCAGTCGGCGGCGGCGTCGGCGACCTGTTCCAGGGTGCCGGGCTCCTCGAAGAGGTGGGTGGCGCCGGGCACGATCCGCAGCTCGTGCGGGGCGGTCAGCGCGGCGGCGGCCTGCTCGTTCAGGGTGATCACCTGCTCGTCGAGGCCGCCGACCAGCATCAGCGTGGGCGCGCGTACCGCCGACAGGGCCGACCCGGCCAGGTCCGGACGGCCGCCCCGGGAGACCACCGCCGCCACCCGCTCGGGACGGGCGGCCGCCGCGACCAGCGCCGCCGCCGCGCCGGTGCTCGCGCCGAAGAGGCCCACCGGCAGCCGCCCCAGCGACGGCTCGGCGCCGAGCCAGTCGACGATCCCGGCGAGCCGCTCGGCGAGCATGCCGATGTCGAACCGCAGCTCGGCGGTGACCGCGTCGACCTCGTCCTCCTCGGGGGTGAGCAGGTCCACCAGGACGGTGGCCGACCCGCGGCGCTGGAGCGTCCGGGCCACCGCCACGTTGCGCGGGCTGTGCCGGGAGCTGCCGCTGCCGTGGGCGAAGAGCACCACGCCGGTGGCGTCCTCCGGCCCGTCGATGTCGGCCGGCAGACCGGCCGCGCCGACCGGGATGGTCACCTGCTCGCGAGTAGCCATGCCGTGCCTCCACTCCGTCCGCTGTCCCGCCACGGGTGACGGGCCCGCCACCCGGGTGACGGCCCGCTGCGGTTACCCGCCGGGGCGGCGCGTTATCCCTTGCCCTGACACCGGCGACAAGGTCTAGCGTGACGGCCGGGACCGGGGGCGAGGAGGTCGGATGCTGATCGGTGAGCTGGCGGAACGGGCCGGTACGAGCACCCGCACGCTGCGGTACTACGAGACGCGTGGGCTGGTCCGGCCCCGGCGGTCGGCCAACGGCTACCGGGTCTACGACGAGGCGGAGCTGCGGGTCGTCCACGAGATCCGCGCCTTGCTGGCGGTGGGCTTCGACCTGGACGACATCCGCCCGTTCGTGGCGTGCCTGCGCGCCGGGCACGCCTCCGGCGACGTCTGTCCCGACTCGGTCGCCGTGCTGCGCCGCAAGCTCGCCGAGGTGGACGCCTACCTCGACCGGCTGGGGGCGGTACGGCGGCACCTGCACGACCAACTCGCCCAGGCCATCGCGGATCGGGAGGACACATGCTCCAGGAAACGGACGGTCGACGGCTGACCGTCGTCACGGACGCCACCTTCGCCGACACGGTGCTGGCCGCCGACCGGCCGGTGGTGGTGGACTTCTGGGCGCAGTGGTGCCCGCCCTGCGTGGCGGTCTCCCGCAGCCTCACCGAGCTGGCCGGTGAGTTCGGCGACCGGTTGCTGGTGGCCACCCTGAACACCGACGAGAACCCGGCGACCACCCGGGCGTACGGGGTGATGTCACTGCCCACCCTGCTGGTCTTCGCCGGCGGCGAGGTGGTCGGGTCGATCGTCGGGTCCCGGCCGAAGAACCACCTGCGGCTCGCCTTCGCGCGTCACCTCCAGCCGTGACCGGCGTCGTTTGCGTGCGGGGCGAGCGGGAAGGCCCGGGGTGACCTCAGCAGCGGCGCAGCCGCGCCCCGACGGATCGCGAGGATCGCCATGGCCGAGCGGAAGTCCCGCCAGCAGACCCGTACCGCCGAACAGGAACGTCACGAACAGGACGCCGAGCGCAACCGTGACTGGGCGGACGAGGCGGCCCAGGCCCGTACGGCCGACGACCCGCGCGCGATGACCCCGCGCGACGCCGCCGGCCGCCCCTCCAACGGCCGCCAGTTCTGACCCACCACGACCCACCAGGCCCCACCCACCTGTCGATCATGGAGTTGGCGGCAGCCGGAGAGATCGGCATCGCCGCCAACTTCATGATCGAGCCCGCGAAGGCAAGCGCGGATCGGCCCCGCGAAAGCAAGCGAGGATCGGCCCCGCAGGACCGGCGCGGATCGGCCCCGCAGGACCGGGCAGGCAGAGCGGACGCTGGCCGGGCGGGGAGGGAGCGCGGGACCGGGTGGGTCAGGGGCGGGAGTCCGGGAGGTGCATCAGGGGTGCCCGGCCGACAGGCTGCTCGGGTGCCGGGCCGGGCGGATCGGGGGTGGGGACCGGGAGGGTGACCGGGAGCGCGGCGGTGACCCGGATCAACTCGCCGTGGTGACGCAGCTCGACCACCGTGTCCGCGCCGCCGTTGCGCACCGTGTACGTGGTCTGGTGCGGGCGGACGTCCACCTTGAGCCGGATCGACCGCCACTGCAACGAGAACTCCAGCCGGCCCAGTCGGCTCGGCAACCGGGGTGAGAAGGACAGCGTCCCGTCGTGGTCGCGCAGCCCGCCGAACCCGGCGACCAACGCGATCCACGCCCCGGCCAGCGAGGCCATGTGCACGCCGTCCCGGGTGTTCTCGTTCAGGTCGTGCAGGTCCATCAGCGCGGCCTCGCGCAGGTAGCGGTGGGCCAGCTCGGGATGGCCCACCTCGGCGGCCATCACCGCCTGGGTGCACGCCGACAGCGACGAGTCCCGCACGGTGCGCCGCTCGTAGTAGAGGAAGTTGCGCAGTTTCTCCTCGGCGGTGAAGGCGTCCCCCCGCCAGTGCATGGCGAGCACCAGGTCCGCCTGCTTGACCACCTGCTTGCGGTACAGGTCGAAGTACGGGTAGTGCAGCAGCAGCGGGTACTTCTCCGGCGGGGTGTGCCCGAAGTCCCATTCCTGCAACCGGGTGAAGCCCTCCACCTGCTCGTGGACGTCCAGACCCTCGTCGTACGGCAGGTGCATGGCGTTGGCCGCGTCCCGCCACTCGGCCGCCTCCTCCTCGGTCACCCCGAGGTCGATCGCCTCGTCCCGGAAGCGCATCGCGCACTGGGCGGCGGTGAGCAGGTTCCGTTGCGCCATCAGGTTGGTGTAGATGTTGTCGTCCTTGACGGCGGTGTACTCGTCCGGGCCGGTCACCCCGTCGATGTGGAACCGGCCGTGCCGGTCGTGGTGGCCCAGCGACCGCCACAGCCGGGCCGTCTCGACCAGCAGCTCCAGCCCGATCTCCCGCTCCAGCTGCTCGTCGCCGGTGATCAGCACGTAGCGGCGCAGCGCGTCGGCGACACCGGCGGCGACGTGGAAGGCGGCGGTCCCGGCCGGCCAGTACGCCGACGACTCCGGGCCCTCGATGGTGCGCCACGGGAAGGCCGCGCCGCGCAGGTTCAACGTCCGGGCCCGCTCGTGGGCCTGCTGCAGGGTGGCGTGCCGCCAGTGCAGGGCGTCCCGGACGGCGGACGGCTGGGTGTAGGTGAGCACCGGGAGCACGAACATCTCGGTGTCCCAGAAGGCGTGCCCGTCGTACCCGGGCCCGGTGAGTCCCTTGGCCGCGATGGGCCGCCGTTCGGCGCGGGCGCCGGCCTGGAGCACGTGGAACAGCCCGAAGCGGACCGCCTGCTGCACCTCGGGGTCGCCCTCGACGCGCACGTCGGCGGCGTCCCAGAACTCGTCGAGGTAGTGCCGCTGCTCGCGGCGCAGCCCCTCCCAGCCGTCCAGCCGGGCCGCGGCGAGCGCCGCGCCGACCTGGTCACGCAGCGCCGGCAGCGACCGCCGGCTCGACCAGCCGTACGTGAGGTACTTGACCACCCGCAGCTTCTCGCCGGGCTGGAGCACGCAGCCGATGGTGGTGCGGACCCAGTCCTCGTACCCCTCGGACTCGATGGTGGTCTTGCCCGGGGCGTGCACGTCGTGGCCCATCGTCGCGGCCACCCGCAGCCCGCTGACCTTGGTGCGGTGGATGAGCAGCCCGCCGTCGTCGGTGGTCAGCTCCTCCTCGGCCTGCAACGGCGACTCCAGCACGGCTGCCACCCGGGGGTCGCGGCTCTGCGCCGGCAGGGTCTCGTTGGCGACCAGCTCGGACTGGAGGATCAGCCGCAGCGGCCCGTCCACCGCCTCGACCTCGTAGTTGATGGCGGCGACCGCCCGCTGGGTGAAGGAGACCAGTCGGGTGCTGCGCACCTTGACCTCGCGACCGGCCGGGGAGCGCCAGTGCATCTCCCGGTGCAGGGTGCCGGCGCGCAGGTCGAGGATGCGTTCGTGGGCGAGCAGTTCGCCGTACCGGACGTCGAGCGGCTCGTCGTCGACCAGCAGCCGGATCAGCTTGCCGTTGGTGACGTTGACGACGGTCTGCCCGGACTCGGGGAAGCCGAAGCCGGCCTCCGCGTACGGCAGCGGGCGCAGCTCGTAGAACGAGTTGAGGTAGGTGCCGGGCAGGCCGTGCGGCTCGCCCTCGTCGAGGTTGCCGCGCAGGCCGACGTGCCCGTTGGAGAGCGCGAAGACCGACTCGGACTGGGCCAGCACGTCCATGTCGAGCCGGGTCTCGCGCACATGCCAGGGCTCGACCGGATAGGCCCGTTCGCGGATCATGCCGCCGCCCCCTTCAGCAGGTCGGCGAGGTCGGTGACGACGATGTCGGCGCCGTGGGCGCGCAGTTCGTCGGCCTGGCCGACCCGGTCGACGCCGACCACGTACCCGAAGCCGCCGGCCCGGCCGGCGGCCACCCCGGCGAGGGCGTCCTCGAAGACGGCGGCGGCGGCCGGCTCGACGCCGAGCAGCGCCGCGCCGGCCAGGAAGGTGTCCGGGTACGGCTTGCCGCGCAGCCCTTCGGCGCGGGCGACCAGGCCGTCGACCCGTGCCTCCAGCAGCGGTTCCAGGCCGGCGGAGGCCACCACGTCGCGGCAGTTGGCGCTGGCCGAGACGACCGCGCGACGCAGCCCGGCGGCGACCGCCGCCCGCAGGTACGTCACCGAGCCGGGATACACGTCGACGCCGTCGTGGTGGATGCGGTCCAGCAGGACGACGTTCTTGCGGTTGCCGATGCCGTGCACGGTGTCGGCGTCCGGCGGGTCGTCGGGGCTCCCCTCGGGCAGCACGATGCCCCGGGAGGCGAGGAAGGTGCGGACGCCGTCGGCGCGGGGCCGGCCGTCGACGTACCGGTTGTAGTCCGGGCCGGGGTCGAACGGGCGGAACGGCTCGCCGGTGGCCGCCGCCCGCCGCGCCAGGAAGGCGTCGAAGGTCTGCTTCCAGGCGGCGTTGTGCACCTTGGCGGTCTGCGTCAGCACACCGTCGAGATCGAAGAGGCAGGCGGTCACGTGAGCGGGTAGACCCAGCACACCGAGAAATCTATCCAGCCGATCGCCCGGACAAACCGCTTTTCCGGGCGCGACGGCGGGGTCAGCGGTGCGGGCGCAGCGTCCAGAGCACGGTCATCGCCGACGTCGGGGTGCCGTCCTCGGTGCAGATCTCGATCTCGACGCCGAACTCGGGGCGCTGCCCGGCGTCCAGTTCGGCGATCACGTCGGCGGGCGGGCGGCCCAGCCGGGCGGTGGCCAGCATCGGCCCCATCGCCACCTTCCGGTACCCGATCTCGGCCCGGACGGCCAGCGGCACCGCGCGGTCGAGCAGGTGGCCGAAGGCGGCCATCACCACCGCCCCGGAGGCCGTCTCGCCGAGGGTGAACATCGCGCCGGCGTGCGGGCCGCCGACGTGGTTGTGGGTGGCCGGCGAGTCGGGCAGCCGGACGACGGCCCGAACGCCGCCCTCGGCCTCCGGCGCGACCTCGACGACCTCCAGGGCGAGCGTACGGGCGAAGGGCACGGCTTCCAGCAGCGCGGACGCCACCTGGCGCGAGTCGATGGACATGCCCCGACGTTACTAGCCGGTAACTTCATGGGCAAGGCCCGGCCGCGCCGCCGGACGGACCGCACGAACGCCGCCCAACACGCGCACCGTTTGCGGCGAGTCGCGGTGTCAGTCGACGTGGACACCCCGACTCACCGCACACCGGGTCGGTCGAGACGGGCCCGGCCGACGGGCGACCGGCCCGCGGCGAGGTGGGCGGACGGGTCCGTCAGCGCCAGCCGACGTCGATCCGGTCGCCGCGCTCGTCGAAGAAGTGCAGGGCGTCCATCCGCACCGCCACCGACATCGGGTGGCCGGCGGCGATCGCCGGGTACGGGGCGAGCCGCACGGCCAGCTCGGCGGGGCGGCGGTGGTGCCGGCCCGGGTCGTTGAGCACGCTGGTCCGGTTGCCGCTCGGGGCGGGCGCCGGGGCCGGCGCGGGGTCGACGGCCCGGCCGGCGAGCCGCTGCATGACCTGCCCGAAGCGTCGCAGCCCGCGCTGGCCGGACGCGGCCTCGTCGGTCGGCACGCCCATCTCGTCCACCACGATCGCGGTGGCGCCGATGTCGAGGAAGGCCAGCGACTCGTGCCCGTGGTGCTCCAGGTAGCGGACCCGGCCCTGGAGCACGTCGCCGGGGGTGTCCGGGGCGACCGGGGTGAGCGCCTCGGCCCGCATGCCGACCACGATCCGCTCGCCGTGGTAGTGCGCCACGGCCCGGCTGCGGATGTCGTCCCAGGGCAGGTAGAGCGCCTGGTCGCCGAGGGTCAGCGTGATGTACCGGTCGAGGTGGACGTAGACCGACGCCTCCAGCAGGTTCATCCGGGGGCTGCCCAGGAAGGCCGCGACGTAGAGGGTGGCCGGGCGGCCGTACACCTGGGTGGGGGTGCCCACGTCCTGGAGCACGCCCTTGCGCATGATGGCGACCCGGTCGGCCATGGTCAGCGCCTCGGCCTGGTCGTGCGTGACGTAGATGGTGGTGACGCCCAGCTCGCGGGTGAGCCCGGAGATCTCCGCGCGCAGCTCGGCGCGGAGCCCGCTGTCGAGGTTGGAGAGCGGCTCGTCCATCAGGAACAGGCCCGGCCGGCGCACTATCGCCCGCCCCATCGCGACCCGTTGGCGCTGGCCGCCGGAGAGCTGGCTCGGCTTGCGGCCGAGCACGTCGCCGATGCCCAGCGCGCTGGCCACGTCCTGGATCCGCTCCCCGCGCGGAAGCGGTTCGACGCCGGACAGCCGCAGCGGGAACCCGATGTTGTCCCCCACGGTCATGTGCGGGTAGAGCGCGAAGTCCTGGAAGACCATGGCGATCTTCCGCTCCCGGGGTGGCAGGTCGTTCGCCACCTCGCCGTCGAGCATCACCGCGCCGGAGGTGGGGTCCTCCAGTCCCGCGACCATCCGCAGCACTGTGGACTTCCCGCAGCCGGACGGCCCCAGCAGCACCATGAACTCGCCGTCGTTGACGTCGAGATTGACGCTGTCGACCGCGAGTGTCCCGTCCTGGAACACCTTGGTCACATCCTTGAGCGCGACGGTGGTCACCGTCTCCTCCCCCAGCTCGGCCGAACCCCGGGGTTGACTGTCGCCCCGGTCACCGTCTCCGCACATCGGGTAAACGTGCCATGTTCGGGTTATGACAGGACTATTAACCGGTCAGTAGTGAGAGCGGCGTGACAGGGCGTCACGCCAGCTCACGAGCGGTCACCCGGGCTCGTCCAGGAAGACCCGCCGGACCACCCGCTCCGCCGCGTGGCCGTCGTCCAGCGCGCAGAACCGGTCCCGGAACCGGCTCCGGGCCCGCTCCGCCTCCGCCGCCGTCTCCGCGCCGGAGCGGAACACCTCCAGCAGCTCGTCGAAGGTGAGCGCCACCGCACCCGGCGGCTCGGCCGTCACGTCGAAGTAGACCCCCCGGGCCAGGGCGTACGCCTCCCGGTCGGGGGCGTACACGACGATCGGGCGGTCCAGGACCGCGTAGTCGAACATCGCCGACGAGTAGTCGGTGACCAGCACGTCGGCGGCCAGGTACAGGTCTTCCACGCTCGGATGGTCGCTGACGTCCACGACCCGTCCCCGGGTACGCCGCCGGGCCCGGCCCTGCCGGTCCTGGAAGTAGTGGCTGCGGATCAGCAGCCGACCGGCCGGCCCGAGCACGTCGAGCAGCCGCCGCGGGTCGAACGGCGGGCGGTAGCGCGGCAGGTGCTCCCGGTGCGTCGGCGCGTAGAGCACCACCCGCTCGCCGGGGGCGACCCCGAGCCGGTCGCGGACCTCGCGCACCTCCTCGGCGGTGGCGGTGACCAGCCGGTCGTTGCGTGGGTACCCGACCTCCAGGGTGGTGTACGACGCCGGGTACGCCCGGTCCCACATCTGGGTGGAGAAGCTGTTCGAGGTGACGCTGAAGTCCCACCGGTCCACCCGGCGCAGCAGCCCGGCGAAGTCCATCCCGACCGCGCCCAACGGGTACCGCTGCTGGTCCAGCCCCATCACCTTGACCGGCGTGCCGTGGTGGGTCTGCACGTGCACCGATCCCGGCCGCTTCCGGACGAAGTCGGGGAAGTTGACGTTGTTGACCAGCCACCGCGCCCGGGCCAGCGCCCGGTAGTAGGCGCGGGTGCCGGCCACCACGTACTCGGTGCCCGGCGGCAGGGTGTCCACCCGGTCCCGCCGAACGATCCACACCCCACGGACGTGCGGCGCGAGCCGCCGGGCGGCGGCGTCCACCGCTGCCGGGTTGCAGGCGTAGCCGCGGTACCAGTAGGCCGCGTACACGGCCAACGTCTCCTCGATCGGCCGGCGCAGCTCGGCCCGGTAGTACTCGCGCAGCACCGCGTCCCGGGTCGACCGGGCGGCCCGCCGGGCCACCGGCAGGGCCCGCCGGGCCGCGCCCCGGGCGGTCGCCCTGGCCTGGTTGACGCCGCGCAGCGCGCTGAACGTGCGCCAGCGTCCCGCCGCCACCAGCCGGTGCTTGAGCCCCTCCACCCCGTCCGGCGCCGCGACGCCGCCCGGTGGCAGGTAACGCCGGTAGTCGGCGGTGATCTGGGCGAAGAAGGCCGGCCGCAGCTCGGGGGCGATCCGCTCGCCGTTGCCGAGCACCGTCAGGTAGTGCCAGACCATCCGCTCGAAGACCGCCGGGCGCAGCGCGGCCAGGTCCGGACGGGCGTCGAGGAACCGGAACACCCGGTGCCACTGCGCGAAGACCTCGAAGTGCCGGTCGCCCCGGGTCCGGGTGATCGCCCCGGCCCGCCGCTGCCGGTAGTTGACGCAGACCCGGTCGAGCACGCCGATCCGCTCAGCGGCCAGCAGCACCGGGTAGCTGAACGAGACGTCCTCGTACCAGCCGGGGGCGAAGCGGAGCCCCAGGTCGGTCAGGAACTTCCGGCGGACCAGCCGGTTCCAGGCGGTGTGCAGCAGGTGCAGGGCCTCCGGCCGGTCGGCCAGCCGGAAGGTCGCCGCGCCGGGCGGCTCGGGGAACACCTCCGCCATGGCGCTGCGGGTCGCGGTGTCGGTCCAGTGCACCCGGACGTGGTCGACGACGAGGACGTCCGGACGGGTGGCGCGGAGCCGGTCGGCCACCTCGGGCAGGCAGTCGGGCGCGAGCCAGTCGTCGCCGTCGAGGAACCAGACGTACTCCCCGACGGCCCGGTCCAGCCCGACGTTGCGGGCCGGGCCGAGGCCGACGTTCTCGGTGAGCCGGACCGGCCGGACCCGGGGGTCGCGGGCGGCGTACTCGTCGAGGATGTCGCCGACGGCGTCCGGCGAGGCGTCGTCGACGCCGACCACCTCGATGTCACCGAACGGCTGCCCGAGCAGCGAGTCCAGGCATTCGCGCAGGTAGCCCTGCACCCGGTGGGCCGGGACGACGAAGCTGATCAGGGTCATCCCGGCCGCCCTCCGTCAGCCCGGCGAGCCACCCCCGACCGGCACGGCCGTCGCCCGCTCGGCGCGGGCCGGCAGGACGACCCAGGTCAGGACGACACTCGCCACGAAAACCACGAGAAGGTACGTACCGAGTGTAGCCAGACCGATGCCCGCAAAACCGGCGATCGCCACGAGCGCCAGCAGCACCGAACGCCCCTCCCAGCCCAGCGTCCAGGAGTGCAGCGGCGGCGCGGCCTGCCGCTTCTCCAGCCGGGCGGTCAGGTCGTAGTGGTGCAGGGTGAGCACGAAGACGTACCCGAAGACCAGCCAGGCGGGCGCCCCGCCGACCACCCCGACGGTGATCGCGAAGAGGTACTCGCCGGCCCGCAACGCCGCCGGCACCAGCCAGTCCAGCGGCCCGTTGTGCGCCGCGCCGGCCCCCAGCCCGCCGACCAGGAGCACCAGCAGCGCCACCGGCAGCCACCAGCGCAGCCCACCGGCGTCCCCGCCGTCCGCCGTGACCAGTGCGGCCACCAGCAGCACCGCCGGCCCGAGCGCCCCGACCACCGCCAGCGTCAGCGGCCCCACCGGGCGCACGACCGGCAGCCGGGCCGCGAGCGGGCCGTCGTCGCGGTGCAGGGTGGCGTCGACCGTGTCCAGCACCGGCACCCACATCCAGCGGGCCCGCAGGGTACGCAGCGCACCCGTGTACCCGAACGCCAGCGTCCCCCAGACCAGCACCGCGACCAGGCTGACCGTCGGGTCGAACAGCGCGGCGGTCAGCGCGATCAGCGCCCATCGCTCACCGATCGGGAAGACCACCGTCCGCTTCAGCCAGTACGACACCGAGCCGGTGTCCGCCTGCACCTTCGTGGAGGCGGCGTTGAGCATGCCGCCGATCCCGCTGCCCGCGCCGGCCGACGGGCGGGGACGCCGGGCCGCCTCGTCGTGCAGCACCCCGTACCAGGCGTCGGTCATGTGCCGGACGGTCTGCAGGGTCATCGCGGCGATCGCCAACGCCCAGCCGTACCGGAACCCGCCGGCCGTGGCCCCGAAGCCGAGACCGGCGTAGACCAGGTACTCCTTGGCCCGGTCGGCCATCGTGTCCAGCCAGCCGCCCCAGGCGCTGAAGTGCCGGGTGTAGCGGGCCAGCTGCCCGTCCACGCAGTCCAGCACGAACCCCAGGTAGAGCAGGACGCCGCCGGCCACCAGGGCGGGCCGGCCACCGACGGCGAAGAGCAGCGCCGCGACGGCGGCGAAGAGCACCGAGACCATGGTGACCGCGGTCGGGCCGAGCCCGATCCGGGCGCACGCCTTCGTCACGTACGGCGACCAGGTGCTGACGAAGTAGGTGGTGAAGAAGTCGTCCCGCTCCTTCACCGAGAGCCGCAGCTCGGTCCGGTCCTCGTCGACCCCCGACAGCTCCGCCTCGGCGGCGCGCAACCCGTCGGCGTCGTCGACCCGGTGCGCCACGAGCAGGCGTACCCGATGGGCGAAGGTCAGCGTGCCGAGCGCGGTGAGGGCGGCGAAGAGCCGGTCCACCGCGGGCCCGGCCGCCGGCTGCGTGGCGGCGGCCCGGGCGGCGGCCGCCAGCGCCGGCAGGTCGCCCGCGCCGACCCGCAGCGCGCCGCCGAACACGCCGGTGGCGTCGGCGACCTCCGGTCCGGCCTCGACCACCTGGCCGCGCTCCTCGCGCAGCGCGACCCGGCCGGCGGCCGGCGGATCGGTCAGCACCAGGGCCACCGTCGGCCCGACCGGGCTGGTCCGCAGATGCCTGAGTACGGCGGTGTGCGCGACCAGATCGGCCCCGCTCACCACCACCGGGCCGGTCACGGTGTCCAGCAGGGCGGCCAGCTCACCCAGGTCGGCGACGGCCCGCACGGCGTCCGCCCCGGCGCGGCGCCACTGGTCGGCGAGGCGGGCGTCGAGGCGCTCCCCGGTCGAGGTCGGCAGGCCCGCGGCCGGCGCACCGGCGGCGAGCACGATCGCGAGCGTCACCGCGGGACCGCGGCGTGGTACGCGTCGAGCGCCTCGGCGACCGTGCCGTCCACGGTCAGCCGCCCGCCGTCGAGGTAGAGCCCCCGACGGCAGAACCGGGTCAGGTCCTTCTCGTTGTGTGACACCAGCACCAAGGTGCGCCCCTCCGCGAGCAGTCGGTCGATCGTCGAATAGCACTTCTTGCGGAACTCCGCGTCGCCCACCGCGGTCACCTCGTCCATCAGCAGGATCGGGTGCGGCAGGTGCGAGATGATCGCGAAGCCCAGCCGGACCTTCATCCCGGACGAGTAGTGCCGGACCGAGGTGTCGATGGCCCGCTCCACCTGCTCGCCGGCGAACGACACGATGTCGTCGAAGTGCCGCTTCAGGTACGCCGACGACAGCCCGTGCAGCCCGCCGACCAGGTAGAGGTTCTCCCGCCCGGTGAGGTCGTTGGAGAAGCCGGCCGACAGCTCCAGCAGCGGCGCGACGTCGCCGGACACCCGGATCCGCCCCTCGTCGGGGATGAGCACCCCGGCGATCAGCCGCAGCAGGGTGCTCTTGCCGGTGCCGTTGCGCCCGATCACCCCGACCGTGTCGCCCGGCTCGACGGTGAACGAGACGTCGCGCAGCGGCCAGAACTGACCGGCCGCCGCCCCGCGCCCACCCCGGTGGATGAACAGCTCCCGCAGCCGCAACTGTCGTCGGCGGTTGCGGACGAACCGGATGCCGAGGCCCTCCGCCTCGATGATCGGCGCCACCGTCACAGCTCCTTGAGCACGGCCGGTTCGAGCCGGCGGAACGCCCACCAGCCGGCCACCAGCGCCAGCAGGCTGCCGGCGACGGTGGTGGCCAGCAGCCGGGCGTCCGGGAACTCGTCCGGGTACCAGATCGCGTGCTGGAGCTGGAAGATTCCGACCAGCGGGTTCAGCTCGTACACCACCTTCACCCAGCCGGGCAGGCCGGACTCCCGGACCAGGCTCAGCGGGTAGATGATCGGCGTGGCGTAGAAGAGCACCCGGATGATCAGCCGCATGAACCGCTCGACGTCGCGCATCAGCACGTTGACCGCCGACAGCAGCAGCGACAGGCCGACCAGCAGCGTCGCCTGCACCAGCACCGCCAGCGGCAGGGCGAGCAGCGACCAGCCGGGGTCGATCCGCCCGTGGGCGAGGTAGACGGCGGCGACCGCGACCAGGATCGGCAGACCGGCGACGTACTCGGCGAAGCGGCCGGTGACCCGGCCGATCGGGAAGACCTGCCGGGGCACGTTCATCGTGGTGATCAGGCGGGACTGCCCGGTCAACGCGTTTGTCGCCTCGCTCAGCGCCGAACTGGTCCACATCCAGGCGAAGATGCCGGTGATCAGGAACAGCGGGTACGACTCGGCCGCCTGCCCCAGGTGCCGGCTGGTGTCGCCGGAGTACAGCACGCCGAAGACGAAGAAGTAGATCGCGCCCATGCCGAGCGGCTCGATCAGCGACCAGAAGTAGCCCAGCACCGACTGCTGGTACTTCACCGCCAGGTCGCGCTTGACCAGGATGCGCAGCGAGTTGCGGTGCGACCACAAGGCCGCGACGCCAGCGGTCACCGTCGCCTCCCGCCTCACCGACGGACGACAGGTTAGCAGTCGGTGAACGAACGCCCGCTCAGCACTCGATCACGTTGACGGCCAGGCCGCCGCGTGCCGTCTCCTTGTACTTGACCTTCATGTCGGCGCCCGTCTCCCGCATGGTCTTGATGACCTTGTCCAGCGAGACGGCGTGCACCCCGTCCCCGCGCAGCGCCAGCCGCGCGGCCGTGATCGCCTTGATGCTAGCCACCGCGTTCCGCTCGATGCAGGGGATCTGCACCAGCCCCCCGACCGGGTCGCAGGTCAGCCCCAGGTTGTGCTCCATGCCGATCTCGGCGGCGTTCTCCACCTGCGCCGGGGTGCCGCCGAGCGCCTCGGCCAGCCCGGCGGCGGCCATCGAACAGGCCGAGCCGACCTCGCCCTGGCAACCCACCTCCGCCCCGGAGATCGAGGCGTTCTCCTTGAACAGCACCCCGATCGCCCCGGCGGCCAGCAGGAACCGGACCACCCCCTCCTCGGCGGCGTCCGGCACGAAGCGGGTGTAGTAGTGCAGCACCGCCGGGATGATCCCGGCCGCGCCGTTGGTGGGGGCGGTGACCACCCGCCCGCCGGCCGCGTTCTCCTCGTTGACCGCGAGGGCGAACAGCGTCACCCAGTCCATCGCGCGCAGCGGGTCGGCCTCGCTCTCCGCCTCCAGGCTGCGGCGCAGCTCCGCCGCCCGGCGGCGGACCTTCAGCCCGCCCGGCAGCACGCCGTCCCGCGCGCAGCCCGCCTCGACGCACTCCCGCATCACCCGCCAGATCTCCAGCAGGCCGGCCCGCACGTCCGCCTCGCTGCGCCAGGACAGCTCGTTGGCGAGCATCACCTCGCTGATCGACAGGCCGGTGGCGGCGGTGACCTCCAGCAGCTCGGCGCCGGTGTAGAACGGGTACCGGACCCGGGTGGTGTCCGGCTTGATCCGGTCCGCCCCGGCGGCCTCCTCGTCCACCACGAAACCGCCACCCACCGAGTAGTACGTCCGGGCGCGGACCTGCGCGCCGGCGCCGTCGTACGCGGCGAAGGTCATCCCGTTCGGGTGGTACGGCAGCGACCGGCGACGGTGCAGCACCAGGTCGCGGTCCGGGTCGAAGTCGATCTCCTGGGCGCCGAGCAGGCTCAACCGCCCGGTTTCGCGGATCGCGGCCACCCGGTGGCCGACGGTGTCGGTGTCGACCGTCTCCGGGGCCTCGCCCTCCAGCCCGAGCAGCACCGCACGGTCACTGCCGTGCCCGTGCCCGGTCGCGCCGAGCGACCCGAACAGCTCCGCCCGGACCTGCGTCACGTCGGCGAGCAGCCCGTCGGCCTTCAGCCCGGCGACGAAGGTGCGGGCGGCCCGCATCGGGCCCACGGTGTGGGAGCTGGACGGCCCGATGCCGACGCTGAAGAGGTCGAAGACACTGATCATGGCTGCACTTCCTCGCCGTCGTTCCCCGTGGTGCGGGGTCCGGTCCCGGTGGGCTGGCCGCCCCGGCCGGGACGGTCGTTCCGGCACCGCCACGGGTACGGGCGGCGCCGACGGGCGAGCCTACCCGCCCAGCTCACCGCGTGCCCGGCTCACCGCTACACCCCCGCCACCCCCCCGGCGAATTCCGGCAACTCGCCCTCGCCCAGCCCCTCGCCCTCGCCCCCGAATGCGGCGTGTCGCGGTGTCGACCGACCGGGACACCGCGACACGCCGCATCTCGTGGCCGCACGAGCGGGTACGGGGCGCGTCGGCTGAGGCCGACGCGGGTAACCACCTACGGGTACGGGGCCGCCGGATCCCTCTCGGGACGGAGGGCGCGGTGGCCACTCCTTCCTACCGTGGATCGCAGAGCGGCGGATCGCCGCAGAGTGGGAGTACGACGATGAGTCGCAAACTGGTCCGGCCCCGCGAGGGGCGCATGCTCGCCGGTGTCTGCGCGGGTCTGGCCCGCCGGTTCAACACCTCGCCGAACCTGATCCGGCTGCTGTTCCTGCTGTCGCTGCTGCTGCCCGGCACGCAGGTGATCGTCTACCTGGTGCTGTGGATCCTGATGCCGAACGAGGACCGCTACGCCACCACCCGCTACTGACGACCTCGTCGGCGTGGCCGCCGCTCGCAGCCCTGCGGCGGCGGCCACCGCCGAGGCGCACCACCCGCGTCATCGCGACAAAAACACACACGAGCCAAGTTTTGCCCACAGCCCACGCGGCTTTTGCCGCTATTTGAAGGCACAACTTCGCACACCACGGCATTGACAGCGTGTCAACAGGTTGCGGACGTGCCTCCACCAGCCGCGCCGGCCCGTCTCGCGCTACGACTGGCGTAGGTCGACGCGGGCGGGGGCGGGCGCGGTCACGCGCCCGCCCCCGTCGTCGTCAGGTCAGGGCGCGGTGTAGGTGATCGTCACCTTCTCGTAGCCGAGGGAACGCAGCAGCCCCTCCAGCATCTTGCGGGTGTTCTCCTCGGCGCGCTGTTGCAGCCCGCTGTCCCGCGCCGCCGTGGTGATCCGATCCTCGGCGAGCCGGTAGACCTGCTGCTGCCGGTTCGGGTCGCCCTTGACCAGGTCGCCGACCCGGTTGAGCAGGCCCCGCTCCTCGGCGAAGACGTAGCTCTTCTCCAGGTCGAGGTTGGTCTTGCCGAGCTGCGGGGCGGGCAGCTTGATCTCCACGGACTTTCCGTCCGCCGACTCCACCACCGCCCCCTCGGCGATCGTGGAGAAGTCGACGTACGCCTCGACGCTGCCCGCCCCGACGAAGAGGGTGCGCTGGTTGAGCAGCCACTCGGGCACGTTGTTGCGGTCGTTCTGCAGATCGACGACGACCTGGAAGTTGCCTTCGGCGGCGACGTAGCGGCTGAGGTCCTGGATCGACTTGAGCAGCGGCGGCTGGCTGCGGTCGGTCTGCTCCTTGGCGAACGGGTTGCGGAAGGCGGGGAAGATGCCGGTGGTCTGGGCGCCGAGCAGCACCACCACCGCCAGCGCCGCCGCACCCAGCACCCAGAGCAGGCCCTTCACCGGGCCACCGGCCGACCCGCGCCCGCCGGGCGGCGGCGGGGTCGGGTCGTCCGACCGGGCCGGAAGTGTGTCGGCGGTCGGGTAACCGGGGAACTCCCTCGTGGGCTCGTTGATGTCACCGTCGCGGGCCATCGCCCTCACCGTCCTCGTCAGACACGTCGTCTTCCGATGACGGTACGTGCCCGGTGCGACACCCGCTCGGCGAGCGACCCGAACGGGTGGATCCGCAGGTCAGGCGAAGGCGGAGAGGCCGGTGAGCTGCTGGCCGATGACCAGTTGGTGGATCTCCGAGGTGCCCTCGTAGGTCAGCACGCTCTCCAGGTTGTTGGCGTGCCGCATCACCGGGTACTCGCCCGAGACGCCGTTCGCGCCGAGGATGGTGCGGCACTGCCGGGCGATGTCCAGCGCCTCCCGCACGTTGTTGAGCTTGCCGACGCTGACCTGCGCGGGGCGCAGCCGGCCGGCGTCGGCGAGCCGGCCCAGGTGCAGCGCGAGCAGCAGGCCCTTGTTCCACTCGACGGCCATGTCGGCGAGCTTGGCCTGGGTGAGCTGGAAGCCGGCCAGCGGCCGGCCGAACTGGGTGCGGGTGGTGGCGTAGTCCAGGGCGGTCTCCAGGCAGTCGCGGGCCGCGCCGAGCGCGCCCCAGACGATGCCGTGCCGGGCCTCGGTCAGGCAGCTCAGCGGGGCCTTCAGCCCGACCGCCTCGGGCAGTCGGGCGTCCGCCGGGAGCCGGACGCCGTCGAGGACGATCTCGCCGGTGAGCGAGGCGCGCAGCGACATCTTCTGCCGGATCTCGCGCGCCGTCACCCCCGGCGTGTCCATCGGTACGGCGAACCCGCGCACCCCGTCGTCGGTGCGCGCCCAGATCACCGCGACGTCGGCGATCGGCGCGTTGGTGATCCACATCTTGGCGCCGTCGAGGATCCAGTCGTCGCCGTCGCGGCGGGCCCGGGTGGCCATCGAGGCCGGGTCGGAGCCGTGGTCCGGCTCGGTCAGCCCGAAGGAGCCGATCGCCTCGCCGGCCGCCATCGCGGGCAGCCAGCGCTGCTTCTGCTCCTCGCTGCCGTAGCGCCAGATGGCGTACATGGCCAGCGAGCCCTGCACCGAGACCAGCGAGCGGACGCCGGAGTCGCCGGCCTCCAGCTCCAGGCAGGCCAGCCCGTACGCGACGGCCGAGGAGCCGGCGCAGCCGTACCCGGTCAGGTGCATGCCGAGCAGGCCGAGCTTGCCGAACTCGCGGGCCAGCTCGCGGGCGGGCACCTCCCCCCGCTCGTACCAGCCGGCGACGTGCGGGCGTACCCGGTCGTCGACGAGCCGGCGCACGACGGCACGGATCTGGCGCTCCTCCTCGCTCAGCGAGGCGTCGACGTCGAGCAGGTCGAGAGGGCTCATGGGGGCCACCCTAACGATTCCTCAGGCCGCCGGTCACTCGCCCTGACCGCCGAGCACCAGCACCCGGGCGTGGATCTGGTTGCGCTGCTGCAACGCCGCGCGCAGCGCCCGGTGCAGCCCGTCCTCCAGGTAGAGCCCGCCGTTCCACTGCACCACGTGCGGGAACAGGTCGCCGTAGAAGGTCGAGTCCTCGGCGAGGAGCTTGTCCAGGGCCAGCTCCCGCTTGGTGGTGATGAGCTGGTCCAACCGCAGCGGGCGCGGGGGGATCTCGGCCCACTGCTTGAGCGTGAAGTTGTGCTCCGGGTACGGACGCCCGTCCCGGACCGCTCTGAAGATCACGGCACGCTCCCCTCCCCGTGGCCGGGCCGACCGACGGCGCGGAGCCGGGTCACGCCGTGGCGCCGCACGGCGCGGCACTGATGTCCGTGCCAGCCTAACCGCCACCGCCACACCGCGTTTTACTCCCTCATGTCGGTTTCGCTACCGCCGATACCCGGCCGGGACCACCCGAATCCCCTTCAACTCCACCGGCCGCGCCGGACCACCTCACCCACCGGCTTGCGGCCCCGGCGCAGCGACGGTGACCGGTGGTCGGGCGCGCGGTAACCCACGGTCACCGCGCCGATCGGCTGGTACTCCTCGGGCACCCCGAACGCCTCCCGGTAGGCGTCCAGCCGCTGCGGCGGAATGCCGAAGAAGCACCCGCCCAACCCCTCGTCGACGGCGGTCAGCAGCATCAGCAGCGCGGCGAAGCCGGTGTCCACGTACCAGTACGGCACCGGCCAGCGCTCGGCCGAACGGTCCGCCCAGCCCTTGTCCGGCTCGGCGTAGCGCTCCAGGTACGCCGAGCGGTTCGCGTGCGGCACCACGATCAGCGGCGCCCGGCGCATCCCGGCCAGCCAGCGCTCCCGTCCGCCGCCGGCCGGGGTGGCCGCCGTCCAGAACCGCTCCCGGTCCTCCGGGGCCTCCAGCACCAGGAAGCCCCAGCCCTGCGCGAATCCGGCCGAGGGCGCCCGGACGGCGTGGTCGAGCAGCCGGTCCACGACCTCCGGCGGGACCGGGCGGTCCGGGTCGTAGTTGCGCACCATCCGACGGCGTCGGACGACCTCGGCGAACTCCATCTGCTCAGGCCCCCGGGCGGACGCCCCAGGCGCCCCGCCAGGTCGCGCCCGGCTTCAGCGTGATCACGTCCCGGCCGGAGCGGAAGGCGTCCGCCGGGCAGGTCATCGGCTCCACCGCCACCGAGCGGCGGTGCCGCTGCCCGGTCAGGGTGTCCCCGGTGAAGACCTGCCACCAGCCGAACTCGCGGTCCGCCCAGACGTGTACGACGCTCGCGCCGTCCGCGGCGGCCAGGGTCACCGCCGAGCCGCCGTCGTCGTCGCGGACCACGTCGCCGAAGGCCACGTCGAGCACCGCGTCGCCGATCGGGCGGGGCGCGGTGAAGTCGTACTCGGTGCCGGCGACCGAGGTCACCCCGACCGGCAGCAGCCGGCTGTCGAGCAGCACCCGGGTACGCCCCGGCACGCGCAGCAGGATCTGGTCCACCGGCACGTCGGGCAGGCGCAGGTACGGGTGCATGGAGAAGCCGAACGGCGCCGGCTCGTCGCCGGTGTTGGTCGCCTCGTGCTCGACCCGTAGCCCGTCCGCGCCCACGCCGAACCGGGTGCGCAGCCGCAGCGACCACGGGTAGCCGGGGCGCGGCGGCAGGTCGTAGCCGACGGTGACCGCGTCCGGCGTCTGCTCGACCAGGTGCCAGGAGACCCAGTTGACCAGGCCGTGGATGGCGTTGTTCCGGGCCGGCTCGGAGAGGTCGAGTTGCAGCGACCGCTCGCCGGACGTGTACGCCCCGTCCCGGATCCGGTTCGGCCACGGCGCGAGCACCTGACCGGCCGAGCCCGGGCAGATCTCGTCCTCCTCGTACCCGTCGAGGTAGTCCACGCCGTCGTGCCGGTACGACCGCAGCCCACCGCCCACCTCGACGATGACCGCCTGGTGGCCGTCGGCGGCAATGGTCCACTGTGCACCCGAGGGTGGGCGCGACACGGCGTTCTCCATGTCGGCGACCTTAGTCGCCCCGGTCGGCCCGCGCCGGACCCGCCGCCCGCGGTCCCGGTCGGCGGTCACCCGGGCGACTCCGGTCCCGGGCCGGGCCGGCATCCGGCACGACCCGGACCGTCACCCCGCCGGCGTCCCGACGGCCCGGTCCCGGTCGGCCACCGTGGCGGAGCGGTAGCGGACCAGCGCCGGGAAGACCACGGCCAGCGCGATCGCCAGCACGGCGGAGAGCAGGCCACCGCCGACCCAGGCGACCCCGGTGCCGAACCCGGCGGCCACCGTGCCGGCGCGCAGGTCGCCCAGCCGCGGCCCGCCGGCGACGACGACGGTGTTCACCCCCTGCAGCCGGCCGCGCATCCGGTCCGGGGCGTACACCAGCAGCACCGACTGCCGCAGCACCGCGCTGACCAGGTCGGCCATCCCGGCGACGGCGAGCAGCACCACCACCAGCCAGAGTTGGCCGGCCAGCCCGGCCAGCGCGACCGCCACCCCCCAGCCGACCACCGCCACCACCAGCGCCAGCCCCTGCCGGCGCAGCCGGCCGATCCAGCCGGAGGTCAGGCCGCCGAGCATCGCGCCGATCGCGATGGCGCTGTACAGCCAGCCGACCGCCGCCCCACCGCCGAACCGCTCCTGCGCCACCTCGGGGAAGAGCGCCCGCGGCATGGCCAGGATCATCGCGATCAGGTCGATCGCGAAGGAGAGCAGCAGCACCGGCGTGGTGGCCAGGTAGCGGAACCCGTCGGCGATGCCGGCGAGACCGCCCCGGGGCACCTCCCCCTCAGCGGGCGGCTCCGGCGGCATGGCGGGCAGCCGGACGGTGGCCACCACCAGTCCGGTGAAGAGGACCGCGTCCAGCGCGTAGGCGATCGGCAGGCCCGCGTCCGCGCCGAAGGCCGCGATGATCAGCCCGGCGGCCAGCGGCCCGACCACCGAGGCGGCGGTGAACGTGGTGTAGTTCAGCGTGCTGCCGGCCGGCACCAGCTCCAGCGGCAGCAGCCGGGGCAGGATCGCCGAACGGGCCGGCGAGCTGATCGCGAAGGCGATCGAGTGCACGGTGACCAGGGCCAGCAGCACCACCGGATGGCCGTCGCCGAGCAGCGCGTGCACCAGCAGGCCCAGCATCGAGACCCAGAGCAGCGCCGAGCCGGCGAGCAGCACCCGGCGCCGGTCCCGGGCGTCGGCCACCGCGCCGCCCCACAAGCCGAAGACCAGCAGCGGTACGAAGCCGGCGACGCCGAGCAGCCCGACCCAGAACGAGTCCCCGGTGAGCGCGTACATCTCCACCGGCACCGCGACCGCGGTGAGCTGGAAGCCGAACATGGCGAGCGTGTTGCCGAGCCAGATCCGCCGGTACGCCGGCACCGCCAGCGGGCGCAGGTCGATGGCCCAGCGACGCGATCCGCGCCGCCGGGTCGGGTTCGCGTCGGTCACGGGGCCAGCCGCTCCACGACCCAGTCGCCGTGGTCGGCACGCCGGAACCGCAGCCGGTCGTGCAGCCGGCTGGCCCGCCCCTGCCAGAACTCCACCGTCTCCGGGCGGACCCGCAGCCCGCCCCAGTGCGGCGGGGCGGGGATCTGCCCGACGTCGGCGAACCGCGCCGCCGCCGCCTCGTACGCCGCGTCCAGCGCGGCCCGGTCGGGGATGACCCGGGACTGGGTGCTGGCCCAGGCGCCGAGCTGGGACCCGCGCGGGCGGCTGGCGAAGTACGCCCGGGTCTCGGCCCGGTCCACCCGCTCGACGCGTCCGGCGACCACCACCTGCCGCTGCATCGGGAACCAGGGGAAGACCAGGCTGGCCCACGGGTTGGCGGCGATCTCGGCGCCCTTGCGCGAGGCGTGGTTGGTGTAGAAGACGAAGCCCTCCGGGTCGTACCCCTTGAGCAGCACGGTGCGACCGCTGGGGCGACCGGCGGCGTCGGCGGTGCCGACCACCATCGCGTTCGGCTCGGGCAGCCCGGCGGCGACCGCGTCGGCGAACCACCGGTCGAACTGGGTGTACCAGTCGGCGGCCAGATCTGTCTCGGAAAGGCCCAGGTCGGCGGCGTACTCGTTACGCATGGCCGCCGGGACGGGTGTGTCGCCGGTCACGTTCCCTCTCCCCCTCGTCGGGGTGTCCGCGCCCTTCGGCGCTGGCCAGCCCTCAGCATCCAGTCTCGCCGAGCCCGGGACGGGCTCCACCTCCGGGGATGTCGTGTGCGGCACAGTCGCACTGGGTCGCGCGCTCGGTTACCCAGCAGGCAAGATGTCACGAACACATCCCTGAGGGTCGCCTTGGGTACCGGGCAGTACGAGCCCGCGGCGGGGCGCACCGAGCCAGAAGCCAGGAGACGACATGTCCGACTTCAAACCGGGCCTGGAGGGCGTCGTAGCCTTCGAGACCGAGATCGCCGAACCGGACCGCGAGGGTGGCGCGCTGCGCTACCGGGGCGTGGACATCGAGGATCTGATCGGTCAGGTCTCCTTCGGTAACGTCTGGGCGCTGCTGGTCGACGGGCGCTTCGGTCCGGGCCTGCCGCCGGCCGAGCCGTTCCCGGTGCCGGTGCACTCCGGTGACATCCGCGTCGACGTGCAGTCCGCGGTCGCCATGCTGGCCCCGTACTGGGGGCTCGACCAGCTGCTGGACATCTCCGACGAGCAGGCCCGCGAGGACCTGGCCCGGGTGTCGGTCACCGCGCTCTCCTTCGTCGCCCAGTCCGCCCGTGGCCTCGGCCTGCCGGCCGTGCCGCAGAAGGAGATCGACAAGGCGGAGACGATCGTCGAGCGCTTCATGAAGCGCTGGCGCGGCGAGCCCGACCCGCGCCACGTCAAGGCCGTCGACGCGTACTTCATCTCGGCCGCCGAGCACGGCCTGAACGCCTCCACCTTCACCACCCGGATCGTCGCCTCCACCGGGGCCGATGCCGCGGCCTGCATCTCCTCCGGCATCGGCGCGCTCTCCGGCCCGCTGCACGGCGGCGCCCCGTCCCGGGTGCTCACCATGCTGGAGGCCGTCGAGCGCAGCGGCGACGCCGAGGGGTACGTCAAGGGCGTCCTCGACCGCGGCGAGCGGCTGATGGGCTTCGGCCACCGGGTCTACCGGGCCGAGGACCCGCGCGCCCGGGTGCTCCGCCGGACCGCCCGCGAGCTGGGCGCGCCGCGCTTCGAGGTGGCCGAGGCGCTGGAGAAGGCGGCGCTGGCCGAGCTCCAGGCCCGCCGCCCGGACCGGGTGCTCGCCACCAACGTCGAGTTCTGGTCGGCCGTGGTGCTGGACTTCGCCGAGGTGCCGGCGCACATGTTCACCTCGATGTTCACCTGCGCCCGGATGGGCGGCTGGAGCGCGCACATCCTGGAGCAGAAGAAGCTCCAGCGGCTGGTCCGCCCGTCCGCCCGCTACGTCGGGCCGGGCACCCGCAAGCCGCAGGAGGTCGAGGGCTGGGACGCCATCCCGCACGGCGTCTGACCCACGTACCCGCAGGGGCCCCGTCCGCACGGACGGGGCCCCTGTCCGTGTCGGTGTGGCGTGTGCCTCAGCCTGTGGCGCATCCCTCAGCACCCGGGCCGGGACCGACCGCCGGCCGGCCCGGACCGGGTGCGAGGATGAGGGCACGGCAGTGCCGCCGGAACGGGCTCGGACCACGGGCCCCGCGCGCCGAGGCGTGCGAGGCCGCCGTCGATCCGTGCCCGTTGTACGGGCCCGCCCTCGCCCATGCGGAAGGATCGAGACAACCGTGGCTGACGCACCGACCATCCGGATCCCTGACGACATCAAGCCCGCCGACGGGCGGTTCGGCTGCGGGCCGTCCAAGGTCCGTCCGGCGGCCGTCTCCGCCCTCGCCGACGTGGCGACCAGCTACCTGGGCACCTCGCACCGGCAGAAGACCGTCCGCGACGAGGTGGCCCGGCTGCGCCGGGGCATCGCCGAGTTCTTCTCCCTGCCCGAGGGCTACGAGGTGGTCATCGGCAACGGTGGCACCACCGCCTTCTGGGAGGTCGCCACCTTCGGCCTGGTCCGCGACCGGGCCCAGTTCGCCAGCTTCGGCGAGTTCGGCGCGAAGTTCGCCAAGTCGGTCAAGGACGCGCCGTTCCTCGGTGAGCCGACCGTCCGCAAGTCGGAGGCGGGCAGCGCCCCGAGCCTGGTCGCCGAGGCCGGGGTGGACGTCTACGCCACCCCGCACAACGAGACCTCCACCGGCGTGGCGGTGCCGATCAGCCGGGTGCCGGGCGCCGACGAGGGCTCGCTGCTGCTGGTCGACGCCACCTCCGGCGCGGGCGGGCTGGACGTCAACGTCGGCGAGACCGACGTCTACTACTTCGCCCCGCAGAAGTGCTTCGGCTCCGACGGCGGCCTCTGGCTGGCCCTGATGTCGCCGGCCGCGCTGGAGCGGGCCACCGAGATCAAGTCCTCGGGCCGCTACATCCCGGCCTTCCTCGACCTGGTCACCGCGATCGACAACTCGCGGCTGGAGCAGACGTACAACACGCCGGCGCTGGCCACCATCTTCCTGGCCGCGGAGCAGACCGACTGGATGAACGCGCAGGGCGGCCTGGCCTGGGCGGCCAAGCGCACCGCCGAGAGCGCCGGCATCGTCTACGGCTGGGCGGAGCGCTCCGAGGTGGCCACGCCGTTCGTCACCGACCCGGCGCTGCGCTCCAACGTGGTCGCCACCATCGACTTCGCCGACGGGGTGGACGCCTCGGCGATCGCCAAGGCGCTGCGCGCCAACGGCATCGTGGACACCGAGCCGTACCGGAAGCTGGGCCGCAACCAGCTGCGGGTCGCGCTCTTCCCGGCGGTCGAGCCGGCCGACGTGGAGGCGCTGACCGCCTCGATCGACTACGTGGTCGAGCGACTCTGATCAACCGTCACGGTGGGTGGCCGGGAAGGCTCCCGTTGCCACCCACCGTGACGATCGCCGCAGCTCAGTCGCGACATGCGGGTGTCGCATCCCCCACCTTCGGGTAGATGAGCGTACGGTGGTGCGAGACGCCCGGGTGGCCGGCTCGTGGCGTGACGGCCAGCGAAGCGGGACGGAGGCAACGCCATGCGCCCAGTACGCTTCGTCGCCCTCTCCGAGGACGGCCAGGCTCTGGTTCTCGCCGACGAGGTCGGGCGTCTGCTCGCCCTCCCCATCGACGACCGGATCGCCTCGGCGCTGCACGCCGAGCCGGGTGCCGCACCCCTCTCCGTGGTGCCGGCCGCCGCCGACCCGACCCCGTCGCTCTCCCCGCGGGACATCCAGGCCCGGATCCGCTCCGGCGAGTCCGCCGAGGACGTCGCGCGGATCGCCGGCGTCCCGGTCGACCGCGTCCTGCGCTACGCCGGTCCGGTGCTCCAGGAGCGGGCCATGCTGGCCCAGCACGCCCGGCGCACCCGGCTCAAGGGCGCCGAGAAGCCCACCCCGCTCGCCGAGGTGGTCAACGGCCGGCTGGCCCAGCACGGGATCGACACCGAGAAGATCTCCTGGGACGCCTACCGGCGCGACGACGGCACCTGGCGGATCATCGCCACCTGGCCGTCGGGCAAGGCCACCGCGCAGGCGGTCTGGGACCTCGACAAGACCCGGCAGAACGTCGCCCCGCACGACGACATGGCGCAGTACCTCTGCGCCGAGCGTCCGACGCCGATCCTCGGCCAGGAGCCAGCGCCGGAGCGGGGCGGCCACGCGCTGCCCGGTCCGTCGCGCGGCGAGCCGAGCCGGGGCGGGCACGGCCTGCCGGCGGCCGCCGAGCCGCGTCCGGGTCGGGACCCGATCCGGGCCGGGCGGGACGCCCTGCTCGCCTCCCTGGACCGGCCGCTCGGCGGCACCTCCGGCCGTGGGCTCGACCCGCGGTCCCCGGCCGCGATGGCCGGTCCGGAGGCACCCCGGCAGCGGGCGGTCGGCGGGGGTGCGGCAGCGCTGCTCGGCGGCGGTCAGGGTTCCGCCTTCGACGACGACTCGGACGCGCCGAAGGAGGTCCCGGCCGTACCGTCGCTGGCGGTGCTGCGACCGCGCCGGACGGGCGCCGCGGCGGCCGCTGCCGGCGGCGACACCGCCGAGGCCGGTGGCAAGCCGCGCAAGCGCCTGCCGAGCTGGGACGACGTCCTCTTCGGCAGCGGGCCGGCGGCCCGCGAGTCCTCCTGATCCACGGCCACCCCTGGCACGCGTACGACACTCCGGCACCGCGCCGGAGTTCGTGGTGAGGCACTCTAAGTGCCCGCGTGCCAGGGTGGGTCCATGGAGTACACGAATCTGGGACGCACCGGTCTCTCGGTGAGCCGGCTCTGCCTCGGCACGATGAACTTCGGGCCGCAGACCAGCGAGCCGGACAGCTTCGCCATCATGGACCGGGCGCTGGAACACGGCATCAACTTCTTCGACACCGCCAACGTGTACGGCTGGCAGACCGGTGAGGGGATCACCGAACAGATCATCGGCCGCTGGTTCGCCCAGGGCGGCGGGCGGCGCGACAAGGTCGTCCTCGCCACCAAGGTGTACGGCAAGATGGGCGACTGGCCGAACGAGCAGGGCCTGAGCGCCCGGCACATCGTCCGGGCCTGCGAGGACTCGTTGCGCCGGCTCCAGACCGACGTGATCGACCTGTACCAGATGCACCACGTCTCGCGGAGCACCCCGTGGGAGGAGATCTGGCAGGCGATGGAGACGCTGGTCGCCCAGGGCAAGGTGATCTACGTCGGGTCGTCCAACTTCGCCGGTTGGCACATCGCCCAGGCGCAGGCGGCCGCCGCGAAGCGCAACTTCCTCGGCCTCGTCGCCGAGCAGTCCATCTACAACCTGCTCACCCGGCACGTCGAGCTGGAGGTGATCCCCGCCGCGCAGCACTACGGGCTGGGTGTCATCCCCTGGTCGCCGCTGCACGGCGGGCTGCTCAGCGGGGTCATCCGGAAGATGGCCGAGGGCGGCGCGGCGCGCGGCACCAGCGGCCGGGCCGCCGACGCGCTGGCCGAGCACCGGTCGACCATCGAGGCGTACGAGAAGTTCTGCGCGGACCTCGGCCACGACCCGGCGGACGTGGCGCTCGGCTGGCTGCTCTCCCGGCCCGGGGTGACCGCCCCGATCATCGGCCCGCGCACCGTCGACCAGCTCGACCGCACCCTCGGCGCGCTGACCGTCGACATCGACGAGGCGACGCAGGAGCGGCTCGACGAGCTGTTCCCGCCGGTCGGCAACGGCGGTCCGGGACCGGAGGCGTGGGCCTGGTGAGCCGACCGACCGCCTTCGTCTGACACCAGTTGCGGCGAGTCGCGGTGTCCCGGTGTCGGGTCACCGCGACTCGCCGCATCTCGCGCCCCTCCCGGTGGGCCGTTCAGAGGGGCCAGGCCGCCAGGCGGTCGTACGTGGGGCGGGGGCCCTGGTGGCTGCGGACCAGGACCAGTTCGGTAGCGGGCCACTCCGGGCCCCGGTACGCGTCGAGGGCGGCCCGGTCGGCCTCCACGTCGGACCGGTCGACGCGGTCGCCGGGGCGGGCGACGGTCAGGTGCGGCCGGAACGGCCGGTCGTCGTGCGGGAGGCGGTTGCGGCGCAGCCCGGACCGGATCAGCCGGCCCAGCACGTGCAGCGCCTCCACCTCGCCGAGCAGGTCGACCCAGAGGACGGTGAACCGGCCGCGCCCGAAGCGTCCGCCCCCGCCGAGGCGCAGCCGGGGGCTGCTCTCCCAGGTCTTCCGGGCGGTCTCGACGGCGAGGCCCAGGGTGCTCTCCACGTCGATCAGGCGGTCGGCCTCCACCTCGCCGAGGAAGGCGAGCGTGACGTGCAGCTGCGCCGGGTCGGCGAGGCGCACGTTGACGCCGGCGGCCTGGGCGGCGCCGACCCGCAGCCCGGCGATCCGGGCGGTCAGGTCCGCGACGGCGGCCGGTGGTGGGTAGACCGCGACGAAGAGTCTCACGCCCGCCGGTCACGGGGTCGGTGACCGGCGCGGGTGGTCGGCAGGTCCAGTCCGGCCAGGGCGAGCAGCCCTTCGACGCGTACCCGCTCGATCTCCCGGTCGACCCCGGTCAGCTCGCCCAGGTGCTCGGGTATGCCCAGTGCCCGGCAGGCGGCCCGGAGCCGCTCGTCGTACGCCTCGATGACCGAGCTGTGCCAGACCACCGAGCGACCGCCGGCGGCGAGCCGGTGCTCGCCCAGGCGGCGCAGGTCGGCGGCGATGCGTTCCAGCGGTCGCCGGTCCGGCCGGTCGAGCCGACTCAGGTCGATGTCCAGCGCGTAGGCGTCCGGACCGAAGGAGCGGTCCAGTTTGGCGATGGTGCGCCGTTCCCGGCGTCGCTCCCGCCACTCGGCCCAGCCGCAGGCGACCCGGTCGGCGATCTCGTCGAAGCAGAAGAGCAGGGCGATCAGGACCGGCAGGCACGCCACGGCGAAGATCATCAGTGCCAGCGTCCACGCCCCGCTACCGCCCTCCACGCATCGACGCTAAGGCCCACGCCGGGTGTCCGCCAGGGGATTGCCGGTATCCGGACCTTAAACCCGTCGGTTCTCCCGGATGGCGGTGTCGGGCCGGGAATCCCGCCGCCGCGAGTGGCGGTCGGGCTCAGCAGTCCGGGGAGGAGACGACGTAGAAGCGGGGCATGGGCAGCACCCGGAAGCGCAGCCGGGCGCCGTCGCGGCGCAGCTGCCAGGTGAGCGCCAGCAGGGCGGTCGCCAGCGAGACCAGCCCGCCGATCCAGATGCTGGCCCCCGCGCCGTACGTCTCGGCGAGCCAGCCGATCAGCGGCGCGCCGACCGGGTTGGTGCCGAGGAAGACCAGCACCCACAGCGCCATCACCCGGCCCCGGAAGGCGGCGTCGGTGCCGAGCTGGATCCGCTGGTTGGCCGCCTGGGCGAAGAAGACCATGAAGAACCCGGTCGGCAGCAGCAGCGCCACCACCAGCCAGTACGCCGGCGCGAGCCCGACCAGGGTGCCGAAGGTGGCACAGGCGACCGCCGCGCCGAGCACCAGCCACACCGAGGGGCGGCTGCGCCGCCCGGTGCCGGCCAGCGCCCCGACCAGGGCCCCGACCGCGAGCGCGCTGCTGAACAGGCCGAAGGACGCCGCTCCGGTGTCGAAGACGGTCTTGGCCAACGCGGCCAGGGTGAGCTGGAAGTTGAACAGCGAGGTGGCGATCACCGAGATCATCACCATCGGCAGCAGCAGGTCGGGGCGGCGGCGCACGTAGCGCAGCCCGTCGATCACCTTCGCCGACGCCCGCTCCTCGCGCGGCAGCAGCGCCTCCCGGTGCAGCTCGGCCGGACGCATCCGGACCACGTTGACCAGCGGGGCGATCGAGCTGAGCGCGGTGACCAGGAAGACCGGGCCGACGTCGAAGGCGGCGATGGCCAGGCCGGCGACGGCGGGCCCGACGATCCGGGCGGAGTTGAACGTGGCCGCGTTGAGCGAGAGCGCGTTGGGCAGCAGCGGCGTCCCGACCAGTTCGCTGACGAACGCCTGCCGTACCGGGGTCTCCACCGCGTTCGCGACGCCGAGCAGGGCGGCGAAGGTGAAGACGTGCCAGAGCTGCACCAGGCCGGTGATCACCAGGGCGGCCATGGCCAGCGCCAGCACGGTCCAGAAAGCGTTGGCGACGAAGAGCAGCATGCGCTTGTCGTACCGGTCGGCGAGCCGGCCGGAGAGCAGGGTGAGCAGCAGCACCGGGGTGAACTGCAGCGCGGTGACCACACCGAGCGCGGTCGCGGAGTCGTCGGAGAGCTCGAGGACGAGCCAGTCCTGGGCGATGAACATCATCCAGACGCCGATCAGCTTGATCAGCTGTCCGGATGCGAAGAGCCGGTAGTTGCGGACCTGAAGGGACTGGAACATCGTGCTCAGCTTCGCCTGCACTCTTGGTGCGCCTCCTCGGGTCGTACGCCGTATCCACAACGGACGGCGCGGACCCGGCGGTACGGGCGCTCAGGCGCGAGCGAGCTGCTGGAGGATCTCGGCGGCCCGCCGTAGCGTGTCCCGTTCACCCTCCGTGAGCGCGGCCAGCCGGTCGGCCAGCCACTCGTTACGGGCCCGCTCGAACTGTTCGAGCACGGCCCGACCCCCCTCGGTCGCCGCGAGGATGACCTGGCGACCGTCGGTCGGATGGGGGGTGCGCTGCACGAGGCCGCGCTCCTCCAGCTTCGCGACGATCTTCGTCATCGTCGGCGGTTGCACCCGCTCGATGTCGGCCAGTTCCCGGGGTGTCAGCGCGCCCGCCAGCTTGAGGCTGGTGAGCGCGGAGAGCTGGGTGACCGTCAGGTCTCCCACCGGGCGGGCCTGCCGGACCCTCCGGTTGAGTCGGGTTATCGCATCACGCAGCTGAGGTGCCAGCTGCGCCGGTGGCACGCGGTTCGCCGTCACCGTCCGCTCCGTCACAGTCGTTAGCTTAACTAATGAGCCTGGCTAACGACACGCGATATGACCATGCTCACGAGAAGTTTGCCCTGCTCCGGGCCGGGTATCCGGTTCGACTCCCCGGCCCGGAGCGGGTGGTGGCGTTACAGCACGGACTCGATCGGCCCGCGCAGGAAGTACAGGATGAAGAGCGCGGCCACGCCGTACAGCAGCGGGTGGATGTCGCGCGCCTTCCCCTTCGCCAGCTTGATCACCACGTACGAGATGATGCCGGCGCCGATGCCGTTGGAGATCGAGTACGTGAACGGCATCAGGGTGATGGTGAGGAACGCCGGGATGGCGATCTCGTAGTCGGTCCAGTCGATGGTGCGTACCGCGGTCATCATCAGGAAACCGACCACCACCAGCGCCGTCGAGGCCGCCTCGAACGGCACCACCAACGACAGCGGCGCGAGGAACATCGCCAGCAGGAACAGGGCGCCGGTGACCAGGTTGGCCACGCCGGTCCGGGCGCCCTCCGCCACCCCGGCGGCGCTCTCGATGTACGACGTGTTGCTGGAGACGCTCGCCGCGCCACCCGCCGCCGCCGCGATCGAGTCGACCAGCAGGATCTCCTTCGCCCGCGGCGGGGTGCCCTGCTCGTCGAGCATGCTGCCCTCCTGGCCGATCGCGACCATCGTGCCCATGGTGTCGAAGAAGTCGGTGATCAACAGGGTGAAGACGAACATCAGCGGCACCAGCCAGCCGGCCCGGCTCCACGAGTTGAGCACGTTGAAGTTGCCCAGCAGGGACAGGTCGGGGATGTCCACCACCTGCCGGGGCAGCTCCGGCACGTTGAGCGACCAGCCCTTGGGGTTCGGCTTGCCGTCCACGAACGACGGGCCGACGTTGGCGACCGCCTCCACGATGATCGCCAGCACGGTCGAGGCGAGGATGCCGATCAGGATCGCGCCGCGCACCCGGCGCACCACCAGCACCAGGGTCACCAGCAGGCCGACCACGAAGACCAGCATCGGCCAGCTGACGATCTTGCCGTTGATGCCCAGCCCGACCGGCACGGTGGTGTTGGCCGCGTCCGGGATCCGCCGGACGAACCCGGCGTCGACCAGGCCGATGATGGTCAGGAACAGGCCGATGCCGACGCCGATCGCCGTCTTCATCTGGGTCGGGACGGACCGGAACACGGCGGTCCGCAGACCGGTGAGCACGAGGACCGCGATGATCACACCCTCGATCACCACCAGGCCCATCGCGTCGGCCCAGGTCATCTCCGGGGCGATCTCGTACGCGACGAGCGCGTTCACGCCCAGGCCGGCGGCGAGCGCCATCGGGAAGCGGCCGACGACACCCATCAGCATCGTCATCAGGCCGGCGACCAGCGCGGTCGCGGCGGCGATCGCCGGGATCGAGAGCTTCTTGCCGTCACCGTCGACGGCGCCGCCCAGGATCAGCGGGTTCAGGACCACGATGTACGCCATCGTGAAGAAGGTCGCAAGTCCACCCCGGACCTCGCGGCTCATCGTCGAGCCACGGGCGGAGATCTCGAAGAATCGGTCGAAACCGCTCCGCGGGTGGGCGGGATCGGGCGGGGTGCCGTTGTCCGGCGGCGCAATGGCCATCAGGTCCTCGCAGGTGATCTTCCGTTGTCGCGCGCATCGTCCCAGATCAGGGCCCGGCAGGAAAAGTTGATCGCGTACGCTTTGCCCCGTGCCACAGGAGCAACCGCCGCGCCCCGAGCCGCTCGACCCGCCGATGGTGCCGTTCGCGGTCGCCGGGCTGGTCGCCTGGGCCGTCGCCGGCCTCGTCCTGCTGGTCTTCTTCCGCGGCTGGCTCACCGAGCACGGGCACGAGAACTGGCTCTGGACCTGCCTGGCCGGATTCCTGTGGGGCTTTCCCGGCCTGGCGGTGATGATGCGGCACGACGCCAACCGGCGCCGCCGTCGACAGGCCGCCGGTCAGGGCTGAGCCGGCCCGGTGTTGGGCCGGCGGGTCAGGACGCCGGCGGCGCGGTCAGGGGTGGCCGTACGGCTCGCCCGGCTCGGCGGCCTCCACCGACCCCGGGGCCCGGCTGACCGACATGGCCTCCACCGCGCTGTCGTCGTAGACCGTCGGCAGTTCCTCGACCGCGGACTCGGCGCTCTCGACAAGCGTCTCGGAGTGCGCGCCGCACCCGTGGTCGGCGCTCACCACCCGGCCGTCGTCCGGGGCGTAGAAGTTGCCGCAGGCGCCGAAGGACTGCCGCAGCGCACCGGCGAGCGGCAGGTAGAAACCGCAGGTGCCGCACCGGGCGGCGGCCGGAGCGGCCACCGAGATCGGTGCGGACGGGCCGTGGTCACCGTCGTACCAGCGCTGGGCCGTGTCGGCGCGTCCCTCGCGGGAGAGCACCCGGGGCCGGCCGAGGCCGAGTTCCCAGGAGACCTCCTCGACCGCCGGGTCGTCGGAGAGCAGGTAGCCGGGGGCGAGGCGCTCGTCGTCCGCCGGGGTGGGGAGCAGGTCGCCCGGCCCGAGGTCGCCCGGCTTGAGTCGCTCCTGCCAGGGCACCCAGCCGGGGGCGAGCAGCGCGTCCGAGCCGGGCAGCAGCACCGTCTCGCAGACGGTGACGTGCTTGCTCCGCGCCACCCGGGTGACCGTGACCGCCCAGCGCCAGCCCCGGTAGCCGGCCAGCAGGCACTCGAAGTAGTGCGTGACGACCCGGTCGCCCTCGGCGACGGCGCGCAGGTGGTCGCCGACGTCGGAGGGCTCCACCTCGGTGATCGCGTCACGGGCCACCTCGACGGCGGCGGCGCAGACCTGGTCGAGGCGGGCGGCACGGGTGGAGGCGGGCCTGGTCACCCGACCATTGTTCCCCATGCGCGCCGCCGCCCGACAGGGACTCCCCGATGACCCCCCGGGCGGCCTCTTCCCCCACTGGCGCGACGCGCGTGGAGCAGATGGGCGAGGATGGTGCACATGCCGCTGTCCTCCCGCTCCGGGCGGTCCGTCCTCGGCCGGACCGTCGGCACGGGCGTGCGCGCCGTACGTCTGCTGCTCCGCGGTTCCGTCAGCGGCGGACGCTGGATGACCCGGCGGGCCGGCTCGGCCCGGGCCAAGGGGGCGGGCAACGAGGTCGGCATGGTCCGCCTCTTCGACCTGCACGCGATCTCCTGCGCCGGTGACACGCTGATCGCGATCGGGCTGGCCGGGACGATCTTCTTCGACGTCCCGCTCGGCGAGGCGCGCAGCAAGGTGGCGCTCTACCTGCTGGTCACGATGGTGCCCTTCGCCATGCTCGCGCCGGTGGTCGGCCCACTGCTCGACCACTTCCGCCACGGTCGCCGGTACGCCCTGGCCACCACCATGCTCGGCCGGGCCTTCCTGGCCTGGCTGATCTCGGACTACATCGGCGGCTTCGGGCTCTACCCGGCCGCGTTCGGCGTGCTGGCGCTCTCCCGCGCGTACGGCGTGGCCCGCTCGGCGGCCGTGCCCCGGCTGCTGCCGGAGGGCCTCGGGCTCTCCCAGGTCGGGGCCCGGGCCAGCGTCTACGGCACGGTGGCCGGCGCACTGGTGGCCCCGATCGGGTTGGCCGCGTTCTGGTTCGGGCCGCAGTGGCCGCTCCGGGTCGCGTCGGTGATCTTCCTGGTCGGCATGGTGATCGCGCTGCGGCTGCCCCCCAAGGCGGACTCCGAGCCGCCGGAGCGGGTGCCCCGACCGCTGCGGGCGCTGCGCCGCGACGGTGACCGCCCGCTGGGCCGGGGCCGACCGGCCGGACGGCTGGTGATCGCCACCCTGATCGGGGCGGCGGCGCTGCGCGCGCTCTACGGCTTCCTGCTGCTCTTCCTGGCGTTCGCGTTGAAGAAGGGCGACCTGACCACCGACTTCTTCGGCCGGGAACTGAGCGACCAGATGGCGTTGGGCCTGGTCGGCGGGGCGCTGGCCGTCGGCGGATTCCTGGCCACCGCGCTCGGCACCCGGCTGCGCATCCACCGGCCGGCGGCCATCCAGTCCAGCACGATGGTCATCGTGGCGGGCGTGGCGGTCCTGGCCACGGTGAAGTTCTCCCTGCCGATGGTCGCGGTGCTCTGCCTGGTGGCCGCGATGAGCAGCGGGATCGCCAAGCTGGCCGTGGACGCCTCGATCCAGGAGCGGATCCCGGAGCGGCTGCGGGCCAGCTCGTTCGCCCACTCGGAGACCGCCCTGATGCTCGCCTTCGTCGCCGGTGGCGGCCTGGGGCTCGTCCCCTTCGACGGGCGGATCGGCATCGCGGTGGCCGCCGGGGTCGGGGTGCTCGCCGCCGGCCGGGGTGTGCTGGTCGCCGGCCGGCTGCGCGCCGAACGCCTCATCGGCCGGCCGCTCACCGACGAGGAGCTGACCGACCGGGACCGGGAGGCGACCGAGGCGGACCGGGCCGCCGCCGCGCAGGCCGCCGCCGACCAGGAGGCCGCCGACCGGGAGGCCGGACGGGACGGCCACCACCGGGGCGACACCCTGGTGGACGGGACCCCGGTGGACGACGACGCGGCGGAGGCCGCGGCGCAGGCCGCGCCGACCTCGCCCGCCCCGACCGGGCAGCCCTCCGACGACGCCGGGCTGGCCCCGCCCGGGTACCACATCTACCGGCCGTCCTCGGCCGTCCCGCGTGCCGGCGACGCCGACGACGAGCGGCGGCGGCAGTCGCCCGGGCCGGTGTCGTGAGCGGACTGCTGGTGCTGACCGCCGTGCCGGCCGAGGCGGAGGCGATCCGGGCCGGGCTGACCGACCCGACGGTGACCGTCCGGCCGGTCGGGGTGGGTCCGGCGGTGGCCGGGGCCGCGACCGCCCGGCTGCTCACCCTGGCCGAGGCGGCGGGTCGGCCGTACCGGGCGGTGGTCAGCGCCGGGATCGCGGGTGGCTTCGCCGGGCGCGTACCCGTCGCCGGGACGGTCGTCGGGACCCGGAGCGTGGCCGCGGACCTGGGCGCGGAGTCACCCGACGGGTTCCTCCCGATCGACGAGCTGGGCATGCCGCCGGAGCTGCTCGGCGGCGGACCGGCCGTCGACGCCGACCCGGACCTGCTCGCCGCCCTGCGCGCGGCGCTGCCCGGAGCCACCGCCGGCGAGATCCTGACCGTCAGCACCGTGACCGGCACCTCTGCGAGCACCCGCGCCCTCGCCGACCGGCATCCCGCCGCCGTCGCCGAGGCGATGGAGGGGTACGGGGTGGCGGTGGCCGCCGCCCAGGCCGGTCTCCCCTTCGCCGAGCTGCGCACGATTTCCAATCCGATCGGCCCGCGCGACCGTGCGGCCTGGCGGATGAAGGAGGCGTTCGTCGCGCTCAGCGAGGCGGCCCGGGCGCTGCGCTGACCGTGCGTGCCATCCTCAGCGCCCGGGATTCGGCACGGAAGCCGCAGGCGGCCAGGAGGCCCACGCCCGGCCCCTCCGTGGTTCCGTGCACCCGGCCGACGCCGGCCTCGGCCATCGCCCCGACCAGCGCGTCCACCAGCCGGCGGCCGATGCCCAGCCTTCGGTGCTCCCGCGCCACGAGCACTCCGTCGAGGACCAGCTCGCGCGGCCACACCGTCTCGTCGCCGCCGTACGCCAGGTGCGGGCTGCGCTCGTGGGCACGCAGCTCACCGATCAGCTCACCGTCGGGCAGTTCGGCGACGAACCGCCACGACGTCGGTGACTGCGGGTCGTGGATCCGGCGCACCGAGAACTCCCGACGGACCCGCTCCGCCGCACGCCGTCGGTCCCGCTGCCCCCGGTCACGGTGCCAGGTGGTCGCGGGCAGCGGCATCGGGAACTGCCGGGGTGGCAGGTTCCGCAAGCCGGGCAACTGCGCCCACCAGGCGCCCGGCCAGTCCCGGGGCTCCCGGACCTCGCTGGGGTCGAGGTGCGCGGGGCAGTTCCGGTCGGCCGCGTCCCGCAGCCCCTCGTACGGCACGGCCGGCAGGGAGCATGTCGCCGCCCCGCCCGGCGCGTCGAGGGGCGTGCCGGCCTGCGGCAGAGAGATCGTCAGCCGACCGGAGACCGCACGCACCAGCCGCTCCACCACGCGGAAGCCGGGGTCGGCGGTACGCCCGGACTCGATCCGGGCGACCGTGCCCTGGGGCACCCCCGACCGGTCGGCCAACTCGCGTTGACTCAGGTCGACGTGCCGGCGCAGTGCCCGGAGCGTCGCACCCAGGTCGACCGTGGACTCGGATCGCGTCATGACCACCATGCTCGACGGCGCCGACGCCCGTCCTCAACACCCTCGACCAACCTGTGGACAACCGTGTGGACAACCCTGTGGACAACGCGACGGGCTGGGGACAACGAGAGCTGCCGGCCCGGGCGGTGGCGACGGTCGGGGACGGACGTGGCCCGATGACCGCCTCATCTCCGACGCACGATGGGTCCCGACGAGCCGCTACAGACTTGAGTACAGATATGAATCGCAGGGTGCGGCCACGGCTGTGGAGCGGGAGGTCCGACCACGGCCGGGACCGGTCCGACCAGTTCAGCAGCGCACAGCGCAGAGCGGGCACAGCGCAGAGCGGGCACAACGCAGAGCGATCGTGTCGCCGACCCGTACCACCTTCCGGTGGGGTTGGTCCTGCAGCACGTACTCGCTCGTCATGCGCGAGACGCTACCGACTCGCGACCTTCGTCCGCCGAGTCATATTCGTCATCAAGTCCGTAGCGGGGCGAAGTGCGCTTCCTCCTCCCCAGGAGCTGGGATCCGGGGGCGTCACAGCGGGGTGGGCGCGGCGGGCGACCGGGCTGCGGCGGGGCTACCGTTGGGACCGTGGCGCTCTCCCTGGCGATCTCGCCCTGCCCCAACGACACCTTCGTCTTCCACGCCCTGGTGCACGGCCGGGTGCCCGGCGCGCCGCCGGTCGAGGTGACCTACGCGGACGTGGACGTCACGAACACGGCCGCCGAGCGCGGCGCGTTCGACCTGGTGAAGGTGAGCTACGCGGCGCTGCCCTGGCTGCTGGAGGACTACCACCTGCTGCCGTGCGGCGGGGCGCTCGGCCGGGGCTGCGGGCCCCTGGTCCTCACCCGGGGCGCGGGCGACTCCGGCACCGCCACCGCCACCAGATCCGGCTCCGGCACCACGCCGGACCGGACCGACCTGAGCGGGGCCACCGTCGCCGTGCCCGGCGACCGGACCACGGCGTACCTGCTCTTCCGGCTCTGGTCCGCCGGTCGGCCGCCGGCCCGGATCGAGGTGGTGCCGTTCCACGAGATCATGCCCGGGGTGGCCGCCGGACGGTACGACGCCGGCCTGGTCATCCACGAGGCCCGGTTCACCTACCCTCGGCACGGGCTGACCGCGCTGGTCGACCTCGGCGAGTGGTGGGAGGGCGACACCGGCCTGCCGATCCCGCTCGGCGCGATCCTGGCCCGCAAGGGCACCGTCGACCCGGTCGAGGCCGCCAATTGGATCCGCGAGTCGGTGCGGCAGGCCTGGGCCGACCCGGAGGCCAGCCGCGAGTACGTGCTCTCGCACGCGCAGGAGATGGAGCCCGACGTGGTGGACCGGCACATCGGCCTCTACGTCAACGAGTTCACCGCGGACCTGGGGGACGCGGGGTTCGCCGCCGTGGAGGCGCTGCTGGGTCGGGCCACCGACGCCGGGCTCGTCCCTCAGACCTCCAGCTCGCGCGCCACCGCGTGGACCAGCTGAGCGATCTTCTGCGCGGTCCTGCGGTCGGGGAACCGACCTCGGCGCAGGTCCGGCTGGACCTTCGCCTCCAGCACCTTGATCATGTCCTCGACCAGGCCGTGCAACTCCTCGGCCGGTCGCCGGCGCAGCTCCGCCACGGACGGCGGGGCCTCCAGCAGCTTGACCCCCATGGCCTGGGCGCCCCGGCGGCTGTCCACCACGCTGAAGTCGACCCGCTGCCCACCCTTGAGGTCGGTGACACCCGCCGGTAGCGCGCCCTTGGGCAGGAACACGTCGCCACCTTCGTCGCTGGTGACGAACCCGTATCCCTTGGCCGCGTCATACCACTTCACTCGACCCGTCGGCACCTGAAGAACCTCTGCTTCGCTCGGAACGTCTACTGCTCCAAGGCTAGCCCGATGATCCGGTCCAGCGCCGCCGGGAATCCGGTGAGATCGTCGAGCACCAGGTGCGCCCCCGCGTCCCGCAGCGCGTCGCGGTCGCACGGGCCGGTGGTTACGCCGACCCCGGGCACCCCGGCCGTCGCCGCCGCCACCATGTCCGCCACGTGGTCGCCCACGTACAGCGTCGCGCCGTGGGCGCGCAGCGCGGTCGCCTTCTCCTCGGCGAAGAGGTCACCCGCCAACTCGTCGACGCGCAGCCCGAGGTGGTCCAGGTGCAGTCGGGCCAACCGGCCGATCTTGGAGGTCACCACCATCACCCGCCCGCCCCGGGCGTGCACCGCGTCCACCGCCTCCAGGGCGCCCGGCAACGGCACCGTCGGCGTGATCGCGTACGCCGGGTAGAGCTCGCGGTAGATCGTCACCGCCTCGTCCACCTGCTCCGGCGGGAACCAGTGCGCGATCTCGGTGCGCAGCGGCGGGCCGAGCCGGGACACCGCCAGCTCCGCGTCGACCGGCACGCCGGTGCGCGCGGTCAGGGCCCGGTAGCAGGCGGCGATGCCGGGGCGCGAGTCGACCAGGGTCATGTCGAGGTCGAAGCCGACCGTCAGGGAGGACACCCGGAGAACGTACCCGCCGACGGCGAACCCAGCCGGACGTCCGAGGGGCGGGACCACCCCGCAGCGGGCTAGCGTGGAACGACGATGACCACCTCACTCGCCGACCACCTGCGCGCCCTGCCCGACGAGTCGCTGGCCGCCCTGCTGCAACTGCGGCCCGACCTCGTCGTGCCGGTGCCGGCCGACGTCTCCGCCCTCGCCGTCCGGGCCGAGTCCCGGGTCTCCGTGGCCCGCGCGCTGGACGGGCTGGACCAGTTCACCCTCCAGGTCCTCGACGCCGCCCGGCTCACCCGGCACCCGCAGGAGGGCACCACCTCCACCGAGGCCGTGCTGGCGATGGCCACCGCCGGGCCGCGTCCGCCCGCGCCGACCACGGTCCGGCGCGCGGTGGACCGGCTGCGCGCGCTCTTCCTGCTGTACGGCCCGGAGCACGCGCTGCGCGTGGCCGGCAGCGTGGACGAGGTCGCCCCGTACCCGGCGGGGCTGGGCCGACCGGCCGCGGAGCTGGACCCGCGGGCGGCGGCGCTCTGCGCGGACGCCGCGAAGCTGCGCCGGACGCTGCTGGCCGCTCCCCCGTCGGCCCGCGCCGTCCTGGACCGGCTCGCCGCCGGCCCGCCGGTCGGCAGCGTGCCGCCGGGTGCCCTCCAGGCCCCCGCCGTCGGCGCCGAGGACGACCTCCCCCCGGACACCACCAACGGCGGCGCGCCCACCGGCTCCCCGGTGCGCTGGCTGGTCGACGCCCGGCTGCTGGTCCGGGTCTCCACCGGCACCGTGGAACTGCCCCGCGAGGTGGGGCTGCTGCTGCGGCGCGACAGCGGCCCGCTCGGCCCGCTGCGCACCAGCCCGCCGCCGGTGGCCGCCGTGCCCCGCGAGCCGAAGCTGGCCGACTCCGCCGGCGCCGGGCAGACGATGGAGCTGGTACGCCACACCGAGGCGCTGCTGGAGAGCCTGGCCGCCGAGCCCGCGCCGGTGCTCCGCTCGGGCGGCGTCGGGGTACGTGACCTGCGCCGGCTGGCCCGCACGACGGGGCTGGACGAGGCGAACACCGCGCTGGTCCTGGAGGTGGCGTACGCGGCGGGGCTGGTCGGTGAGGCGGACCTGCCCGGGGCGACCACCGGCCGGTACGGCGCCGACCAGCAGGTGCTGCCCACCGGCGGGTACGAGGTGTGGCGGGCGATGTCGCTGGCGCACCGCTGGGAGCAGCTCGCCCGCGCCTGGCTCACCATGAGCCGCCAGGTGGGGCTGGTCGGCCAGCGCGACGACCGGGACCGCCCGATCAGTGTGCTCTCCGCCGAGGCGGAACGGGCCGGCGCGCCGGCCGCCCGGCGGGCGGTGCTCGGGGTGCTGGCCGATCTGGAGCCGGCCACCGCGCCCACCCCGGACGAGGTGCTGGCCCTGCTGGACTGGCGGGCGCCCCGGCGCAGCCGGGGCCGGGAGGCCGCGCACCGGGAGGTGCTGACCGAGGCGGCCCAGCTCGGCGTGACGGGGCTCGGCGCGCTCACCTCGTACGCGCGGCTGCTGCTGGGCGACGTGACCGAGGCCGACGAGCGGGGCGGGGACGACACGTTGGGCCTGCGCTCCGAGGCCGAGAGCGGGGACCCGTCGAGCGCGGTACGGGCGCTGGACGCCCTGCTGCCCGCCCCGGTGGACCACTTCCTGGTGCAGGCCGACCTGTCCGTGGTGGTGCCCGGACCGCCGGATCCGACCCTCGCCGCGGAGCTGGACGTGGTGGCCGAGCACGAGTCGGCGGGTGGGGCCAGCGTGCACCGGGTCACCCCGGCCAGCGTCCGGCGGGCCCTGGACGCCGGCTACACCGCCGAGGACCTGCACGCCCTGTTCCGCCGCCGGTCGCGTACCCCGGTCCCGCAGGGGCTCACCTACCTGGTGGACGACGTGGCCCGCAAGCACGGCGGGCTGCGGGTCGGCTCCGCCGGCGGGTACGTGCGCAGTGACGACGAGGCGCTGCTCGCCGAGGTGCTGGCCGACCGACGGTTGGAGCCGCTGGCGTTCCGCCGGCTGGCCCCGACGGTGCTGGTCACCCCGTACCAGGTGCAGCGGATGCTGCTCGCGTTGCGCGACGCCGGGTACGCGCCGGTGCCGGAGGACGCCACCGGCTCGGCGGTGCTCGCCCGGCCGAAGACCCGGCGGGCGCCCGCCCGCGCGTCGGTGGGCACCCGGGGCGTCGACCCGCTGTCCGCGCCGAAGCTGGCGATGCCGCGCCTGCTCGGGGTGGTGGAGCAGATCCGGCGGGGCGACGCGGCGGCGCGGGCCGCCCGCCGCGCCCCGGCGGTGGTACGCGGCGGCGCGGCACGGGCGACGGCCGGACCGATGCCGGCGCACAGTCACAGCGACGCGCTGGCGGTGCTGCAACAGGCGCTGCGGGACAAGGCGCTGGTCTGGGTCGGGTACGTCGACGCGCACGGGGCGACGGCGTCCCGGCTGGTGCGACCGGTGTCGATCGGCGCGGGTTACCTGCGCGCCGAGGACGAGCGGACCGAGATGCTGCACACCTTCGCGCTGCACCGGATCACCGCCGCGGTACGCGAGGACTGACCCGGTCAGCGCCGGTCGCGGCGGAACGTGCCGATCACCGAGACGGCGAGGAGCAGGCCGAAGGCGGCTCCCGCCGTCTCGCCGACCGAGGCGACGAAGCCCTGCCGCTGCACCAGCCAGCCGAAGAAGAACCACCCGACCAGGGCGAACGCGGCGGCGGCGTACCCGACCAGGGTCGCCGTCGAGATCTCGTCGGCCGGGCCCTCGTCATCGGTGACCGACTCCTGGTCGACGCTCATCCAGCCTCCCCCGCCCGTACGGCCCGTGCTCCCAGGGTGACACCGGACAGGCCTGGCGCACAGGGGATAAAACCCCGAGTCGGCCGTGTCGCGGGAGCGGGCCCTGCGGACGGGGGCGGCGGCGGTGGATCAGGTGCCGGGGCGGCGGCCGACGAGCACCACCCGCGAGCCGACCGCGCCGAGTTCCCACCAGCGCACCGCGTCGGCGTGCAGCAGGTTGACGCAGCCGTGCGAGCCGATCGCGCCGTTGTGCAGGTAGGTGGTGGTCTCGTGGAAGCCGATCCCGCCGTTGAAGCGCTGCCAGTACGGCAGCCAGACGTCGTACGGGTCCGACCACTCCTTGATGTTCCGGAAATTGATCTTGTACGTCCCGGCGGGGGTGGCGAAGCCCGCCATCCCGGTACGCGTCACCGTCGGGCGGGCCACCACCGTGCTGCCCTTCATCACCCAGGTCGTCTGCCGGGTCAGGTCCACGCAGAAGGTGATGCCCGTACCGGTGTCGCACCGGCTGGTGTCGGTGGTGGCGAGCCGCTTCGCCACGTCGTACGTCAGCGGTCCGGCGCGGCCGGCGGCGGGGCGGATGTCGTACCGCAGCTGGAACTTCTTGATCGCGGCGCAGTCGGCATCGGTCTGCCGGCCGTCCACGGTGACCGTGCCGAAGCCACCGAGGCGGGCGAGGTACCCCTCGACCTCGCGCTGGTACTCGCCCTGGTCACAGCGGGTCTTGGTGACCGGCTGGGGGGCGGCCGGGGCCCGCCGCTTCTGGGTGGGCGTCGGCGGGGTCCTGGTACGCGTCGCCGACGCCGCGGTCGCCTTGCGCGGCGCGGCCGGCTCGGCCGGCGGGGCGACCGACGGTGTCGGACGGGTCCGCTGGTCGGCCGGGGAGACGCCACTCGCCCCCGTTACCTGCTCCGCCTTGCCGACCGGGGCGAGCCCTCCTCCAGTGCCACCCGGGTCGGCCTGCGGATCGAGCGCGCATCCACCCGCACCGACCAGCGTGACCACGGCCAGGGCGGCGATCCGGATGGTGATACCCGTGTGTCTCATGGCGCCCTCCCGAATCGACCGTCCCATTGGTAGACGTGCGGGGATCCGGAAACGTTGCGTCGTTCGGGCAATTTTCTTTACATCCCAGACCCCGTGCAACACTGGATGGTCGGCCTGCGGCGGGTGCCACCTGCGGCGACACGGTGGCCGGCGACCCGGCCGAGGAGAGGACGCTGGCGTGAGCGGTGGACCACTGATCGTGCAGTCGGACAAGACCCTGCTGCTGGAGATCGACCACCCCGACGCGCAGGCCTGCCGGATGGCGATCGCGCCCTTCGCCGAGCTGGAGCGCTCGCCCGAGCACGTGCACACCTACCGGCTCACCCCGCTCGGGCTGTGGAACGCCCGCGCGGCCGGCCACGACGCCGAGGGCGTGGTGGACTCGCTGATCAAGTACAGCCGCTATCCGGTGCCGCACGCCCTGCTGGTCGACGTGGCCGAGACGATGGACCGGTACGGCCGGCTCCAGCTCGCCAACGATCCCGCGCACGGTCTGGTGCTGCGCGGGCTGGACCGGATGGTGCTGATCGAGGTCGCCAAGAGCAAGAAGCTCGCCGGGATGCTCGGCAACAAGATCGACGACGACACCATCCAGGTGCACCCCTCGGAGCGGGGCCGGCTCAAGCAGGCGCTGCTCAAGCTCGGCTGGCCGGCCGAGGACCTGGCCGGGTACGTCGACGGCGAGGCGCACCCGATCGAACTGGCCGAGGGCGGCAAGGACGGCGGCAGGCCGTGGACGCTGCGGTCGTACCAGCGGGAGGCCGTGGAGGCGTTCTGGGCCGGCGGGTCGGGCGTGGTGGTGCTCCCCTGCGGCGCCGGCAAGACGCTGGTCGGCGCTGCGGCGATGGCCGAGGCGAAGGCGACCACGCTGATCCTGGTCACCAACACGGTCGCCGGCCGGCAGTGGAAGCGCGAGCTGATCGCCCGCACCTCGCTGACCGAGGACGAGATCGGCGAGTATTCCGGGGAGCGCAAGGAGATCCGACCGGTCACCATCGCCACGTACCAGGTGCTCACCTCGCGGCGCGGCGGCGCGTTCACCCACCTGGACCTGTTCGGGGCCCGCGACTGGGGCCTCGTCGTCTACGACGAGGTCCACCTGCTGCCCGCGCCGATCTTCCGGTTCACCGCGGACCTCCAGGCCCGCCGCCGGCTCGGCCTCACCGCCACCCTGGTCCGCGAGGACGGCCGGGAGGGCGACGTGTTCAGCCTGATCGGCCCCAAGCGGTACGACGCGCCGTGGAAGGACATCGAGCAGCAGGGCTGGATCGCCCCGGCCGAGTGCACCGAGGTACGGGTCACCCTGACCGACGCCGAGCGGATGTCCTACGCGACGGCGGAGTCCGAGGAGCGCTACCGGATGGCGGCGACGGCGCGGACCAAGCTGCCGGTGGTGCGGGCCCTGGTGGAGCGGCACCCGCAGGAGCAGGTGCTGGTGATCGGCGGCTTCCTCGACCAGTTGCACCAGCTCGGTGAGTACCTGGACGCGCCGATCGTGCAGGGCTCGACCACCAACAAGGAGCGCGAGCGGCTGTTCGACGCGTTCCGCTCCGGCGAACTGCGCACCCTCGTCATCTCCAAGGTCGGGAACTTCTCGATCGACCTGCCGGAGGCGGCGGTGGCGATCCAGGTGTCCGGGACGTTCGGGTCGCGCCAGGAGGAGGCGCAGCGGCTCGGGCGGGTGCTGCGGCCGAAGGCCGACGGGCGGCAGGCGCACTTCTACACCGTCGTCTCCCGGGACACCATCGACACGGAGTACGCGGCCCACCGGCAGCGCTTCCTGGCCGAGCAGGGGTACGCGTACACGATCGTGGACGCCGACGACGTCCTGGGACCGTCCCTGCCGTCGTTCGACTGACACTGCCTTGATCGACTCGGTTTGCGGCGTGTCGCGGTATCCAGTCCGCCCCGACCCCGCAACACGCCGCGAGCCGAGTCGATCTCTGCGGGCCGGTCGGCGTGACGGCGTCACGTCGGCTCACCGGCTCAGGATGGTCTCCCGTTCCATGTGGGACAGCTTCTCGGGGTTGCGCACGGCGTAGATCCCGGTGATGAGGCCGTCGTCGACACGCAGCGCCAGGACCGTGTCCAGCTCGCCGTCGAGGTGCAGGATCCGAGGCCGAGCAGGCCGAGCAGGCCGCGCTGGCACTCGCCGAGGAGGGCACCCGGCTCGCCGACGCCCACCGGGGCGTGTCCGACGAGACCTGGGCGCAGGTGCGCAAGCACTACGACGACGACCAGATCGCCGCCCTGGTCTGTCTGGTCGGCCTGATCAACGCGGCCAACCGGCTCGCCGTGATCCTGCACCAGAAGGGCGGCTCGTACGAGCCGGGCATGTTCGCCGCCGCGTTCGACTGACGCCCTCCGACCCGGCCCGGGACCCTTCGATCCTGTGCCGGGCCCGCGCCGCGCCGCGGATCGAACCCCTCAAGCCGGTCCACGGCTGTCGGCGCCGTCCGGCTCCCAGAGCTGGATCACGTTGCCCTCCGGATCGCGCAGGGTGGCGAATCTGCCGTTCGGGTACTCCTCGGGGTCGACCTCGACGTCGATACCGGCACCGCGCAGCTGGGCGACCATCGCATCGAGGTCGGCGACCCGGAAGTTGAGTGACCAGGAGTGTTCGGCGCCGCCGAAGTGCTCGGAGTCGGCCGGCATCGCGGCCACCACGGTCGGCCCGGGTTGCTGCCACCAGGAGGACACGTCGTACGACGTCGGTGCCAGATCGACGCCGAGGTGCGTGGCGTACCACTGGTTGATCCGGTCGGGGTCCGCGGCGCGGAAGAAGACCCCGCCGATGCCGGTCACGCGTTCCATGGGTTCCAACCTGCCAGATCGAGCTCGCCTCGGCCGTCCTGGTCTACCTGCTGGACACGTACGCGAAAGGGGTTGGCGGGCCGCTGGGTGCGGCCCGCCAACCCCTGTGCGGAGACTTCGTCAGCCGTTGCCGCCGGCCCGGAAGGCGACCCACGCGTCGCTCATCCGGTCCGCCTGACCGTCGGTGAACATGTTCATGCAGGAGTCCTGCGTGTAGTCCATGAAGTTGTGGATCGGGTCCAGGCCGGGCGCGGTGCAGCTGTCCGCGCCGACCGGGCAGTTGAACTGCGGCGCGGCCTCGCGCGGGGTGTCCGCGACGAAGTCGCCGGAGGCGGAGCAGCCGTGCGCGAAGGTGTGCTCCAGCATCAGCCAGTGCCCGACCTCGTGCGTCAGGGTGTCACCGAGGGCGTACTTGCCGGCGGTGCCGCCCGGCATCGACTCGTCGAGCAGCACCACGCCGTCGATGTAGTCGCGGCCGTTGTTGTAGCCCTTCGGGAAGTACGCCCAGCCGAGGAGCCCGCCGCCGATGTTGGCCGCGTACACGTTCAGGGTGGTGGAGTCGCCGGTGTACAGCGCCTTCTTCATGTCCCGCTCGTTCTTGCCCGGGACGACGGTGTACCAGTCGCTGTTCACCGTCCACGTGGTGTCGACGAGGTCGAACCGGAACGGCGTGTCGGCGGCGTCGGCCGCGGTGCGGCCGGCGAAGGAGTCGTTGAGGACCTCCATCTGCGCGGCGATCATGGTGTTGAACCGGGTGGTCTCGGCGGCGCTGAGCGGGTGGTCCGAGATCATGTGGAAGACCGTCGGCACGGTGACGCTGCCGTTGGCCAGGCGCGGGGAGTCCTTGATCACGCCGTAGGCGTTGGCCTCGTTCTTGGAGTAGAGCTCCGGCTCCTTGGCGGTGGCGCCCTCGGCGACCCGGGCGACGCTGTGCCCGTGCTCATCCGTCTCGCACGCCTCGACGGCCGGGGAGGCGGGGGCGGGCGCGGGGGCGGCCACCGCGCCGTACGCGCCGCCGGACGTCAGGAACGTGGCAGCGGTGGCGGTGAGGACTGCCAGTCGGAAGGCCGATTTTCTGTGCATCGGTGCACCTTTCGGGGGATGGAGAGCGGTGCGGGGCGACGCGGGGTTGCCATGACCAGGTCAATGACGTCGCCGTCCCGGTATAAGACCACGTCGGCGGCGTCGGCGACAGCCCTGAGGACCGGGCCGGAGACGATGTAACGACAGGGGGCTGAGCAGCGCTGTTGATGGATTTCTCAGGCCGCTCGGCAGCCGCTGGGGACGGGCGGGGACGGGCGGCGGCGCGGTGCGGTCAGGCGGTCGCGCCGGCGGCCACCACCGCCGCCCGACGGCGGCGCAGCACCAGCCAGGTGGCCAGGATCGTCAGCGAGACCAGCGGAGCCGGATGGCCGAGCACCCCGGCGACGGCGAGGTCCGCGACGACCCCGGCGACGGTGGCCACGAACACCCCGCGGGGTGCCGTCTCGGCGGAGACCCGCCGCCGGTCCGCCGGCATCCAGCGGGTCGTCGACCAGGGCTTGGCCACCGACACCCACGCCTGGAAGGCGATCGCGCCGGCCATCAGCGCCGAGCCGACAGCCAGCGGTACGGCCGGCCCGACGCCGCCGGTGGCCGCCGCCTCGGCGCTCTCCGCCAGCGCCTCGCCGAGGACGAAGATGCCCAGGTGGAGCTGGACCAGCGTGATCGCGAACTTCACCAGCACCCACCGGTGCCGGACGAACCCCCACGGAGTCGCGGCGGCGAGCATGAAACCGGTGAACGCCGAGGCGTTGGCGAGCGGGGCGAGCAGCCTGCCGTCGAGCACCTGCGCCATCGAGGTGGCGCTCACGGCCACCTCGCGGCTCTCCGTGGTCAGGCTGGTGACCAGCAGCACGAAGATCGCCAGGGCCTGCGCCATCCACCCCACCGAGGTGACGACGTGCAGCCAGACCGTGAGCTGCCGCCAGCGGCGTACGGGTCGGGATGCCATGCCGGCAACGCTGTCACCGCACGACCGCGCCGACCACCGGAGAAAACCCGCGTCGTACGACCCTGAGGCCGGCCGCCGTCCTCAGGGGACCCCCTACGGTGTACGACGCGGTGGGTACGGCTACGGCTGGCGGACCCGGTAGTAGAGGTGGGTGACCTCGTCCCCCTCGATCACCGTCGGCCCGGTCAGCTCGACCGGCGCCTTCGCGAGCCGGTCGAAGAACGGAACCCCGCCGCCGAGCAGCACCGGCACCAGGTTGACCCGGATCTCGTCCAGCAGCCCGAGGTCGAGGCACTGCCGGGAGATGCTGCCGCCGTTGACCCCCACCCACCGGTCACCGGCCAGCTCCCGGGCCTGCGCGACGGCGCTCTCGACCCCGTCGGTGACGAAGGTGAACCACCTGCCCTGCCGCGGCCACCCGTCCGGCACGTGATGGGTGACGACCACGACCGGCCGACCGATCGGGTGCATGCCACCCCACCCGTCGGTCAGGTCGAAGAGCCGCCGGCCGACGACCAGCGCCCCGGTGTCGTCGAGGGTGCGCAGGTGCCGGGCGCTCGCCGCCGAGGTGCGGAAGGTCCGGTCCGGCTGGGCGGTGGGTCTGACGACGTCGCCGTTGCCGTACCACCGGAAGAGCAGGTCGAAGCCGCTCTCCCCGGGGCCGGCGATGTAGCCGTCCAGGGACATGCTCGCCTCGGTGAAGACACCGGACATCGGCTCTCTCTCCCTCTCAGCGGACCCGGGTGATCCGGTCGACGGCGATGCGCTCGTCGAGGCGTGACCGGTCGAGGTTGGCGCAGACGACCACCGACGCCCCGACGGCCAGCGGCGCGAGCAGCCACTGCACCGGCTGCTCGTGTCGGTCCGCGTCGACCAGCAGCCGGTCGCCGGCGCGCAGGTCGAACTGGTCGGCGACGGAGCGGGCGAGCCGGCCCCACTCGTCGTAGCTGGTGCCGTCGGGGGTGGCCGGCTGCCCGGGACGGACGGCGGCGTGGTCGGGTGGGGTGTCGGTGTGCCGGAGCACCTCGGTGGACCAGTCGAGCCAGCCGACCGGCACGTCGCTCAGCGGACCGGGTTCGGTGCCGACGAGGTAGCGGTGCACGCCCTCGGGTACGTCCTCCAGCCAGTCGTCGCGCCGCTGCGGGGTCACGAACACCGCGTCGTACGGCCGGTCGCCGCCCGGTTCGAGCACCGGCAGCCCGGCCGTGGCGCGGGGCCGGAACGACACCGCCATCCCGACCGACCAGGCGCCGAGCAGCACCGCAGCGGTACGCCAGTGCGGCGGCAGCAGCACCGCGACGCGGCTGCCGGGGGCCAGTCCGCAGCCGTCGCGCAGCAGGCCGGCGCAGCGGGCCGCCCACCCGCCGAGTTGGCCGGCGGTCAGGTCGACCCGGTCCCCGGTCGCGTCGTCGAGGTAGGTGAGCAGCGGCAGGTCCGTCCCGGCGGGCCGATCCCCGGCCACCGTCGACACCGGCGCCCCGGTCACGTTCATCGCGGACTCCTCAACAGGCTGCCCCCACCCTAGCCACCCCCACCCCACCCCCACCCCCCGACGCGCCACCCCTCCCCCCACCCCCACCTCACCCACACCCCGCTACGCGTACGGGGGCGTGCCGGCGAACATCAACGCGCGGGTGTCGTACACGACCTGGCCGGCGGCCTGACGCCGGCCAGGCAGCCGTCGTCGGGCCGTCGTCGAACGAGGGCATTGACAGGCGTTGGCAGACTCACGGCACGGGCGGTGGCCGGACGGCCGCCGCCCGACCATCCGCGACACGTCCCCGGACGGAGGGCCGCCGCCATGCGCACACGAGCACGCCGAGTGGTGACCGCGTTGACCGCCTTGCTGGTCGGGGTGACGGCCGGGGCGGCACCTGCCCGCGCCGAGCCGCTGCCCGGCCTCGACCCGACGGTCACCGCCACCGTCTGGGCACACTCCCCGACCACCACCGAGTACCGACCGAGCTGGGGATACACCGCCACCAACACCGACGGCGGCGTGCTGATCCGGCGCACCGGCACCGGCGCGTACACGGTGGTGCTGGAACAGGCCCCGGCGCGCACCGGCGTCGCGCACGTGGTGGCGTACGGCGGCGGGCCGGTGCACTGCACGGTCGCCGGCTGGTACCGGGCCCTCCTCGGGGGCGACGACCTGCTGATCCAGGTGCGCTGCTTCGCCGCCACCGGCGCGCCGGTCGACAGCCGGTTCGTGGCGACCTTCACCAACCGCCGGCAGATCCACCAGGGCCGGCTGGCGTGGTTCGTCACCGACCAGGCGGTGCCGACCGGACTGCGCACCCTGCCGGCCGGCTACGGGTACGACTCCACGGGCGGGGCGATCCGGTACGAGCGCCTGGAGACGGGCCGCTACCAGTTCCGGGTGAACCCGAACCCGGATCCGCCCGGCACCGCGTACTTCCCGTTGACCCACGTCACCGCGCTCGGCACCAGCGCGGTGAACTGCCAGATCGCCTGGCCGGACCACTGGCAGGTGCGCTGCGCCAACGCGGCCGGCATCCCGGTCGACGCCCGGTTCGCGGTCACCTACGGCACCCGGGTGGACCTGCTCGGCCACTCGGCCGGCCCGCGCTTCGCCAGCGGCACCCTCTACGGGGAGAACGTCCGCGACGGGGTGATCAGCGGTGACAAGTACAACTCGACGCTGGGCGACTACGGCGGGGCCCGGGGTGACCTGCTCGGCACTGGCCGCTACCAGATGACCTTCCGGAACACCGCGGCCACGTACGGCACCGCCTTCGTCAACGCGCACGCCCCGCACTTCGACAGCCAGCCGATCCGGGGGCACTGCGTGCTGGCGGGTTGGGGTCGTTCCGGGGCGGACACGGTGGTCCAGGTCAACTGCTACGCCTGGCTCGGCGTGCCGGCCAACCTGAACGCGCGCATCTCGTACACCACCTGGCCGTACGCCTGACGGGCCTCAGGCGGGCAGCTCCGGGCCGCCGTCGAGCAGGGGGGCCAGCAGGTCCCCCTGCTTCGCCACCCGCCTGAGCACCTCGGTCGCGGTGTACGGCTTGGTCGACGGGCGCTTGCCCGCCGCCCCGGCCTCGACCTCGGCCCAGGTCAGCGGGGTCGACACCGACGGCACCGACTGGGCGCGCAGTGAGTACGGCGCGACCGTCGTCTTCGCCGCGTTGTTCTGACTCCAGTCGATGAAGACCTTCCCCGGCCGCAGGTTCTTCGCCATCTTCGACACGATCAGCTTGGGGTGCGCCTTCTCCAACTCCTGCGCGATCCGTTTGGCGTAGGCGGACACGTCGTCGGAGGACTGCGTGCCGGCGATCGGGCAGCAGAGCTGCATGCCCTTCTTGCCGGAGGTCTTCGGGTAGGACTCGATCCCGTCGTCCGCGAGCCGGTCGCGCATCAGCAGCGCCACCTGGCAGCACTGCCGCAGCGTGGCCGGGGCGCCCGGGTCCAGGTCGACGACCATCATGTCCGGGTGCTCGCCGACCTTCCACTGCGGCGTGTGCAGCTCCAGGGCGGCGAGGTTGGCCAGCCAGACCAGGGTGGGCAGGTCGTCGGCGACCACGTAGTCGATGGTCTCCCGGCCCTTGCTGGAGCCGGGGGCGGGCAGCGTCTCGGTGCGTACCCACCCGGGGGTGGCGGCCGGGGCGTTCTTCTCGAAGAACGATCCGCCGGTGACCCCGTTGGGGAAGCGGATCCGGGTCAGCGCCCGGTCGGTCAGGTGCGGCAGCAGCACCGGGGCGATCCGGGTGTAGTAGTCGATCACCTCGCCCTTGGTGAACCCGGCCTCCGGGTAGAGCACCTTGTCCAGGTTGGACAGCTCCAGCGGGCGTCCCTCGACCTCGACGCGCAGCCGCTCACCCGGCATCGTCGACCTCCTCCGGCGGCTTGTCCGGCCGTAGCCGCAGCACCCGGGGGAACCGCAGCCGCCCGTCCGGGGTGCGCTGGCCGTACTTGACCTCCACCACGACCTGAGGGGTTACCCAGATCGCGCCCCGGGCATCCTCGCGCGGCACGTCCCCGGCGAACGGCGACGCGCCGGTGCGCAGCGGCTCCAGCTCCCGCAGCAGCTCCCGTTCGATCGCCGCGCCGATGCCACCGCCGACCCGGCCCCGGTAGGTGAGCCGGCCGTCCGGGCCGGGCACCCCGACCAGCAGCCCGCCGATCTTGCGGGCGCCGGGCCGCCAGCCGCCGACCACGAAGTCGCCGGTCACCTCCAGCTTGACCTTCACCCAGTCGGGCGAGCGCACCCCGGGCCGGTAGACGGAGTCGACGCGCTTGGCCATCACCCCCTCCAGGCCGTGTTCGCCGGCCGCCTCGTAGGTCGCCGCGCCGTCGGCGAAGGAGGGCGGCACCGCCCACCGGGCCGCGCCCAGGCCCAGGCCGTCGAGGGCGGCCCGCCGCCGGTGGTACGGCCACCCGGTGAGGTCCTCGCCGCGCAGCCGGAGCAGGTCGAAGATCATGTACGTGACCGGCACGCCGGCCGCCAGCCGGGCCGCCTTCGCCCGGTCCCGCACGTGCATCCGTTCCGCCAGGGCGGTGAACGACGGCTGGCCGGTGGCGTTGAAGAGCACCACCTCGCCGTCGAGCAGCGCGTCGTCGACCTGCTCGGCCAGGGTGATCAGCTCGGGGTACGCGACGGTGATCTCCACGCCGCTGCGGGCGTACAGGTGCTGCCGGCCGCCGGTGATGTCGGCGAGCGCCCGGACCCCGTCCCACTTGAACTCGTACGCCCAGCCGTCACCCACCGGGAGCTGCCCGGTCATCGCGAGCATCGGCTTCAGCGGCGCGCCGGGCACGTCCTGACTGTAGTTGCGCACGGAAGCGCGTGCGTGCGCTTCGATCGTTTGCGATCCTGGTCAGATCGGGGAGAGGAGTACGGCATGCGCGCCATCTGGAAGGGGGCGGTGTCCTTCGGGCTGGTCTCCATCGGGGTGAAGCTCTACTCGGCCACCGAGGAGAAGGACATCCGTTTCCACCAGGTGCACCGGGAGGACGGCGGCCGGATCCGCTACAAGCGGACCTGCCAGGTCTGCGGCCAGGAGGTCACCTACGACGACATCGCCAAGGGGTACGACCTGGGCGGCGGCGAGATGGTGATCCTGACCGACGAGGACTTCGCCGACCTGCCGCTGACCACCTCGCACGCGATCGACGTGCTGGAGTTCGTCCCGGCGGAGCAGGTCGACCCGATCCTCTACAACAAGGCGTACTTCCTGGAGCCGGAGGGCGCGGCCACCAAGCCGTACGTGCTGCTGCGCGACGCGCTGGCCGACTCGGAGCGGGTGGCGATCGTCAAGGTGGCGCTGCGCCAGCGGGAGCAGTTGGCCACCCTACGGGTCCGCGAGGGCGTGCTGCTGCTCAACACGATGCTCTGGCCGGACGAGGTGCGTACCCCGGACTTCGGCTTCCTCGACGAGGACCTCAAGGTCCGCCCCCCGGAGCTGGCGATGGCCTCCTCCCTGATCGACTCGATGGCCGGCGAGTTCCAGCCGGACGCCTTCACCGACGACTACCGGGCGGCGTTGCAGGAGGTGATCGACGCCAAGGTCGAGGGGCGCGAGGTGGTGCAGCCGGAGGAGGAAGAGGCCGCTCCGGCCGCCGCGGTGGACCTGATGGCCGCGCTGAAGGCGTCGGTGGAGCGGGCCCGGGCCGCCCGGGGCGAGGAGCCGTCCGGCGGTGCGGGCGAGCCGACCCCGATCTCGGCGGCGCGCTCGGCGCAGAAGGCGGCGAAGAAGGCCGCGAAGGCGCCGGCGAAGAAGGCCCCGGCGAAGAAGACCGCGAAGAAGGCGGAGCCGGCGAAGAAGACGGCCGCCAAGAAGACGGCGGAGAAGAAGGCGGCCAAGGCCCCGGCGAAGAAGGCCGCCGAGAAGAAGGCCGCGCCGCGCAAGACCGCCTGACGGCGCCGGGGCGAACCACCCCCGGCACCGTCAGGCGGCGCGGGCGTCAGCCCCGGCCGAGCTTGCCGGTCGGGGTGATCCGGACGATCACCCGCTCCTCGCCGGGCTGCCGGAACGGGTAGGTGTCCTGCCCGAGGTACTTCTTCGCCATCCGGTCGATGTGCTCGTCCGCACCGTCGGTGACGAACTCGGCGGTGCCCTTCACCCACAGGGTCCGGAAGTCGTCCGCCTTGTCCACCACGGACACCGCGACCACCGGGTTGCGCTGGATGTTGACGTACTTCTGCCGCCCCTTGGCGGTGTTGAACACGATGTGCTCCCCGTCGGTGTCCACCCAGACCGGGGTGACGTGCGGGGTGCCGTCGGCCTCGATGGTCGCCACGTGGGCCAACTGCGGCTCGGAGAGCAGGGCCAGGTCTTCGTCGGTGAGGATCGCCATGGTCCGAAATCTACCGTCGCCGGGTCTTTCGCACCGGGACGAACCGGACGACGGGGGCCGCCCGGGGACGGCCGGTGGCGGACCGGGCGGGCGACGGGGCACCGACGGCATCGATCCAGGTACCGTGTGCGCTGGCCACGGCACCGGGTCGCCGGGCCGGTCACCCACACCAGCAGGGAGTCGAGGACGTGAGCGAGCGTACGGAGAACCGGTCGGCGGGCCAGGGCCCGGAGACGAAGGCGCAACGGCGGCTGGCCGCCCAGTTGGCCGCGCAGAAGGCCGCCGAGGCGAAGAAGCGCCGCCAGGCGTGGCTGGGCGCGCTCACCGGACTGGTCGTCATCGCCGTGATCGTCGGGGTGTTCGTGGTGACCCGGGGCGGCGACGAGGACGCCCCGAAGCAGGCCGCCTCGCCGGCCGGCTGCCCGGGCGGCTTCCCGACCCTGCCCGAGGGCGCCGACCAGGCGCTCTGCACCAAGCCGGCGGCCGGCAAGGGCGAGGGCGACCTGACCGGCCTGAAGGCCACCCCGCTGATCCGCGGCAAGGGCCCGGCGGCGCAGGCCGGCCAGCAGATCACGGTGAACTACGTCGGCGTGTCGTACCGGACCGGCGAGGAGTTCGACGCGTCCTGGAAGCGCTCGGAGCCGTTCTCGTTCGTGCTCGGCCAGGGCAACGTCATCCCCGGTTGGGACCAGGGCATGCAGGGCCAGACCGTCGGCAGCCGGGTGCAGCTGGACATCCCGGCCGACCTGGCGTACGGCGAGAAGCCGCAGCGCCCGGGCGCGCCGGCCGGCCCGCTGCGCTTCGTCGTCGACGTCCTCGCGGTGCAGTAGGCCACACTGCTCTTCCCGGCCGTCGTACACGCGCAGTAGGTTCGGGGTCACCGTGGGCGGTTCGCCGCCGCACGGTGACCCCTCACCACGCGGAGGTGCACGTGCCGGTGCTCAACGATCCCGGGCGGACGGCCCGGCTGATGTGGACGCACGTCGAACCCCTGCACGCGGTCACCTACTTCCATCCCCGGGCCCGCGCCGCGTACGAGGCGGTCGGGTTGCGCGGCTACTGGCGGGGATACTTCGCCGGCCGGGCCGCCCCGCTCGGGCCCACCGACGCCGCCCCGGTGATCGCGGCGTTCTTCACCTTCGCCCCGCACATGGTGTCCCGGGCGCTGCCCGCCGTCTGGAAGCTGGCCACCCCGCAGGAGGCGCTGCGGGCCCGGCTCACCGGCGCCGTGCAGGCGCTGGCCGAGCTGACCTACGAGCTGCCCGAGTCGCACCTGGTCGAGGCGGCCGACCTGCTGGAGGAGGCGGCCGGCGGCCTGGACACCGCCGGCCGGGTGCTCGGCGCGGTCAACGCCGCCCTGCCCCGCGGCGAGTACCCGCTGGCCCGGCTCTGGCAGGCCGCCACCACGCTGCGCGAGTCCCGCGGTGACGGGCACATCGCCGCGCTGGTCGCCGCCGGTCTCGATCCGGTCGAGACGCTGGCCTGGCGGGTCGCGGTGGACATGCCCCTGCAGAACCTGCTCGGCCGGGGCTGGTCGGAGGAGCAGTGGCAGGCGGCCCGGGGTCGGCTGGCCGAGCGGGGCTGGCTCGACGCCGACGGCGAGCCGACCGACGTCGGCCGGGCCGACTTCCGGGCGATCGAGGACGCCACCGACCGTGCCGCCGCCCGCCCCTGGGTGACCCTCGGCGCGGAGCGCGTCGAGCGCCTGCGGGAGCTGCTCGAACCGATGGCCCGCGCCTGCCACACCGTCATCCCGGAGGACAGCCCGATCGGGCTGCCCGCCCTGCGCTCCTGACACCGGGTACCACGCCGGGCCGGTCGCGGTCATCACCAGGTTCACGCCCCCGATACGGCCACGGCGGGACGCGCGGCGGGGCGGGGACGGCGGCCGGCGTCGGGCAGGATGGACGGGTGACGGTGGACGCGGTGATCTTCGACCTGGACGGCGTGATCGTGGACTCGGAGCCGGTCTGGGAGGAGGTCCGGCGGGCGTACGTGGCCGCGCACGGTGGCACCTGGCAGCCGGACACCCAGCGCCGGCTGATGGGGATGAGCACCGGCGAGTGGGCCGCCTACCTCAGCGGCGAGCTGGGTGTCGACCGTACCGCCGGGCAGGTCGCCGCCGAGGTGGTCGAGGAGATGACCCGGCGTTACGCGCGGCGCGTACCGCTGATCGACGGCGCGGACGCGGTCGTGCGCCGGATGGCCGCGCGGTGGCCGCTGGGGCTGGCCAGCTCGTCGCCGACCCGGCTGATCGCGGCGGCGCTGGCCGCGACGGACCTGGCCGCCGCGTTCCGGGTCACCCTCTCCACCGAGGAGACCGCCCGGGGCAAGCCCGCACCGGACGTCTGGCTCGCCGTGGCCGAGCGGCTCGGCGTCGACCCGACCCGCTGCGTCGCGATCGAGGACTCCTCCAACGGGGTACGCTCCGCGGCCGCCGCCGGCATGCGGGTGGTCGCGGTGCCGCACGGGTCGTACCCGCTGGACCCGGACGCGGCGGCGCTCGCCGCCGTGACGCTGGCCTCGGTGGACGCCCTCACCCCGGAGGTCGTGGCGCGGCTCGACTGATCCGACGCGACGCCCGGCCGCCCGGGGTCAGCCGGGACGGCGGGCGGTCACCGCGCAGAACGGGCCGTCGGGTCGGACGGCCGGCTCGACGGTCCAGCCGGTCTCCCGCAGCCGCGCGGCCACCCGGTCGACGATGGTGGTCAGCCGGCCGGGGTCGGGGGGCTGCCAGCACAGGTGCAGCTCGCCGCCGGGAGCGAGCAGCCGGGGCAGCAGCGCGTACTCGACGCCGGGCGGGCCGACCCAGAACAGGTTGACGTCGACGGCGAGGATCCGGTCGAACGGGCCGTCGGCGGGGTCGAGGGCGGCCAGCTCGGCGACCCGGAACGCGGCCCGGCCGGCCGCGACGGCCGCCGCGTTGCGCGCCTCGGCGGCCCGGACCGCGCCGGTCGAGCGGTCGACGGCCAGCAGCGTGCCGTCGGTGAGCGCCCGGCAGATCAGCTCGGCGGCGACGCCCCGCCCGCAGCCCACCTCCAGCACCCGGTGGCCGGGGTGGGGGGCGAGTCGATCCACCGCCCAGGTCAGTCGTACAGGAATGGCCGCCATGCGGTGACCGTAGCGGCCACCTGCGTCAGATGTGCCGGCTGCGGCTGGAGCGGGGTAGGAAGGGCCGCCCCGGATCGTCCGCCGCCGGCCGTGGTGAGGCCGGTTCCGCATCGTCCGCCGAACGGTCGTCCCCGGATCGCTCCGCGCCGGACGGCCTCGGCGCCACCGGCACCGGTATGTCCCGCATGATCACTCCCCTGTCGCCGACTACCGGGTTATACGGTTTGCGGGGCGGGCCGGATCGGAATGATCACGTGCGGTCCGGGTAGGGCTGCGGTCCGAGCGTGAGGAGACGGCGATGAAGGCGATCGTGTACGAGCGCACGGGCGACCCCTCGGTGCTCCGGCTGGTGGACCGGCCGGTGCCGGAGCCCGGACCCGGTGAGGTGCTGGTCCGGCTGGCCGTCTCCGGGGTCAACCCGACCGACTGGAAGGCGCGGCGGCAGTGGCCGCTGCCGGAGGGCTGGCAGACGCCCGGCCAGGACGGCGCCGGGGTGGTCGAGGCGGTCGGCGGCGGCGTCGACGCGGACCTGGTCGGCGAACGGGTGTGGCTCTGGGAGGCCGCCTGGCAGCGCCCCTGGGGCACCGCCGCCGAGTACACGGTGGTCCCGGTACGGCAGGCGGTGCCGCTCGGTGACGCCTCCTTCGACCTGGGCGCGTGCCTGGGCATCCCGTTCCTGACCGCGCACCGCTGCCTCACCGCCGGCGAGTACATGCCGGAGCGGCTGCACCCGGGCGCGCTCAGCGACCACGTGGTGCTGGTGCAGGGCGGCGCGGGCGCGGTCGGCAACGCGGCGATCCAACTCGCCCGCTGGGCGGACGCCTGCGTCGTGGCGACCGTGAGCAGCCCGGAGAAGGCGCAGCTCGCGGCGGCGGCCGGAGCCTCCTTCGTGGTCGACTACCGGCGGCAGGACGTGGTCGAGGAGGTCCGCAAGATCGCGCCCGACGGGGTGCACACCGTCGTCGAGGTGTCCGCCGCGCGCAACGCGGCGGTCGACGTCCAACTGCTGCGCTCCGGCGGGGCGGTCTGCGTGTACGCCGACGACGGCGGCGACGAGGTGACCCTGCCGATCCGGCCGCTGATGGTGCCGAACGCCCGCTGGCAGTTCGTGCTGGTCTACACCGAGCCGAAGGCGGCCAAGGCGCAGGCGCTGGTCGACGTGGCGGCGGCGGTCGCCCAGGGCGGCGTACGGGTGGGCGAGGAGGCCGGGCTGCCGCTGCACCGCTACCCGCTGGCCGAGACGGCGGCGGCGCACCAGGCGGTGGAGGACTCGGTGGTCGGAAAGGTGCTGGTCACCACCGCCGAGGAGTAGTTCGCGAGGGTATTTCGCAATCGTCCGGACAGAGCCGAACGGCTTTCGCGACAATGGCTGTGCGGGTCGCCCCGCAGAGGAAGGGCGGCCCCGGCGCGGTGCGAACGCCGGGGCCGCCCCTGGGGAGGGATGTTCAGGAGTACGTCCCTGCCCCATACGGCGACGGGTCGCCGAAAAACGTTACGGCCCGGCCAGCTCACGCACCTCGAGCCCGCCGTCGGCGTACCGGGACCGGACGACCTTCTTGTCGAACTTGCCGACGCTCGTCTTCGGGACCGCGTCGATGAACGCCCACCGCTCGGGCAACTGCCAGCGCGCCACCGACTTCGCCAGGAACTCGCGCAACTCCTCCGCGGTCACCGAGGCGCCCTCCCGGACCACCACGGTGGCCAGCGGACGCTCGTCCCAGCGCTGGTCGGGCACCCCCACCACGCACGCCTCCTGCACGTCCGGGTGGGCCATCAGGGCGTTCTCCAGCTCCACCGAGGAGATCCACTCCCCACCGGACTTGATCACGTCCTTGGCCCGGTCGGTGAGGGTGATGAAACCGTCCGGGGAGAGCGTGCCGACGTCGCCAGTCCGCAGCCAGCCGTCGCGGAACTTCTCCTCGTCGGGGGCCTCGTCGCCGACGTACCGGGCGGTGATCCACGGCCCACGGACCTCCAGCTCGCCCACGGACGTGCCGTCGGCGGGCAGCGGCTCGCCCAACGGGCCGACGATCCGGGCGGCGACCCCGGCCGGCACCCGGCCCTGGGTGTAGCGGTAGCGCCAGGCGTCGTCGCCGGTGGCCCCGGCCGGCGGACGGGCCACCGAGCCGAGCGGGGACATCTCCGTCATGCCCCAGGCGTGGATCACGTCGATGCCGTGCCGCTCGGCGAACGCGTGCATCAGCGCCGGCGGACAGGCCGAGCCACCGACGATCACCTCCTTGAGCGAGGAGGTGTCCACGTCGTGGCTGTCCAGGTACGCCAGCAGGTCGTTCCAGATGGTCGGCACCGCGCCGGCCAGGGTGGGGCGCTCGGCGGCGATCATCTCGGCGATCGGCGCGGCCTGGAGGAAGCGGTCCGGCATGATCAGCGACGCGCCGGAGAGGAACGCCGCGTACGGCAGCCCCCAGGACATCGCGTGGAACATCGGCACGATGGCCAGTTCCCGGTCGGTCGGGGCCAGCCCGAAGCCCTCCGGCATGCAGATCTGCAACGAGTGCAGGTAGATCGAGCGGTGCGAGTAGGCCACCCCCTTGGGGTTGCCGGTGGTGCCGGAGGTGTAGCAGAGCGCGGCGGCGTCCCGCTCGTCCACCTCCGGCCAGTCGTAGCGGTCGGGGCGCCCGGCCAGCAGGTCGTCCCAGTGGTGCACGGTGATCCGGTCGCCGGCCGCCTCGGTCAGCGGAGCCGGGTCGCCACCGCCGACGACCACCACGTGCCGCACGGTGGTCATCTCGCCGAGCACCCGGGCCAGCAGCGGGATCAGCGTCGAGTCGACAAGCACCACCCGGTCCTCGGCGTGGTTGGCGATGTAGGCGACCTGGTCCGGGAAGAGCCGGATGTTCAGGGTGTGCAGCACCGCGCCCATGCTGGGCACCGCGAAGTACGCCACCAGGTGCTCGGTGTTGTTCCACATGAAGGTGGCGACCCGCTCGTCGCCGGTCACCCCGCACTCGTCGCGCAGGGCGTGGGCCAGCCGGGCGGCGGTGCGGCCCACCTCGGCGTACGACATCCGGCGGGGCTGACCGCCGGTCCACGTCACCACCTCGGCCGTGCCGTGCACGGTGGAGCCGTGTTCGAGGATCCGGGAGACCTGGAGAGGGGCGTCCATCATCGTGCTACGCATGGGTAACAAGCTAGTGTCGCCGGTCACAGGTTGGGAACCCCCGGATCGCCGGACCGGCCCGGCGAAGCTGCGTAGATTGTCCCGGTGAGCATCTCCTGGGCCGACTCGTACGTGGGGCAACTACGCGCCCTCGCCGGTGACCGGACGCTGATGTTCGTCGGGGCCCGTGCCGTGGTCCGCGACAACGCGGGCCGGGTGCTGCTGATCCAACGTTCCGACAACGGACACTGGGCGTTGCCGGCGGGCGCGATGGAACTCGGCGAGTCGATCGCCGACTGCGCGGTACGCGAGGTGCGGGAGGAGACCGGCCTGCGCGCCCTGCGGGTAAGCGCCTTCGCGCTCTACACCGGCCCCGACCGCACGCACACCAACATGTACGGCCACACGTACCAGATCTTCACCACCGCGTTCCGGGTCGAGGACTGGGACGGCGACCTGGCCCGGGTGACCGACGAGACCACCGACGCGGGCTTCTTCCACCGTGACGAGTTTCCGTCGCCGCTGTCGGCCTCGGTCCCGGAGACCCTCGCCGACCTGGACGTCTTCGAGCAGACCAACCGCCTCATCCTCAAGTAGCCCGGCCTCGGCGGGCCCTGCCCGTGGCCGGGCTGCCGCTGGCGGCCGACGTCCGCTGCGCCCAGGGGATCTGGGCGCTACAGACTTGAGCGCAGAAGTGAATCGCGATGAGCCACGGTGGGCGGGAGAGTCTTCCGCCGGCCGGCGCGGGCCGTCGGGGCGCGAGCCGGGCCGTCGGGGCGCGAGCCGGGCCGTCGGGGCGCGAGCCGGGCCGTCGGGGCGCGAGCCGGGCCATCGGGACGCGAGCCGAGACGTCGGCTTCGCCCGCTGCCTGGCTCACCTCCGGGACGAGGGGAGGTGGCGAGTCGAGGGCCGGCGATCCACTGATGCGATCAAGTCGGTAGCGTCCCGACACCCACCTCGGGCTCGGGCGCTGCCCCCGCCGGGGCTAGGCCCGACCCGGCTCGGCCATCCGCTGCAGGTCCGGCACCGGCCCGGCCGCGCCCGACGCGCCCACCGACGGCTCCACCACCCGCTGCGCGACCGGAACCGGCCCCGCCGCGCCCGACGCGCCCACCGACGGCTCCACCATCCGCTGCGCGACCGGAACCGGCCCCGCCGCGCCGGGGCGGGCCCCGGTGCGTTCCGCGCCGATCCCGGCGGCCACCACGAAGGCGATCCCGACGACCGCCCAGGGGCCCGGCACCTGGCCCAGCGCGACCAGGCCGATGACCAGGGCGATCGCCGGCTCCAGGCTCATCAGCGTGCCGAACGCGGCGGTGGTGAGCCGGCGCAGCGCGAGCAGTTCCAGCACGAACGGGATCACCGGCAGCAGCAGGGCCAGCCCGAGCCCGGCCAGCAACACCTCGCCGGTGAGCTCGCCGATCACCGACGGCCCGACCACCACGGTGGCGACCACGGCGGCCACCGGCATCGACACGGCGAGCCCCCGGACGCCGGAGACCTCGTCGCCGACCCGCTGGGTGAGCAGGATGTACGCGGCCCAGCACGCCCCGGCGGCCAGCGCGTAGCCGACACCGACCGGGTCGGCGCCGCCCCGCCACGGCTCGGTGAGCAGCAGCACGCCCACGGCGGCGAGCGCCGCCCAGAGCTTCGTGCGACCCCGGCCCCGGGCCACCGCCACGCCGAGCGGACCGAGGAACTCCAGCGCGCTGGCCGTACCGAGCGGGAGTCGGGAGACCGCCGCCATGAACAGCATGGTGACCCCGGCGGTCACCACGCCGAGCGCGACACAGGCGAGCAGGGCGCGCCGGGAGAAGCGGGACGGGCGGGGACGGAGCACGACGGCCAGCAGCACCCCGGCCCAGGCCAGCCGCAGCCAGGCCGCGCCCTCCGGACCGACCCGGTCGAAGAGGGAGACCGAGGCGGCGAGGCCGAGCTGGACGAAGAGCATCGACGCGACGGCCATCGCCGCGCCCGCACGGGTGGGAGCCATGCCGTCCAGTAGAGCCCGCAGCAACCGTTCACGTCCACGTGGCATTGGTGGACGCACTGTTCGATGTTGATGAACAATCTGTCGGATGGACCTCCGCCGCCTTCGCCTGCTGCGCGAACTGGCCCGCCTCGGCTCGATGCGCGAGGTCGCCCAGGACCTCGGGGTGACCACCTCCACCGTCTCGCAGCAGCTCGCGGTGCTGTCCCGGGAGGTCGGCGCGACCCTGATCGAGCCGCAGGGCCGCCGGGTCCGCCTCACCCCCGCCGGGCGGCGGCTGGCCGAGCACGCGGTGACCATCCTGGCCGCGGTCGACGCCGCCCGGCTCGACCTCGACCCGTCGGCCGAGCCGGCCGGCACCGTCCGGGTCGCCGGCTTCGCCACCGCCGTACGCCGCTCCCTGCTGCCGGTCGCCGCCGACCTCGCCGCCCATCACCCCCGGGTACGGCTGCGCATCCACGAGCACGAGCCGGCCGAGGCGTACGCGCTGCTCGCGGCGGACGACGTCGACCTGGCGCTGACGTACGACTACCACCTCGCGCCGGCGCCGACGGACCGCACCGTCGAGGCGGTCCCGCTCTGGTCCACAGCGTGGAGCCTCGGGGCGCCGGCGGACAGCCCCGATCCCGGCGGCTCCGCCGCCGACGTCTTCGCCCGGTTCCGGGAGCACGACTGGATCGTCAACTCCCGCAACACCGCCGACGAGGTGGTCGTGCGCGCCGTCGCGGCGATGGCCGGCTTCGAGCCCCGCGTCGAGCACCGCGCCGACAGCCTGGAACTCGTCCAGGACCTGATCGTCGCGGGGCTCGGGGTCGGACTGCTCCCCGCCGACCAGCCCACCCTCCCCGGCGTACGGCTGCTCCCCCTGGCGAATCCCGGGGTCGTCCTGCGTTCGTACGCGGTCGTCCGCCGCGGCCGTGCCGCCTGGGCGCCGCTCGCCCTCGTCCGTACCCTGCTGCGCGCCTCCGCCGACGTCGGCCCGGCGCGTCCCGACGACGCCTGACCCGGGACGGTCAGAGCATCGTCTGGGACTTGGCCTCCATCTCGGCGGCGGCCTCCTGCGGGGACTCCTTCGCCAGCGGCTTGCCGCCGGGGGCCGGGGCCCGGCCCCCGAGAGGGTCCGCGCCGCCGGTCGCGCCCTGCGGGCCGGCGCCCCGCAGCTGGTGGTCCGGCAGGGCCAGGGTGACCAGCACGGCGAGGATCGCGATCAGACCGGTGGTCAGGAAGACCAGGTGCAGCGACTCGACGAAGGCGGCCTGGATCGCGGCGCGGACCGGGCCGGGCAGGGCCAGGATGGTCGCCGGGTCGTTGATCGAGATGTCCGCCCCGCCGCCGGCCGCCACCGCTGCCCGCTGCTCCGGCGGGAGCTGGGCGATCGCCCCGGGCAGCCGGTCGGCGAGCTGCGCGGTGAGCCGCGAGGAGAGCACGGCACCGAGGATCGCCACCCCGAACGAGCCGCCCAGCGAGCGGAAGAACGTCGCCGCGGAGGTGCCCGCCCCCAGGTCACGCACGTCGACCGCGTTCTGCACGGCGAGGATCAGCGACTGCATGCACAGGCCCAGCCCGACGCCGATCACCACCATGTAGCCGAAGGCGGCCCAGAGCGAGGTGTCCACCTCCAGCCGGGTGAACAGCAGCATGCCGGCCAGGAGCACCACCGAGCCGGCCACCGGGAACCACTTGTACCGGCCGATCCGGCTCATCGCCCGCCCGGTGACGATCGAGGTGACGATGATGCCGGCCATCATCGGCAGCATGAGCAGGCCGCTGCGGGTCGGCGAGGCGCCCCGGACGATCTGGAGGTACAGCGGGATGAAGATGATCGACCCGAACATCACCAGACCGAGCACGAAGCCGGCCGAGTTGGCCAGCGTGAAGGTGGCGCTGCGGAACAGCCGCAACGGCAGGATCGGCTCGGCGACCCGGGCCTCCTGGAGCAGGAAGAGCACCCCGAGCACCACCCCGGCGGCGAAGAGTCCGACGATCACGCCGGAGCCCCAGGCGTACTCGTTGCCGCCCCAGCTCAGCGCGAGCAGCAGGCAGCTCACCCCGGCGACCAGCAGCCCCGCGCCGACCCAGTCCACCGCGTGGTCGCGCCGGGTGAACGGGACCAACCGCATGACGTGGTAGCAGACCACGATGGCCAGGATCGCCAGCGGCACGTTCAGGTAGAAGATCCAACGCCAGTTCGACTCGGCGAAGTAGCCGCCCACCAGCGGGCCGGCCACCGACGACAACCCGAACACCGCGCCGAAGAGGCCCTGGTAGCGGCCCCGGTCCCGGGGTGACACCACGTCCGAGACGATGGTGAACGCCAGCGTCATCAACCCGCCCGCGCCGATGCCCTGCACACCCCGGGTGACGATCAGCTGGGTCATGTCCTGCGACAGCCCGGCCAGCAGCGAGCCGAGCAGGAACGTGCCGATCGAGAAGAGGAAGACCGGGCGGCGTCCGTACAGGTCGGCCATCTTGCCGTACAGCGGGGTCGAGGCGGTGGAGGCGAGCAGGTACGCCGTCACCACCCACGAGTAGTGGTTGATCCCGCCCAGCTCACCGACGATGGTGGGCAGGGCGGTGCCGACGATGGTCTGGTCCAGCGCCGCCAGCAGCATCCCGGTCATCAGACCGAACATCAGCAACCGGAGCTGACGGGGGGTGAGCACCGGGGCGTCCTGGGCGTGGGTGGTCATCCCGCCTTGTTTCCCTCGGCGGGTGAAACATGCCTCGGCGGGGCCGGCCGGTGCGCAGGTTTGGTCCGGGACCCTCGGGGGAGTCCGGAAGGCATGGCAGGAGCAGCAGCGGAACAGCGCCGGCTGTCCACCGTCGTGGAGAGCTGGCTCGGGCGTCCCGTCCTGGTCGTCGGCGACGCCATGCTCGACGAGTGGCGGTTCGCCGAGTCCGACCGGCTCTGCCGCGAGGCACCCGCCCCGGTCCTCACCCTGCGCCGGCGCATCTCCGCGGCCGGCGGGGCCGCCAACACGGCGGTCAACATCGCCACCCTGGGCGGCCGGGCGCTGCTGGTCGCCCCGGTCGGCGCCGACGTGGCCGGCGACGAACTGCACGACTGCCTGGACCGGGCCGGCGTCTGGGACCGTACGGTCGGCCAGCAGCACCGCCCGACGCCGGTGAAGCGGCGGATGCTGGCCGGCAACCAGATCCTGCTGCGGGAGGACTCCGGTGACCCGGAGGACCCGCTCGACGCCGACGGCGTGGGACGGCTGCTCACCGCGCTGGACTGCGCGACCGAGGAGCTGAAGGCGGTCGGTGGTGGCGCGACGCCCACCCTGGTGGTCTGCGACTACGGCCTGGGCGCGCTGCCCGCGCCGGTACGCGCCTGGCTGGTCGCCAACCGGAACCGGTTCGGCACCGTGGCGCTCGACGCGCACGACCTGGCCGACTGGCGAGGGCTCACGCCGACCGTGGTGACCCCGAGCTTCGCCGAGGCGACCCGGCTGCTGGCCCGCGCCGCCGCCGGTTTCGGCGCACCGCCCGCCCCGGCCCGCGCGGGCAACGCCCTGCACCTCGACCACCCGCCGTCCGATCCGGCCGACGGCCCGTCCGAACTCGTCGTCGGGGCCGCCCCGGGCGGCGCGGGTGAGCGGCACCTGAGCACCGACCCGCCCGGCTTCGGCCAAGCCCCGACCGGACACCTCGGCGCGGACGACGGGCGCGGCGCGGTTCCCACCGGCGGGCCGGCCCCGGACGACGCCGGCCTGACCGTCGGGCCGCTCCCGGGCGGCGCCCGGACGCCCGGCGCCCCGACCGGCGAGCCGACGCCCGGCGAGGACCGGGTGGCCATGACCGGGGACGGGCTGACCGTCACCGGCACCGGAGTCACCGTGAACACCTCGGCCGGTGAGGGCGTCGACCGGGCGCTGCTCGCCGAGTCCCGCCTGGCCGAGCTGCGTGAACACACCGGCGCGGACGTGGTGGCGGTGACCCTGGACACCGAGGGGGCGGTGGTCGCCGGTGCGGACGGCGAGCCGCGCCGCAGCCACAGCACACCGGTCCCGGCCAGCCACGCGGTCGGCGCGGGGGACGCGTACCTGGCGGCGATGACGCTGGCGCTGGCCGCCGACGCGCCGCTGGCCACCGCCGCCCAACTCGCCCAGCTCGCCGCGACGATCACCGTGTCGGACACCGGCACCTGCGTGTGCCGGCGCGAGGACCTGCTCGCCGCGCTCGGCACGACCCCGGACGGCACCGCCCACCCGACCCTGGTCGGCAAGGACGAGCTGGCCGCGATCGTGGCCGACCACCGTCGGGCCGGCCGGGCCATCGTCTTCACCAACGGCTGCTTCGACGTGCTGCACCCCGGGCACGTGCGCTACCTGGAACAGGCCCGCGCCCTGGGTGACCTGCTGGTGGTGGCGGTCAACTCCGACGGCAGCGTCCGACGGCTGAAGGGACCGGACCGGCCGGTCAACCCGGTGGAGGACCGGATCGCGCTGCTGGCCGCGCTCTCCTGCGTGGACCACGTGGTGGTCTTCGAGGAGGACTCACCGGCCGGACTGATCGAGACGGTCCGCCCCGACGTCTACGTCAAGGGCGGCGACTACCCGCCGGAGATGGTGCCCGAGGCCCCGCTGGTACGGCGGCTCGGCGGCCAGGTCCGCACCCTCGGGTACGTGCCGGACCGCTCCACCTCGGCCATCATCGAGCGGATCCGCGCCCAAGCGGCCTCGTCGGCGCAGCCGACCCGGCCCGGTGGGGCCACCCGCCCGATGTCGCCGGCCACCTCGCAGGACACGCCGCAGGACGGCGTCACACCGCAGAGCACGGGCAGGACCGCGTGAACCGACCGCTCGACCTCGGCACGGCCGAGGACTTCCGCCGGCCCCGGCAGCTCGACGTGCTGGTGCCCACCCGCAACCGTCCCGCCGAGCTGGCGGTCACCCTCTCCGGGCTGGCCGCCCAGGAGGGCGTCGACGGCTTCGGCGTGGTGGTCAGCGACCAGTCCGACGGGGAGCCGGCGTACGCGCACCCGGCGGCGGCCACCATGGTCCGGGCGTTGCGCCACCGGGGACACCCGGTGCTGCTGACCCGCCGGCTGCCCCGGCGCGGGCTGGCCGAACACCGCGCGTACCTGCTGGACCGGTCGGTGGCCCGGTACGTGCTCTGCCTCGACGACGACGTCTGGCTGGAACCGGGGACCCTGCACCGGCTGGTCACCGCGATCGGGGAGCTGGGCTGCGGTTTCGTGGGCAACGCGGTGCACGGTCTGTCGTACGCCGACGACGTGCGCCCGGAGACGCACGCGCACTACGAGGAGTGGGACGGGCCGGTGGTGCCCGAGCGGATCCGGCCGGGCAGCCCCGAGTGGGACCGGGCGTCGATCCACCCGGCGGCGAACCTGCTGCACGTGACCCGCAAGCTGGACCTGCCGCCGGGGGCCTGGCGGGCGTACAAGGTCTCCTGGATCGGCGGCTGCGTGCTGTACGACCGGGCCGCGCTGGTGGACTCCGGCGGCTTCGACTTCTGGCGTCGGGTGCAGGAGAAGCACCAGGGCGAGGACGTCGCCGCGCAGCTCGCGGTGCTGGCGCGCCACGGCGGCGCCGGTGTCCTGCCCAGCGGGGCGTACCACCTGGAGTCGCCGACCACGGTCACCGAGCGGGACGTGGAGGCGTGGGAGGTCGTGCTCGCCGACTCGGACACCCCGCAACCGGCCTGACCCCGCTCGGTCCCGCGTCGACACCCACCGGGGACGGTCAGACGCGAGGTGCGCCCGGCTCCGGGTGCAGCAGTTCGGCGGCGGCCTCCAGCACCTCGATCGCCGGCACGTCGGTGACGAACGAGTCCCGGTGCGGGCAGTCACCGTCGCCGGGACGGTGCGGGTAGATCCCGGGGGTGCAGTCCACGCCGCAGACCGGGCAGTGGGTCGTCCAGGAGGCGATCGGGCGGTGCCGGGCGCGCAGCGGGGTCGCCCCGTTAATCAGGTTGCCGAGCCAGTAGACGCCGACCGTGGCGGTGCCCACCGCGCCGGCCAGGTGCAGCGGGCCGGTGTCGTTGGAGACCAGCAGGTCGCACCCCTCGTACGCGGCGGCCAGCCCACCGAGGCTGAGCGTGCCGACCTGCGGGCGCACCGGCACGCCGGCCGAGGCGACCACCGCGTCGACCAGCTCCTGCTCGGCGGGGGTGCCGGTGACCAGCACCTCGTACCCGTCGCGGTGCAGCGCCCGGGCGACCTCGCCGAAACGTTCGGCGGGCCAGCGTCGGCGGCTGTCGGTGGCCCCGGGGTGCACCGCGACGCGCGGTCCCACGGGCGCGCCCAGCACGTCGCGCGCCTCGGCACGGTCGGTGTCGGTGACGGTCAGCGCCGGGACGATCGTGACGGCCGGCGCGCCGACCAGCGCGGTGACCTCCAGGTAGCGGATCACCTCGTGCTGGTAGTAGACGTACCGGATCCAGCGGTCCAGCGGGGGCGCGCCCTCGGCCCGCAGCCCGGCGGTGACCCGGGCGCCCATCCGGTTGACGAGCGGGTTGGAGTTGCCGCCGCCGCCGTGCACCTGCAACGCCAGGTCGAAGCGCTCCCCGGCCACCGCGTCCAGGAAGTCGTCCATGGAGCCGGGTTCCTCGCCGGGGCCGGGGTCGCGGATGCCGGGGGCCGGGGGGATCACCAGCACCCGGTCCACCGGGCCGGGCCGGTCGCGCCAGAGCGCCGCGTGCCACGGCGCGCCGAGCAGCACGATCTCCGCCTCCGGGTACGCGGCCCGCAGCGACTCCAGGGCGGGCAGCAGGAAGATGAAGTCGCCGAGCGCGTTGGCCCGCAGCACGGCGATCCGGGCGACGTCGGGGACGCGCTCGCCCACCGGGCCGAGCAGGGACGGGGTGCCCACGCGATCCCTACGGCCGGTCGAGGGCGGTGTCGGGGTGGTGCAGCTCCCGGTCCGCCGCGGGGTCGGTCACCGTGGTCGTACCCCCGGCGGCGGGACCGCCGCGGTAGCCGGCACGGCCGACGGTGATGGTGCGCGGCGCGGGCCGCTTCGCCCGGGGCAGGTGGACGCGGAGCAGGCCGTGGTCCATCACCGCGTCGATGGCCTCCGGGTCCACCCGGGACGGCAGGTCGACGCGGTACTCGAAGCCGCGCGTCTCGAAGCCGCCCGGGATGCCCTGGTCGGCGTTGACCTCGGCCTCGGAACGGGCCCGGACGCACAGCTCCCGGTCGTCCAGTTCGACGGCGACCTCCTCGGGCGCGACGCCGGGCAGCCGGACGACCACCTCCCAGCCGTCGGCCGTCTCGGCCAGCTCGACGTCCGGGGACGCGCCACGGCCGCCACCGACCAGGCGGCTCAGCTCGGAGCGCAGCGACTGGAGCTCCCCCATCGGGTCCCAGCCCTGTTGCCGCCCCCGCCATCCCCGGCCGAACCCTCCGGACTGTTCCGTCATCGCATCTCTCCGATCCGCTGGGCGGCCGAGGTGGACCGCAGTGAGCTGGGGGCGTCCAGGCCGGCGTCGGCGTCCACGCCCACGCCGAGCCGGTCGACCAGCTCACCGCCGAGCCAGGCGCTGACGCCGAGCAGGGCCAGACCGACCACCTCGATGGCGATCAGCGCGCCGCCGGCCGCCCGGGACTCCGCGTTGAGCCGGACCACCCAGACGGCGGCGAAGAGCAGGACCACCGCGACGTTGGCGGCGGCGTGGGTGAGCGCCACCCGCTTGGCGCGGGTGCCGGCCGGGATGGCGAGCAGGTCGAAGGTGCCGGCCGCCGCGGCCAGCAGGCCGCCGACCAGGCCGATCGTGATGTTCCAGTACGCCACCTCGCCGAGGAAGTCGGGACCGCCGACGGTGTCGACGATGTCGAAGAGCGTGCCGGTGACCAGGAGGGCCACCGGGAACATCACCAGCATCGGGTGCACGGGATGGCCGAGCACCTTGAGTCTGCTCTCCACGGTGGGCCTCCCACTGCTCGCGTCCGGGGGCGCTGGGTGAGGCGGTACCCGCCGCTGTCGCGGGCAAACCTCACGCTCGCCACGCCCGCCTAGGCTGACGGGCGGGGGCCGGAATCCCACCGGCCGCTCCGGAGGATCAACGGACGGGGGAGACGGACGTGACGGTGGAGATCACCTCGCCGGAGGAGCTACGGGACCTGCTGGGGACGCCGACGCCGCGGGCGATCGCCAAGGAGCGGGTGGTGCTGCACGAACGGGACCGGCAGTGGCTGGCCGCGTCGCCGTTCTGCCTGGTGGCCACCGCCGGGGCGGACGGCAGCTGCGACGTCTCCCCCAAGGGCGACCCGGCCGGCTTCGTCCGGGTGCTGGACGACACCACCATCGCCGTCCCGGAACGGCCGGGCAACCGGCGCGCCGACGGCTACCGCAACATCCTCGACAACCCGCACGTCGGCCTGATCTTCCTGATCCCCGGCCGCACCGACACGCTGCGGATCAACGGCCGGGCCCGACTGATCCGCGACGCGCCGTGGTTCGACGACATGGTGGTCAAGGGGCACCGCCCGGTCCTGGCGGTCGAGGTGACGGTCGAGCAGATCTTCTACCACTGCGCGAAGGCGTTCCTCCGCTCCGAGCTGTGGCGGCCGGAGAGCTGGCGGCCGGAGGCGCTGCCGCCCCGGCCCCGGCTGGCCAAGGAGGTGGAGGCGGTGCCGGAGAGCCTCGCCGACCTGGAGCGCCACTACGGCCCGGCGTACCTGGACTCGCTGTACCGGGGGTAGCCCGCGTCGCGACGGCGCCATGTTTGAGCTGATCGCTGAGGGTACTGATCTTCCTCGTAGGCCCGACCGCCGTACGCGGCGGCACCGACGGACACGGGTCGAGAGAGGATGACGTGCGATGCCCACGCAGAACACCTCGGGCCGCGGCGGCGGCTCGACCGCGACCAGGAACCCTCCGGGCAACCAGACCCCGAACACCCCCGACATCGACGAGAGCGGGATCGCCCGGCTGAAGGTCGACGAGCTGCGCAGCCGGCTGGCCCGGCGCGGCGTCGGCGGCACCGACGGGATGAAGAAGGACCAGCTGGTCAAGGCCCTGGTCAAGAGCTTGAAAGACGGTTCGTCGTCCGGTGGGGGCGGCCGGACCGGTTCCGGTCGTTCCTCCGGGTCTTCGGCCGCCGATACGCGCGGCGCCCGCTCGTCCGGCAGCGGCCGGTCGTCCCGGTCCGACGACGGCGGCGGGGCGCGGACGGGGGCGCACACCTCGTCCTCGGTCCGGTACTCCCAGGAGATCACCTCCCCGGACGACGAGCCGGAGCGGCCCGGCCGCAGCCTGGTCACCACCGACCACGACGTGATCCGGCAGTGGGCCGAGGCGCGCGGCGGACTGCCGACCACGGTGGACGGCAGCGAGCACGACGGGCACCCGGGCGTGCTGCGGTTCGACTTCCCGGCCAACGGGCGCGAGGACCGGCTGCGCGAGATCAGCTGGGACGACTGGTTCGCCACCTTCGACCAGCGCCGGCTCAACTTCATCTACCAGGAGGAACGCTCCGACGGCCGGCAGAGCAACTTCTTCCGGCTGGAGAGCCCGGACCGCGAGAACGGCTGAGGCGTACCGCGCGAGGCCCGGACCGACGCGGTCCGGGCCTCGCCGTCCCCGCCGGTCGGCGCGGTGGGACCGTCAGCGGGACGGCAGGCCGATCCGGAACGGACGCTGCCCGCCGGCCAGTTCCGGCCAGTCGTCGGGCTCGTCGGAGGCGATCCGCTCCGCGTTCGGCACCCGCAGCTGCACCCGTACGGCACGGATGAACTCGTGCAGCGCGTCGGTCAGGCGGGTCTCCGGCGACCGGCCGGGATACTCCGCCGCGCGCTCGTCCTCGTGCCCCTCGACCACCCGCAGCACCGCCCACGAGTGGCGGACCACCATCCGCGCGGCGCGCTGCACCCGCTCGTCACCGACCAGCCGGATCTGTTCGAGCAGGGCGTTCAACCGCTGCCGTTCCTCCTCCGTACGCTCCCGGTGATCGACCGGGTCCGACGCGTCCGCCAGCCGGGAGGCCGCGTGGCGGAAGATCCGGACCGCCGAGGCGAACTCCACGCTCAGCTCGTAGAGCGGGGCGTCCCACCGGGTCGCCAGCTGACGCCTCTCCTTGCGCCGCTCGATCAGCAGCGCGGGCACCAGACCGATGAGGGCGCCGGCGGCGAGCGTCAGGATCGTCCCGGCGAGAGTCGACCAGTTCACCCCCGCAGGCTATGCGTGCCGGGCAACGTGGCGTCCGTCCACATCGGTGCGCTGACCGCACCGGGCCACGGGCGTCGGCGACTTCCTCTATGCTCCGACCGGCCGTAACGAGGGCGAGAGCAGCGCCTCTGCCGCGCGATGCCCGCTCGACCGGCCCGTCACGCTACCGGAAGTCACCGCCTGAACCCGGAATGTTCGGAGGCCTCACCGATGACCCGCAGAAGGCTGCGACCTCTTGCCGCGACCATGGCGGTCACCCTCTCCCTCACCTGTCTCGTCTCGGCACCGACGGCCGCCTCGGCCGCGCTCGGCGCACCGGCCTCGATATCCCCGGCCGGCTACGACTCCTACGACCAGCACCAGGCCTTCGACCGGCAGGGCGACGCGCTCTTCACCTGGGTGCGGGAGGACCACACCTACCCGCGCTACCGGTACGTCCAGATCAAGCCCCGCAGCTACCGGGGCACCTGGGGCGCCACCACCACCGTGTCGCCGTACGGGCAGGACCCGCGTGCGCCGAAGGTCGCCCTGGACGACGACGGCGACGCGCTCGTGGTGTGGCACGCGTACGACGGCGTCGACTACCACGCCTACGCGCGGCGCGTCTCCCGGTACGGGGTGCTCGGTCCGCTCGTGGAGCTGTCCGGCGCCGGCCTGACGGTGCACGGGACGAACGTCGCCGTCGACGCCGACGGTGACGCCGTGATCACCTGGATCGAGTGGGACGAGGACGTCGCCGTCCGCCCGATGATGCGCCGCTGGAGCAGCAGCGGATCCCTGTCGCCGGCCGTGGCGCTCGCCACGACCCCCGCGCACGCGGAGACCCCGGCGGTGGCGTACGACCGGGAGGGCGACGCCGTCCTCGCCTGGGCCAACGACAACGTCGTGCAGGCCCGGACGCTCCGCGCCGACGGGACCCTCGGTGAACTCAGGACGGTGTCGGCGCCCCTCTCGCCGATCGACCGCCACTTCACCGCCAAGGTGACCGTGGACCGGGACGGCGATGCGCTCGTCACCTGGCGGCACTGGACCGCCGCCGACCAGAGCGATCAGATCTGGGGCCGCTGGCTGTCCCGCGAGGGGACCGTCGGCGACGTCCGCCAGCTCACCCCCTCCGCGCACACCGACCCGGTGAACTACTCGATCGCCGGCGACCTCGACGGCGACATGCTGCTGACCTGGGACCTGTTCGAGCGGGGGCACCTGTACTCCGCCGCGGTCAGCCGGACCGGGACGGTCGGAGAGCCGGTCCTGCTGTCGGCCTTCGGCCGGATGCACTCCGTCCGGGTCGACGACGACGGTGACGGCATCGTGGTCTGGCAGGGGCAGGGGATCGACGGCTCGGTCAGCAGCATCGCCGCGCGGCGGGTGAACCGGTCGGGGACGTTCGGCGCCACGCAGGTGGTGGTGCCGAACGGCACGATGCCGACCGCCGCGGTGACCCCCGGAGGCCGGGCCGCCGTCGCCTGGCAGCGGCGCTTCCAGGTCGACCTCCAGGTCCAAGCGAGCGTCGACTCGTACCTGATCGGTCAGTCGACGCGGTCCTGAACCGGCACGACGGGCGCGGCGGCCCGCAGTCCGCCGTGCCCGTCGCCGGCCGGCGTTGCCAGCGCAGCTCGGGCCCTCACGGCCGTCGTCGCGCCCTCGGGTCAGCCTTCCTCGGGACGGGACACGGCGATCGGCTGCGCCGGCCAGAACGGCCACTCCTCGAACGACCTGCACCGCCCGTCCTCGGCGAAGCGCATGATCCACAGGTCGCGGTACTCCTGCGCGACCGGTTCGCCGTAGCGGACCTCGATCCGCGCCACCGCCGTGTCACCCTCCACCGCGACGATCTCGCTCGTCAGGTGGAACACCTCGTCCGGTCCACGACGCTCGTCCTCCCACATCCCGGCTATGCCGGGCAGGCCGACGACCGGTGCCCGGTAGGGCCCCTGCCGGTAGCTCGCATCCGGGGTGAAGATCGTGGCGAGCGGGTCCGTCCCGGGCGTCCGCCACGCGTGTTCGTACGCCCCGAGCCAGCGGGCGACCTGTTCCCTGTCCACAAGGACCCAGCTTGCCCCGTGACCGACCCCTGCCGACGGGGATCGGGCCAGACCGT